>CACOJQ010000001.1:0-30000 GCA_902627575.1 uncultured Bacteroidota bacterium
GGTTTTATTTTTAAGAGAGTAAATATTGATTTTTTTGATGATGTTCCTGTTATAACTTTAAGAGAAGAACCATTAACTGATTTTATTAATAGGTTTTTAAAAAGAATGTTTGATCTATTTTTTTCAAGTTTAGTAATTATTTTTTTTCTAAGTTGGATGTTTCCGATTTTAGCTATAATAATAAAATGTACTTCAAAGGGCCCTATTCTATTTAAACAACTGAGATCAGGTGTAAATAATGAAGAATTTGAGTGTTATAAATTTCGGTCAATGACTTATAGCGGTGATGCAAATTCTAAGCAAGCTACTTTAGGAGACAGTAGAATAACAAAGATTGGAGCATTTTTAAGAAAAACATCATTAGATGAATTCCCACAGTTTATTAATGTTTTTCTTGGTGATATGTCTGTCGTTGGCCCTAGACCACACATGCTATTACATACTAAAGAGTATTCAGAACTAGTTCGCAAATACATGGTAAGGCAACTTGTAAAGCCAGGTATTACGGGTGTTGCTCAAGTAAGAGGATACAGAGGAGAAACCAAAGAATTGCAAGATATGGAAGGTAGAGTTAGGTTTGATGTTTGGTATATAGAAAATTGGTCATTGTCATTAGATATAAACATTATTTTTCAAACTATTTGGAATATATTAAAAGGTGATGAAAAAGCTTATTAAGGTTTTATTTTGTTTATTTCTTATTAAAAATACTAATTCGCAAGAAACAATATTTAAGTCGCAATTAATTTCTGTAAAACATGATTCAATAAAAAAAAATAGTATTATCTATAAACCAATTCTGTTTACTGCTATATCATTAAATAAAAATTATGATAAATCAGATTTGTATTTAGTTGGAATAAAAGTCAAGAGTAATATAAATAATAATTTATTTGTAGGGGCCCAATTTGATCATTTAGTTGGAGATTACAATACTAAGATTATTAAATATACAGATTCATTAGGTTTTGTTCCAGGCTTTGGAACAAAAACTAATCGAATTCAATTTTATTCACAATATTTATCAAATAAATTTATTACATCAGAAGTTGGTTTTGGTAGGCATTTTATTGGAGAGGGTTATCATTCTTTATTGCTTTCTGATTTAGGAGAGTCATATCCTTATGTGAAGTTTATAACTGAATTTGGTAATCTTAAATATTTTAATTTATATACAACTTTTATAAATCCTGACATGAACGATGTCGGCAGAAAAAAGCATTCTACAATTCATTATTTACATTATGATTTTGCTAATGTTAGTCTAGGAATTTTTGAATCAATTTTATGGCAATCAAAAAGTGAGGGAGTATACAAAGGATTTGAATTGGCATATTTAAATCCTGTTATTTTTTATAGACCTGTTGAATTTTCAAAGCACTCAAACAAAGGAAATGCTCTAATGGGGGCAACTTTTTCTTTAAACTATGGAAATTTTGTTTTTTTTAGTCAGTTTTTATTAGATGATTTGAACTTATCTAGACAAAAGGATGCAGATGAATCATATGCATCAGGTTTTTTCCAAAATAAATTTGGATACCAATTAGGTTTTAAAGGTAAAATTAATTCTTTTGATTTTTTATTTGAATTTAATCAAGTTCAGCCTTACACATACGCTCATAAAACAGTTTTACAAAACTATTCTCACATGAACCAAGCTTTAGCCCATCCTTATGGAGCAAATTTTAAAGAATTTGTTAATGTATTTAAATACAATAATAAAAAGTGGAACTATAAATTAACAGGAAAATATGTTTTGATCGGTTTAGATTCGATTGACACCCATTATGGACAGAATATATTTATTTCAGATTTTGATGCTAGTACAGGAGGTCAGTATTCTTATGGTAATTATAATGGTCAAGGAGTGCAAACCAAAGTATTGTCTATTGAAACAGAAATAGCATATAAATTAGAATGGTTTACAGTTTTTGGAAATATGTACTTTAGATTACAAAGTTCTGATCTTTTTGAAGAAAATATAGCATTATGTACTATAGGAATAAGAACATTCCTTTTCTCTAAATATAAATACTATTAAATTATTCAAACCCTACTTCATCTCCATTTTTATAAGCGACGATAAAGGTATTATCGTATCCTTTATCTTGCATTTGTTTTTGATAGTTTTTTACGTCATCAACGTTATAAAATTTACCTGATAGATAAACAGTTCTTATATCATCTAAAGGAACTGCAATTACATGTTCTTCCTCAAATAAATATGCAGGCGTATCAAACATCCCAAACGTACCTAAATTAAGTCTAAAAATATGTTTTTCTCCCCCTTTTAATAATTGATCCTCTAGGCTATATTTTGATACAAGTTTAAGTCTTGCTTTTTGGAGGTTTTTTGCTAATTTATTTGCTTTTTCATTTTCCCCTTGCTCACGAAATATATAGATCAAATTTTCATATGCAGGTAGATACAATTTATCCTGACTAATTGATTTTTGAAACAATTTAATAGATGTTTTCAGATTTTCTGCTGGCTTTGGGCTATTCCATTTTCTAGTTTTATTTTTTTTATCTTCTCTTGCCGACATAAACGCAAACTGATAAAATGAAACCGCCATATTATATGTCCATTTTTGGTTATTGTATAATTTTGAGGTAAGATTTCTTAAGTATTTATTTGCAGTTCCTACGCCTCTTTTTGACTCTGTAACTAAATATGCAATTGCAAGATTTCCTCTCACATAATTTAAACCATCTTCACTTAAATACTTTCTAAGAACTTTTTCAGCATCTTTTAATTGTTTTTGTGCAATACTGTAATTGCGATCTTTTAAAGTTTCTGTACCTAAAATAAAATTTTCGATTCCATTTTGCATTTGTGAAGTTTTCTTTTTGTCTAAATCCTTATTTTTTAAGAAATCTTTTAATTTGACTTTTCTAATTGGAACGATTTTAGTTATATCTGGTTTTTTCCCATTTTCTTGAGATACATCCTTAACTATTGTTTCTACTTTTTCTTTTTTTGATTTTTTCTTTTTGTTAAAGTATTTTTCTTCTGCACTCATCATCCTATCATTAACTCTATCGGCTTGGCTATCATTTTCACCATCTCTGTATATTGCTTCTAATGTAACATAAGCCTGAAAATATGAATAGTTTTTTGATATTATCTTTGATAAAATTTTAGTTGCATCATTAGCTTTTCCAACTTGGTAGTGTGCAATTGCTGCATTATATGCCCAATCCTTTTCATCGTAAATCTTTGGTGTTAATAAACTAAGTAATCTTTCGGCTTCAGCTTTATCTTTTGGGTAACCAGAATTAGAGTATGAAAGAGCCATATTTAAATAAAGATAATTTAAACCATCAGCACTAAGTTTAGCTCTTTCATAACGTTTAATAGCTGTTTCAAACTCTGAAATTGCTGATGAGTATTCTTTATTTTTCATGTGTTTAAGTGCATTTTCATAGTGTTCTTTTCCTTTTGCTGCCTGTTGTATGGATCTTTTTGTTAATGTTTTTTGATTTTCGTATTGTGTAATTTTTTCAGAATCTGAAATTGGATTCCAATCGAAAGGCTTTAAATGATCAGTATATGACGTGTCAATTACAGCTAATAAATTGCTATTGAAGCCAATTAAAAGGGCTATTAGAATTATTATTTTCTTTATCATAATTATATTTTATTTTTTGGCCAAACTATAAAAAATTATTTAAGTATAATCTGATAGTTTAGTATTTTATTGTTTTGTTCTATTTGTATTGTATATATACCTGGGGCTAAATTAGATAAATCTATGTTTCTTGAATTTATATTCAAATTATTTTTTTCAACTTTAAATAGTTGATTACCCAATATGTTGTATATAGATATATTTTTAATTTTCTCTCCTATAATTGTAACTATTCCATTTGTTGGGTTTGGATAAATCTGAAGGTTATTTTCAATTTCTAAAATATTACTAATATTATAATATATTGAATATGATGTTTCTTCACATTCACCATTATTAACTATTACATAATATTCTCCTACTGTGTTAGGGGTAAATGTTTCATTTGTTGCTCCATTAATTATATTTCCACCTGCACTATACCATTGATAGGAATCATACCCACTAGTTGCTACAAGGGTAGAGTCTGATATATAGATGTTTATTAATAGCGGGTCAGGTTCATTAACAATTGCATTATTAACAGATGTGCAGTTGTTCGAATCAGTTATAATAACATTATATAAGCCAGCACATAAATTACTTGTTCCGTAGTCCCATGAGAAATTGTATGGAGGTGTTCCCCCAAATGCAGTTACATATACATTTCCGTCACAAAGATTATAACAACTTAAACTATCACTACTGGTAATACTATATATTTCAGTGGGTGAATTTATTTGAATATTTAAAGAATCTAAACAATTGTTACTATCTGAAATTAGTATTGAGTAATTCCCAACAGAAAGATTCGAAAATATATTTGAGTTTTGATATGTTAGTCCATTGTTACTAGAAAATATAAATGGAGCGGTCCCTCCACTAATTATATTTATATTAGTGCTTCCATCATTACCTCCAAAGCATGAAGTGTTTGAAGTAGTGGCAATACTAATAATAGAATCGGGGTTATTAATTGTAAATGATTCAAACATACTACACCCATTTATATCTAAAACAGATACAGAATGGGTCCCAGCATTTAATGATGTAAAATAATTGTTTCCTCCAGAAGACCAATTATAAGTGTATGGTTGAGTTCCCCCCCATACATTAATTTCTGCCTGAGTAACATCATTATAACAATTAATAGAATCAATTATAAGATTATATACAAAAGGTTGAGGTTGGAAAATATTAAAAGTATCAGTTATAAACGAAATGCCATCATCTAAAGTTAAAATGTATTCTCCATAGCATAAATTTGATATGTCTTCACTTGTTGATGTGAATCCATTCGGACCTGTCCAAAAATAAAAATATGTTGAATCCCCACCATTTGCAGTGATATTGATTTCTCCATTGCAAGAATCAAAACAAATTGCATTAGTAGAGCTATCAAGTGTAATGTATAAAGAAGGGGGTTGCATAATTTCTAAAGTGTCATAATATATGCAAAAATTATCATCAGTAACCTCTAGGAAATATAAATCTGCACTTAGGTTTGTTAGATCTTCATCAAATGATAAAAAAGTATTATTGTTTGTCCATACAATATTAAAAGGAGATGTTCCGCCGGCTAAAGTTATATATATAGCTCCATCACTTCCTCCGTAATTATTGACATCTAATAGAGAATCTAATACCACATTTATTTCATCAGGTTCGATTAGACTAATAGTTAGATTTTCATTACATCCATTTTGGTCAGTAATGCTAAGGTTATAAGTTCCATCACAAATTCCTGTAATGGTATCGGTTGTATCTCCATTATTCCATTGTAAATTATATGGTAATACCCCTCCGTTTATATTACTATATATTTCTCCATCGCAGTCTCCGTAGCAATTTAGCTGTGTTGATGTTAGTGAACCGTTTAAGGTGTCTGGCTCATATAGAGTGATACTAACAGAGGCAGAACATCCATTGAAATCTACTATGGAGTCTATATAGTTTCCTGCTATTAAATTCGTTATGTTATAAGAGTTTTGTGTTATGCCGTTGAGATAATGATTAAATGGTGCTGTTCCGCCATTAACTTGAATATTTATCTCTCCACTATTTTCTCCTGCACAATCAATTTCAAATCCTGAAAAATTTGATGTTGTATATGTGATAAATAAACTGTCAGGTTCTATTATAGTAATTGTGTCATATATTGTACACCCATTTAAATCAGTCACACTGTATGGATAAATTCCTGCTGGTATTCCATTTGGTGCAACTATTGATGTTTCAAATTGAGCTATAGGATTAAACAATATAGTTGTTAATCCTTGCCAACCTAGTATGTAGTTTGTGTCTCCTGGGACGCTTCCTGTAGTACCTCCAAAGAAATTAACAATTGCACTTCCATCATTAGCATTAAAACAACTTACATCTGTTTTGATATATGTAGAGGTTAATTCATCAGGTTCGATTAGACTAATAGTTAGATTTTCATTACATCCATTTTGGTCAGTAATGCTAAGGTTATAAGTTCCATCACAAATTCCTGTAATGGTATCGGTTGTATCTCCATTATTCCATTGTAAATTATATGGTAGTACCCCTCCGTTTATATTACTGTATATTTCTCCATCGCAGTCTCCGTAGCAATTTAGCTGTGTTGATGTTAGTGAACCGTTTAAGGTGTCTGGCTCATATAGAGTGATACTAACAGAGGCAGAACATCCATTGAAATCTACTATGGAGTCTATATAGTTTCCTGCTATTAAATTCGTTATGTTATAAGAGTTTTGTGTTATGCCGTTGAGATAATGATTAAATGGTGCTGTTCCGCCATTAACTTGAATATTTATCTCTCCACTATTTTCTCCTGCACAATCAATTTCAAATCCTGAAAAATTTGATGTTGTATATGTGATAAATAAACTGTCAGGTTCTATTATAGTAATTGTGTCATATATTGTACACCCATTTAAATCAGTCACACTGTATGGATAAATTCCTGCTGGTATTCCATTTGGTGAAACTACTGATGTTTCAAATTGAGCTATAGGATTAAACAATATAGTTGTTAATCCTTGCCAACCTAGTATGTAGTTTGTGTCTCCTGGGACGCTTCCTGTAGTACCTCCAAAGAAGTTAACAATTGCACTCCCGTTATTGGCATTAAAACAACTTACATCTGTTTTGGTATATGTGGAGGTTAACTCATCAGGCTCAGATAATATTATACTTTCAGTAGCTGAACAACCAAGACCATCAATTATGTTTAAGCTATACGTGCCAGCAGAGAGATTTGAAATAGAAGTTACTGTTTGTCCGTTTGACCATGTATAAATTAATTGACCAACACCACCTGTTGTTGTAGAAGATATACTACCACTATTATCTCCATAGCAGATTAAATTCTCTCCATTATATACAGGAGAACTTAAGCTAATATTTAATAAAGATATATAGTTTTCTATTACTGCAGTATCAGTTAAAATGCAATTATTAGAGTCTGAAATAACAACAAAATAGGTGCCAGCAGACAAGTTAATCAAATCTTCATTAGTTGAACCATTACTCCAAGTATATGAAATAGGTCCTGTGCCACCACTTACGTTTAAATCAATGCTACCATCATTATTAATACAATTCGTAATATCTGCCGATGATATTGTTGACGATAATTGAGAAGGTTCCGAAATTACAACGGAGTTGTTTACAGTACAACCATTACTATCAGTAATCGTGTAGTTGTAATTGCCAGGCCCTAAATTATTTGGAGTAACGCCATTAGCCCAAATTTCATTATATGGGCTTGTACCACCATTTACAGTTAAATTAACCGATGCATTATTGTCTCCAAAGCATAAAAGAGGATTTATATTTTCGGTGATATTTAATGAATCGGGCTCGTTTATTGATATTGAAATTGTATCTGTGCATTGTTGCCAATTTTGATCAGTAACAATACAATCATAGTTTCCAGGTGCTAGGTTTGTAATATTACTTGTTGTATCTCCATTACTCCAGTTATATGTATATTGACTGCTTCCATTTTGAATTGATACTATTGCTGCACTTCCAGTATTAGAGTTGTAACAATTTGAATTAGTACTATAGAAGCTATCAACTTCAAAAATAGAACAATCAATAAGGCTTAAAAAAGAAGAGTCCATTGCTAAATTTTGAACAAATATTCCTGAGGAATCTAAAAGTTGAGTGCTCCAGCTTGCTGAGTATAGGCCATAATTAGCGCTTGGTTTAAAGCGGACTTTAATGATGATTTGTTGGCTAGTTCCTTGGTTTAATATTATTCCAGTACTATCTCCACCTATACTCCAGTAGCCAACAGCATTTCCATTAGCATCAATATAATAAGGTATAATTGGCCAATTTCCAGTAAAGGGATTGAACCATTTTAAGTTAAAATCAGTTGCCCCTATTGGTGAGCTTTCATGAGAAACATCAAATTCAGGCCTTACTCTAATATCACAATTACTATTGTTTGTTATTGTTAGCGTATCATAGGACCATATCCAAGGGGCATAAACCGGATCTGGTTCAAATCCAGTTAAGGATTGACTAACGCTAATATTACATGGGGTTACATTTACTATTGTTTGCCCAAAGCATAGATTAACAATTAAAGAAAAAAATAATATTTTATAAAGTATGTGTTTCATCTGAAAATAAACTCATATAATTTACCATGCAAATATACGAAATTCATCTTTAAGGCATAAGATGTAATAATGTAGATGATATTATTTTTTTTTATTTTAAATTTGTGTGAAATAACTATTTACCTTTTTATGAAAACAAGACTCTTATCTTTATTTATTTTTCTTTCTGTAAATTCATTTTCACAAATCACCGTTTATGAAAATGATTTGGTTGGTGTAGGTGATCTAATGATTAAAGCATTTGATCCCAATGCTAATGTGTCAATTGGAACAACTGGACCTAATCAATACTGGGACTTTGGGTCATTACAATTTCCAAGTTTTGATAATCTTTTTTTTGTAGATCCTAGCGTAACAAGTAGTGGTTCTTTGTATAATAATGTTAATTTAGCAATGGAGCAAGGGACTTCTGTGAGTTATTTTAATAAAGGGCCTTCGGGAATGTATATACACGGAATAAATGATACAGTTTTTGCTACGCCTGCCTTATATTATCCCCTTCCTTTAACTTATTCATTAACAATTTCTGATGGTCCCAGTTTAGTTATTGATAATGTTATAACAGGCGCTTTATTAAATATAGCTTTACCGGCAGCAACAGTAGCATCACTAACCAATGGTTTGGCTAATAGTGCTGATACAGCTGTTGTTAAAATTTTAAATACATCCAACTTTGAGGTAGATGCCTCTGGAACAATGAATACTCCTTTAGGTACTTATGATGTTTTAAGATTAAAAAGTATAAAGTATACTGAATCACAACTTGACATATACTGTTCTGATACATTAACAGGCCTTGGAACATGGATTACAAATGTTCCTTTTTCCTCTATTCCATTTTTAGGCAATTCTAATAACAACATGGTAGAATATAAATATGAGTGGATTACAAATGACCCTTCAGCACATTTTTTAATTGCAGAAGTTATTGTAGATTCTTTAGATAATATTATAGATGGGGTCTCTTTTCAGATTAATTCTTCTGTTTCTTCATTATTTAACAGTTCTGAAAAAAGAAATCTAATAATGTTAACTGATTTGTCTGGAAAGCAAACAAAAAGAAAAAATAATAAGTTGCTTTTTTATGAATATGAGAATGGGGTTATTGAAAAGAAAATAATTATTGAATAATTATATTAGGACAATTAAATTGCGCATTCTCTTTTTAGTTTTATTAATTTTTTCATGCTCATCTAGTGACAATGTTGATGATATTATTTCTTATGATATGTTGATAAATGGCTACACAGGAAAAGGGACATATATTTATGATGATAGTAGTAAATATGTTGGAGAATATTTAAATGGAATGAGACATGGGAGGGGTATTTATAGTTACAATGATGGAGAAATGTATGAAGGTCAGTTTAAATACGATAAAAAACATGGAAAAGGGAAATACAGTTATTCGGACGGGGAAAGTTACGAGGGAGAATATAAAAATGATATGATGCATGGTTATGGTATCTATATTTTTTCAGATGGAAAAATCCTAAAAGGAAAATGGGAAAAAGCAAATTTTGTAGGAAAATAGTAGTTGTTTTTGTATACTTGCATAAAATGATATAAATATTATGAAGTCATATTTAAGTAGTTTAATTATTGGTATATCTATTATAACAACCGCTTTTATTTTTGCCAATACTTACAAAAACAGAAATGATAATAAGAAATCTATTTCAGTTACAGGACTTGGTAGTAAAAGTTTTGTTTCTGATTTAATAGTTTGGTCTGGATCTTTTGGTAAAAAAAATATGAATTTACAAAAGGCTTATGCGTTGTTGGATAATGATCAAGAGGTAATACAAAATTATATGCTTTCAAAGGGCTTGACAAATAATAATATGATTTTTTCTGCTGTTGATATTTCCAAAGAATTTAAAAACACCTATGATGATGAAGGCAACTATGCAGGTAAAGTTTTTACTGGATACAAGTTAACCCAAAGTGTTCAGATTGAATCTAATGATGTTGAATTGGTAGAGAGTATTTCTCGAGAAATCAGTGAATTGATCAATAAAGGAATTGAGTTTAATTCGCAAAATCCAAGATACTATTATACTAAATTGGCAGAATTAAAACTTGAGATGATTGCAGAAGCAACTAAAGATGCTAATAGTCGTGCAAAAAACATCGCAATAAATGCAGAATCCAAAATAGGTGATTTAAAATATGCTAAAATGGGAGTTTTTCAAATAGTTGCTCAAAATTCTTCAGAATCTTATTCTTGGGGAGGAGCTTTTAATACAACATCTAAACGTAAGACAGCTTCAATAACTATGAAGTTAGAGTATGAGCTTGAATAAAATATATTATTAGATTAATATTTTTAATTAAATTATGATAAGAATATATATTATTGGTGTTTGTATTTTAATGATTGCAATTATTGCAAATGTTATAGTAGGAAAAGTGGGTCTTAGTACGTGGTATGATTTTGGACCTCAATTTTTTAAAAGAGGTTTTGTTGTTGTAAAAGAAGTAGGTTTCTTCAGTACACTTTGGCTTTTTTTTTTATATCCTTTAGTATTGGCATTTGGATATATTTTAGGCGACTTCATTTATAAATTGTTTTAATTATAATGATTTCAGTATTTTCAAAAGGCAAAAAATTACATAGTATAATTTATAATTTATGTCCTAGATGTCATAATGGTAAATTTTGGTCTAAAGATAATCCCTACTTAAATGTTTTTTCAAAGTCAAATAATAATTTAGAAAAATGTGATAAATGCAATCTGAAATATGAAATTGAACCTGGATTTTGGTATGGAGCAATGTATGTAAGTTATGCTTTAGGTGTAGGTACTATGTTGTTATTATGGATGTTGATAGAGTTATTAATACTAGATTTGAAAATTCATGAGCTAGTTTTAGCAATAGTTTTTTTTATTGTTTTGTTTTCTCCATTTTTTTATTTTTATTCAAGATTGATATGGATTAATTTTTTTGTTAATTATGAGATAAAAAAATGAAGAATTATAAAGAATACATAAATTACAGTAAGAAAATAAGCGATGTTTACATGTCAATGAGTGTTTTAAATTGGGATATGGAAACTTATATGCCTAAAAATGGAAATAAGTTTCGTGCTCAGCAATTATCAACACTAGCATCTATTGCATATGATCTAGAGACTAAACCTGAATATGGTATTTTGTTAGATAATTTATTTTGTGATAAATCATTAAATGAAGATCAAAAGAGAAATATATTTTTATCAAAAAAGAAATTTGATAAAAAACAAAAGTATTCTGCAGAGTTTATTAAAAATCAATCTATTCTAGTATCTAATGCCTTTCGCGATTGGAGAATTGCAAAAGAAAAAAATGATTTTAATTATTTTAAACAATCGCTTCAAGAAATAGTAGATTTACGAATTAAGGAAACTAAAATTTTAGGTTTTAATGATCATCCCTATGATGCACTACTTGATAAATATGAACCAAATTTAACTGTAAAGGATGTTGATTTAATTTTTCACGATGTAAAGAGTAAGTTGGTTCCATTTATTTCTCAAATATCTCAAAATAATAATATTGATGATTCATTTTTTCATCAGTTTTTTGATTATGAAAAACAATGGAATTTTGGAATAGAACTTTTAAAACAAATGGGGTATAGTTTTGATTCTGGGCGACAAGATATTTCTGCGCATCCCTTTTCTTCAAGTTTTTCACCTCAAGATGCAAGAGTCACTACTAGAATTGATGAAAATAACCTTTCTGAAATGATCTGGAGTTGTATACATGAAGGGGGGCATGCATTATATGAACAAGGCATATTAGCAGAAAACTATGGTACTCCTCTAGGAAATTCAATTTCATTAGGAATTCATGAGTCTCAATCAAGATTATGGGAAAATCATGTTGGAAGAAGTCTACCTTATTGGCAAAAAAATTATGATTTACTAAAATCAATTTTTCCTGATCAACTTAAACATATCGATTGTCAAATGTTTTATAATGCTAGTAACAATGTGAAATCTTCATTAATAAGAACGAATGCAGATGAGTTAACTTACCATCTACATGTTTTAATTAGATATGAAATTGAAAGAGGTTTAATTGGAGGTGAAATCAAAGTTAATGATTTGCCTTTAAAGTGGAATCAGTTATATAAAAAGTATTTAGATATTGAAGTTCCTTCAGACTCACAAGGAGTTTTACAAGATATTCATTGGTCTCACGGAAGTTTTGGGTACTTTCCAACTTATACTATAGGAAGTTTTTATGCTGCTCAATTTTATAATCAAGCAAGTAAGGAAATTTCAGATATTGACGCTAAAATTTTGAAGGGAGATATGAGCGAACTTTTATTATGGTTAAGAGAAAAAATTCATGTTCACGGTCAAAGATTTGACGCAAAAGATTTATGTAAGAAAATTACTGGTGAAGAACTAAATTTTAAATATTTCATGAAATATGCACAAGAAAAATATTCAAAAATATATAAACTTAAAATTTTTAATTATTAAAAGTACCAGTAATAAAATATAAAGAAAAAATAGAAAAAAAGAAATAGCTATTTCTTCGACAGATATAAAAAAAGACCCCAATTAGGGGTCTTTATTTGAGTAGCGGGGGCAGGACTCGAACCTGCGACCTTTGGGTTATGAGCCCAACGAGCTACCAACTGCTCCACCCCGCGATATGTTTGCAAAGATAAGCCTAAAAATTATTTCTCCAATTTTTAAACATATTATTTCTAAAAATTAAAAATATTACTTTTGTTTTTATGGTTTCGATAAATAATTTATCACTTTATTTTGGAGGTCAAGATATCTTTAAAAACATTTCTTTTATGATAAATAAAGGAGATAAAATAGGTCTTGTTGGTAAAAATGGAGCAGGAAAATCTACATTGTTGAAAGTACTTGCACAAGAACAATCATACAATGAAGGAAATTTATCAATTTCAAATGATTTAGTAGTTGGTTATTTAATGCAAGATTTAGATTTTGTTGATTCACAATCTGTGATCGAAGAGGCTCAAACAGCTTTTGAAAACTTAAATCAAATTGAATTAATGATGAATGAAGCTAATCAAAAGCTTATTGAACGTACTGATTATGAAAGTAAGGAGTATCTAGAAATTATTAGCGAATTTAATGAACATGAAGAAAGATTTAGAATGGCTGGAGGTCACGATAGTAAATCTTTAATCAGTCAAGTGCTTACTGGATTAGGCTTTAATAAAAATGATTTTGAAAGACACACAAACGAGTTTAGCGGTGGATGGAGAATGCGTATTGAATTGGCAAAAATTTTATTAAAAAAGCCAGATTTATTATTACTTGATGAGCCTACAAATCATCTTGACATAGAATCTATAGTATGGCTTGAGAAATGGTTAAGTAGTTATGATGGTGCGATTGTTTTAGTTTCTCATGATCGTTCTTTTTTGGATGTAGTAACTACTCGTACTATAGAAGTTGCTTTTAGTAAAATTAATGATTATAAAGTACCTTACACAAAGTATTTAACACTAAGAGAGGATAGGATTCTAAAGCAAAAACAGGCTAAAAAAAATCAAGATAAATTTATTGAAGACACAAAGGTTTTGATAAATAAATTTCGTGCAAAAAAGAATAAAGCTGCCTTTGCTCAAACATTAATAAAAAAGCTAGAGAAGCTAGATATTATAGAAATTGAACAAGAAGATGTAGGACGCATTCAATTTAGTTTTCCCCCTGCACCTCATTCAGGAAAAGTTACTTTAAGAATTAAAGAAGCATCTAAGAAATATAATAGTTTGATAGTTTTAGAAAAAGTTGATTTAGAAATTGTTAGAGGAGATAAGATTGCATTTGTTGGTAAAAATGGTGAAGGAAAATCTACATTAGCTAAAATGATTGTAAATGAAATTGATTATAATGGTAAGATAGATGTAGGTCATCAGGTAAAGATTGGTTATTATGCTCAAAATCAAGCTGATTTTTTAGATGAAAATCTTACTGTATTAGAAACTATTGAGCAGGCTGCAAATGATACTTCAATAGGTAAAGCTCGTTCTATTTTAGGATCATTTTTATTTAGTAATGATGAGGTGTCTAAAAAAATTAAAGTACTTTCTGGAGGAGAAAGAGCAAGAGTTGCTTTATGTAAATTATTATTAGAGCCCTATAATCTACTTGTTATGGATGAGCCTACTAATCATTTAGATATAACTTCAAAAGAGTTATTAAAAAAAGCACTTAGCAATTATGATGGAAGCCTTATTGTTGTCTCTCATGACAGAATATTTTTACAAGGCTTGACCCATAAAGTGTATGAGTTTAAAAATAAAAATCTTAAAGAATATATTGGAGATATTGATGTTTTTTTGAATGAGAAAGAGTTTGATAAATTAGCTCAAAAAAAATCAATTGTAAGTCAAAAAAATAAAATTCATCAAGCTTCAAAAGCAGAGAAAGATTTACGCAAGCAAATAAAAAAAATTCAAAATAAAATAAAAAATTTAGAAAAATACATTGAAATACTTGATGAAAATCAAAAAAAAATAGATTTGGAGCTTTCTGATTCTAAAAGATTCAAAGAGTTTTCAAAGATTCCAGATTTTTTTAAGAAATATGAAGAAAATCAACAAAAAAAGCTAAGTTTGGAGAAAGAATGGGAAGAAAATATAAATCGTTTAGATGATTTACAAAAAAAAATATAATCTAGTAAAATATAACATACTATGCTTAGCATAGTATTTACTTTTTAAGTATTTAGATTTGCCCCATAATAATTTTAAAAATAAAAAAATGAAAAAATTTATATCTGTTTTATTGTTAATTTGTTTTGTTGTTAGTGTTAATGCACAAGTTCAAAGATTAGATGGCCCTAGATTTGGCCTTACCGTGTTGACTCCAGGTTTGTTAGCTGACATAGTAAATGATGATAGAGAACTTGACTCGGAAGATCCTGTAAACTATACTCAAAAACAGGCTCTTATTACTCAGTTTGGTTGGCAATGGGAAACACGTTTAGTTGAGGGTGGTGACTATGTTGGATTAATTGAATGGGTTGCACTTGCCGGAGGACTTGAAAGAGGTACTTTTGTTCCAAGTATAAGTTCTATGATAGGTATGCGTAAAATGAGTGGTTTAGAGGTAGCAGTTGGGCCAACTTTTTCTTTTACGGGAATTGGTATGGTTTTTGCTGTAGGTCATACATACAAGTCCGGAGACTTAAATATTCCAATTAATATAGCATGGGTGCCATCTAGAACTAATCATTTGTTAGGAGATCCAGATGGAGGAAAAAAAGATTCTGGACACGGAGTTTCAGTAATGGTAGGCTTTAATTTTGGAAGAAAGAAATAAACAATAATGATTAGTAAAAAGTATATCGTATTTTTATTTTGTTGGTTATTAGGAGGCATTTGTTATGCCTCCTTTCCTGTTGAATCGGAGACGATTATTAATCACATTGAAAATGCTAAACCTAAATTTGATTTGTTAGCTTTTTTGATAGGAGTATTTTCAGCTTGGACATTACCATATTCACTTTTAGTTTTATTTCTAATAAAAAGAAAACACATAAGAAAATCTCTAATTTATGGCTGGTTAGTTGGAATATTAATAATCGCAACACTATTACTTTTATTATTTATTGGTACTTTTACAGGTGTACCATGGACAATTTATTAAATCTTAATTTTATTTAATTATTATGAAAAAATATATATTTCTTACTTTTTTAACATTTTTAGTTGTTTTCTCTACTAGTGCACAAATTCAGTACTTAGCTGGCCCAAGGATTGGCCTCACTGCTGTAGAGCCTGGGCTTTTAGCAAATATTCTTAAAAAAGATGTTAAGCTTTTCTCAGATGAAAATAGAGAGTCATGGGATGGAACATCTTTAGGACAATATGGATCGGTGATGTCACAGTACGGATGGCAATGGGAAAGCAGGTTTGCGGATGGAGGAGATATAGTTGGTTTAGTAGAATGGATTGCATTAGTTGGAGGTATGGAAAAAGGTCTCTTTTTGCCGTCTATATCTTCAATGGTTGGGATACGTACATCAAGTGGGATTGAGTTTGCAGCTGGTCCAAACTTATCGCTTGGAGGCATAGCTATGGTTATAGGTGCTGGATACAATTTTAGATTTGGTAATTTAAATTTACCCGTAAATATTGCATTTGTACCAAGTATGGATAAAACTTATGATGTTGATGCCGAATATTCTCAAGGAGAATGGATAGATCCTGATGGAGATCCATACAATGGAGATGAATATTGGTCGGATCCAGTATTAGTAAATGATGCTTATACTGTTACGCATCCTACAGGAGCTAGAGTGACCGTAACTGTTGGATTTAATCTCTCTAAATAAATATGCTATAATATTAATTAAGGGCTAACTTTTAGTTAGCCCTTTTTTCTTTTCTTTGCAAAATGAATCATAAATCTGGTTTTGTAAATATCATTGGTAATCCTAATGTAGGAAAGTCTACTTTAATAAATTCCATTCTAGGTCATAAGTTGTCTATTATAACCCACAAAGCACAGACTACAAGACATAGAATTTTGGGAATTTTAAATGATGATAACTATCAAATAATATTTTCTGACACCCCCGGAGTAATAAAACCAAAGTATGAACTTCAAGAAAGTATGATGAATTTCATTTCATCTATTTTCGAAGATGCTGATATTTTGTTATATATGATAGATGCTTCATTAGAAAAATATTTAAATGATGAAAAGATTTTTGAGAAATTAAAAAATACTAAATTACCGCTCATTATTTTATTAAATAAAATTGATTTATCAAATCAGGATCTAGTAACTTTAAAAATTAATGAACTAAGTTCTATTTTCCCAAATGCTCAATTATTTCCAATCTCTGCATTAAATAATTTTAATTTGGATAATTTAAAAGAAAAAATAATTGAGTTATTACCTGAAGCTCCAGCATATTTTTCTAAAGATACACTTACAGATAAATCAGAAAGATTTTTTGTAGAAGAAATTATAAGAGAAAAAATATTAACTCATTATAAAAATGAAATACCTTATTCAGTTGAGATTGAGGTTGAAGAATTTTTAGATAAATCAGATTTTGTTAGAATTCGAGCAGTTATATATGTTATGCGAAATAGTCAAAAAGGAATAATTATTGGGCACAAAGGCTTAGGACTTAAACGTATAGGAAGTGAATCTAGAAAAGAAATAGAAAAAATGTTGGGAAAAAAAATTTTTTTAGAAACACCTGTGAAAGTTAAAAAAAACTGGCGCAATGATAAAAAACAATTGAAAAAATTTGGATATTAAGAATGAGTAATATAGTTGCGATAGTAGGAAGACCAAATGTTGGAAAATCAACATTGTTTAATCGTCTAACTGAAAGTAGACAGGCTATAACAGATGAAATTAGTGGTGTAACTAGAGATAGGCATTATGGTAAATCAGAATGGAATGGTCAAAAATTTTCAATTATAGATACAGGAGGATATGTACAAGGAAGTGAGGATATTTTTGAAGTTGAAATCAGAAAACAAGTTGAACTTGCTATTGATGAATCATCTGTTATATTATTTTTAGTAGATGCAACTACAGGTGTAACTGATTTGGATTTGTCTGTTGTAAAATTATTAAGAAAGTCTGATAAAAAAATTGTTTTAGCTGTAAATAAAGTTGATAATGCGACATTATTATCTGAGGCCGTAGAGTTTTATAATCTAGGCCTTGGTTCGTATATAACTTTATCATCCATAAGTGGTAGTGGTACCGGTGAGTTATTAGATGAAATTGTTAAGCATTTTAAGACAGAAATTGATGTAGTTAATAATAATAAACCAAAGTTTGCTGTTATTGGTAGGCCCAATGTAGGTAAATCTTCAATAATTAATACTTTAATTGGAAAAGAACAAAACATTGTTACTGATATTGCTGGAACTACTAGAGACTCTTTGAATACTGAATATACACAATTTGGTTTTGATTTCACTTTAGTAGATACCGCTGGATTAAGAAAGAAAAAGAATGTAAATGAAAATTTGGAGTTTTATTCTGTCATGAGATCAGTTAGAGCTATTGAACATTCTGATGTCTGTATTCTTGTTGTCGATGCTGAAAGAGGTTTCGAGTCACAGGACCAAAGAATTTTTCATATTGCAGATAGAAATCAAAAGGGTATAGTGATCTTAGTAAACAAATGGGATTTAATTAGTAAATCTACCGAAACATCCAAAAAATTTATTAAAGATATAAAGGAAAAAATATCACCATTTACAGACGTTCCTATTCTATTTGTTTCTGCAATAGAAAAGCAAAGACTATTAAAGGGTTTACAAGAAGCAATTAATGTTTTTAATAACAGAGTGCAAAAAATTTCAACATCAAAACTAAATAATTACATTTTGCCTTTAATTGAAAAAAATCCTCCTCCTGCAATAAAAGGAAAATATATCAAAATTAAATATTGTACTCAGTTGCCAGTACACACTCCTACATTTGCTTTCTTTGCAAATCTTCCTCAATATATTAAGGAACCATATAAAAGGTATATTGAGAATAAAATAAGAGAACATTTTTCTTTTAGTGGTGTACCAATTAAAATATATTTTAGAAAAAAATAGATAATTTTTTAGTTCTTTTTTTGTTTTGGTATTTATGGAATCTGCAGATGTTTTTTTCTATTTTTGAAAAAAATTAAATTTTACCTTTTATGAATGTTGTAAAAATGCCAATCGAAGGTTTATTAATTATAACTCCAACTGTTTTTAAAGACTCTAGAGGATATTTTTTTGAAAGTTGGAGTGAAACTCTTTTACAAAAAAATAACAAAGAATTAAAATTTGTTCAAGATAATGAATCTTTATCTCATAGAGGAGTATTAAGAGGTTTGCATTTTCAAAACCCTCCGTATGAACAAGGTAAATTAGTTCGTGTTATTAAAGGAGCAGTTTTAGACGTAGCGGTTGATATTAGAAAGTCGTCTCCAACATATGGTAAATATTGTTCAGTAAAGCTATCTAGTAAAAATAAAAAAATTTTTTGGATTCCTCCAGGATTTGCACATGGTTTTTTAACTCTGGAAAACAATACCATATTTTCTTATAAATGTACTTCTTTATATAATAAATCTTCTGAGGAGGCGCTTCTATGGAATGATGCTGATTTAAATATAGATTGGGGTATAGATATTCCTATTGTTTCTGAAAAAGATAATTTGGCTGGAAATTTTAAAGATTTTAAAACTAAATTTTAAATATGAAAAGATCATTTTTATTTTTTTTATTTGCTAGTATCATATTTGTGATTTTTACTCAATTAAAGATTTCTTCAAGTGATACAAATAATGACAATAGCGAATTAGATAGCCTACAAGATTTAAATCAAAAAACTAAAGTTTTTTCTTTTAATAAACCCGACAGCTTAAACTTTGCAGGAGAGAGCGTCCCTCTTTATTCTTCGGAAATATGGGAGAGATTTGACAATGAGTTACTACGTAATGTTTATTTTCAATCTAACACATTATTATATTTTAAAAAAGCCAATAAATTTTTTCCTATTATAGAACCAATTCTAAAAGAATATGGTATTCCAGCTGATTTTAAATACCTAGCTGTAATTGAAAGTGGATTGGAAAATGTTGTTTCACCCTCAGGGGCAGCAGGTTTTTGGCAAATAATGAAAAAAACTGCTAAAGAATATGATCTAGAGATAAATGATGATGTTGATGAGCGTTACAATTTAGAAAAATCTACAGTAGCCGCATGTAATTATTTAAATGATGCTTACAAACAGTTTGGAGAGTGGACAATTGCCGCTGCCTCTTACAACATGGGTAGAGCAGGTATTAGTAGGAGACTGAAAGAACAAAGAGTTGAAAATTATTATGATCTTTATTTAAATTCCGAAACTGCTAGATATATTTTTAGAATCTTGGCGTTAAAAGAAATTTTACAAAATCCTCAAAAGTATGGCTTTTTTTTCAAGAAAAACGATTTATATATGATGCCAAATTATTCAACAATTGAAATAGATTCGTCAATTACTAACTTATATGATTTTGCTTATTCTCAAAATATAAATTATAAATTGCTAAAAAAAAGTAATCCCTGGCTAAGATCATCTTCGCTTAAAAATACCTCTAATAAAACATATTTTATAAAAATTCCAATAGACAGCAGTTTAATTTTTTTAGAAAAATAAAAGTTTGATTTTATTTAAGTATGTAAGCCATGAATAAAATAATAGATATACAAGGTGCTCGTGCACATAATCTGAAAAATCTTGATTTACAAATTCCAAGAGACAAACTAGTTGTTTTTACTGGCAAAAGCGGTAGTGGTAAATCCTCTCTTGCATTTAATACTATACATGCAGAGGGACAAAGACGATATTTAGAAACTTTTAATGCCTATGCTCGGCAATTTTTAGGAAATATGGAAAGGCCCGAAGTGGATAAAATAACTGGCCTTAGTCCTGTTGTAGCAATTGAACAAAAAACAACTTCTAAAAATCCAAGATCAACTGTAGGTACTATAACAGAAATATATGATTATTTGCGGTTACTTTATGCAAGAGTTGGCACAGCCTACTCATATAATACTGGAGAAAAAATGGTTTCTTTTAATGATGAGCAAATTATTGATTTACTTTTAAATGAGATGGATAATCAATCTGTGTTAATCTTAGCACCTCTAGTAAAATCGAGAAAAGGTCATTACTCTGAACTTTTTAACAAATTAATTAAGCAAGGTTATCTAAAAGTACGTGTTGATGGTGAAATATTAAACCTTTCACCTGGACTAAAATTAGATAGATACAAGTATCATGATATTGAAATAGTTGTTGATAGGTTAACTGTAAACACGATTAATCAAAAAAGATTATTATCGACAATAAAAACTGCTTTAGATATTGGTGATGGAGTTATGATGGTTATTCAAGCTAATGATAATAAAATCAGATTTTTTAGTAGATATTTAATGTGTTTAAAAACAGGGCTGGCATACAGTAATCCTGAACCAAACTCATTTTCATTTAATTCTCCTAAAGGTGCATGCCCTTCATGTAATGGTTTAGGGATTTATAAAGAGGTAGATATAAATAAAATAATTCCAAACAAAGATTTGAGTATTAATAAAGGTGCTATTGCTCCTTTAGTTAATAAAAAAGCGGATTGGCTCATGTCACAACTTAAATTAATTGCTAAAAAATTTAACTTTTCATTAGAAACACCAATCAAAGAGATCCCCAATGAAGCTCTTGAGTCAATACTGTACGGTATCAATGATAGCTTGAAAATAAAACTTAAAGACGCCAAAGTTTCTAAAGTATGTAAAATTGATTTTGATGGTATTATTACATTTATTGAAGAGCAATCTAAAAATAATCATGTAAAGTCAATAAAAAAATGGGCATCTAAATATATGCTTGAACAAAATTGTAATACTTGCAATGGTAGCAGGTTGAATATTGAATCATCAAATTATAAAATTTCTGATTGTTCTATTCATGAAGTAGCTCAAATGGATATGTACAGTTTAAGTAATTGGTTAGATAATACCAAAAAAAATCTAACAGAAAATAAATCAATAATAGCCAAACAAATTATAAAAGAAATAAAAAAAAGAGTTCAGTTAATTATTGATGTTGGATTAGTTTATCTAAACTTAAATCGAAGTTCAAGAACATTAAGTGGTGGGGAAGCGCAAAGAATAAGATTAGCTACACAAATAGGAACCCAGCTTACAAATGTTTTATATATTTTAGATGAGCCAAGTATTGGTTTACATCAAAGAGACAATCAAAAATTAATAGATTCATTAAAGAAATTAAGAGATATTGGTAATACTGTTATTGTTGTTGAGCATGACAGAGATATGATTATGCAAGCAGATTTTATAGTTGATTTGGGTCCTGGAGCTGGTATAAATGGAGGTGAAATTGTTTCTGAGGGTACATACAAAAAAATCATAAAAAATTCTAGTCTTACTTCACAATATTTAAAAAATGAAAAAAAGATACAAATACCAACTAAAAGAAGAACCGGTAATGGTAATTTTATAAAAATAAAAGGAGCTAAAGGTAACAATTTAAAAAATATAGATGTTGAAATTCCGCTTGGATTATTTTGTTGTGTTACAGGAGTATCAGGTAGTGGAAAATCTACTTTGATAAATGAAACGTTGTATCCTATTTTAAATAAATATTTTTATAAATCAGAAAAGGAACCTTTAGAGTATTCAAGCATTTCAGGATTAGATCATATAGATAAAGTAATTGCAGTCGATCAATCCCCCATTGGAAGAACACCACGCTCAAATCCGGCTACATATACGGGAGTTTTTTCATTCATAAGAGAAATCTTTTCAAATCTACCAGAGTCTAAAGTAAGAGGTTTTACATCAGGAAGATTTTCTTTTAATGTTGAGGGAGGAAGGTGTGAGCATTGTAAGGGAGCCGGTTTAAAGACTATCGAGATGAATTTTTTACCAGATGTTGATGTTCATTGCGAAATGTGTAATGGAAAGCGTTATAACACAGAAACTTTAGAAGTACTATATAAAGGGAAATCAATTTATGATGTTTTAAGTTTAACTGTTGATCAAGCTGTTTCATTTTTTAATAATATTCCCAAAATTTATCAAAAACTTAAAACACTCAAAGATGTCGGTTTAGGCTATATTTCTTTGGGACAATCAGCAAAGACCTTATCAGGTGGAGAGGCACAGAGAGTTAAGCTCGCAACTGAATTATCTAAAAAAGGAACAGGCAAAACTCTATATATTTTAGATGAACCAACTACTGGTCTGCATTTTGATGATGTAAAAGTTTTATTAAATGTTTTAGATTTAATTGTTGAAAGAGGTAATTCAGTGGTTGTTATTGAGCATAATCTAGATGTAATAAAGGTGGCTGACTATATTATTGATATTGGAAAAGAGGGGGGCGATAATGGAGGGATGATTATGTGTAACGGAACACCAGAAAAAATCGTACAAAGTAATAATAGTTATACGGCTAATTTTTTAGTAAAAGAGTTATAACTTCTTTTGTTTAAATTAAGTGAAAATAGTAATGGAAAAAAAAGATAATAGAATTGTATCAGTATTGAAAGCAAAAAGCTGGAATGAGATTAAAACCTCAGATTCTTGGCAAATTTTTAAAATTATGTCAGAATTTGTTGATGGTTTTGATACAATGTCTAAAATTGGCCCATGCGTTTCAATATTTGGATCTGCAAGAACTAAACCAAATCACACTTACTATAATCAAGCGGAGGAAATTGCCTTTTTATTAACTCAAAAGGGCTATGGAGTTATTACAGGAGGGGGTCCAGGAATTATGGAAGCAGCAAACAAAGGTGCAAAAAGAGGTCAAGGAAAATCCGTCGGTTTAAATATAGAATTGCCTTTTGAGCAATCTCATAATCAATTTATAGACAATGATAAATTATTGAATTTTGATTATTTTTTTGTCAGAAAAGTGATGTTTGTCAAATATGCCCAAGGTTTTATTGTTTTACCAGGTGGAGTTGGTACACTTGACGAATTATTTGAAGCGATAACTTTAATTCAAACCGAAAAAATTGCACGATTTCCTATTGTGTTAGTTGGTAAAAGATATTGGAGCGGTATGTTAGACTGGATTAAAAATATTATGTTAGACTTGGAAAATAATATTAGCTTAGAAGATCTAGATTTATTAAGCGTAGTAAATACTCCAACACAAGCAGTAAATGTAATAGACAGCTTTTATAAAAAATATACACTCAAACCTAATTTTTGAGATAACTTATTTCATTCTTTTTTTTTTAGTACTTTTACCCAAATAAAAAAAAAAAATGTATAGATTTTTTGAAAGACTAATTTTATTAAGTTTATTGTTTAGCTCAATAAACATCTTTAGTCAGAATAATTTTATTGGCGAGGAAGTAGACAAGCCATTTAAACCCAAATTTAGTATTGGATCAGGACTTTATGTTTTAGATGGTGATATAAAAAGTGATAACTCAAGTGTTTTTAAAGGAACAGCTGGCTTTAATGCAGGTATGAAATTTGATTTTTCACAAAATGTCGATTTTTCATTTATGTTTTTAAAGACGTCATTCAGTGGAGATAATCAATTAGAGACTTTTTCTTCTGATGTTGATGGTATAGGTGTTCAGTTAGATTATTCTTTAGATAATTTTATTGGTCAATCAATTTTTTCTCCTCTTTTTTCATTGGGTGTTTATCGTTTAGGTGTTTCAACAACCAATGAACAAAGATTAGAAAGAGTTGCGATTTTTTCTTTGCCTTTATCTCTTGGTCTTAGATTTGATATAACAAAACGATTACAATTTGATTTAGCAATGACTTACGGCTTAGGGCTAAGTGATATTGATATGTCAATAAACAATCAAAATAGCTCTGATTCATATCAATCATTGAATTTTACAGTTCACTATGATCTTTTTACAAAATCAAAAAATAAAAATTCAACAATTTCAGATGATTATTATTCAGAGGTAAATTTTAATGCATTGGAATCTAATGATCAGGACAATGACTTGGTTCCTGACTTTGAAGATTTTTGTCCAAATACACCAAAGGGAGTTAAAGTTGACAAGGACGGATGTCCCTTAGATGATGATGGAGATGGTATACCTAATTATTTGGATCAACAAAAAAACACTCCTAAAGGATCTATTGTAAATAAAGATGGGGTAACCTTAACATTGGATGATTACAAAAATACATATTCAGATTTAGATATTGCCTCAAGAAAATATGCAGACTTTTACAATGAAAATGAAATAAAAAGAGAGGATTTTAAAACAATCGATGAGTATCTTATTGCTAAAGCCAATGCCTTTAATAAAATATACATCGAGTCATTGAGCAACAATAAGGAGGTTAAAGAGTTGGTCTATAAAGTTAAAATCTGGCAAGGATATGACTCAATAAATGCTACTACACTCAACAGACTTTTAAGTTTAGATGATTTAGAAAGTTTCAGAGTTGACGATAATATTGTAATCTATGCGGTTGGAAGTTATTCTAACTATGAGGATGCAATTATTAGAAAAATTGAAATAGAAGATAATTTTAATTTTCAAGAAACTGAAATAATTATCGACAACAATGGTTTATTAATTAATTATTCAGATTTTCTTGAAGAACAAAATCAGCAAAATCAAGTAAACAAAATTGATGATAATGCTGTTGTAGAAGACACATCAGAAAAAATAGTCAATAATGAATCGTTAGATAACAACCCAAACTTTAGAGTTCAGATTGGAGCCTTTAATGAAATTCTTTCTGATGAAGTATTTGTTAATGTAAAAAATGTAATTCCTTTTGTTGGAAATGATGGTATGGTGAGATATATGGTGGGTTCTTTCTCAAACTATAATGATGCCATAGATTACCAGGCCCAAATGATTGCTCGTGGATTTCATGACGCATTTATTGTCACATATAAAGATGGTAAGAGAATCGGTTTGAATTATGTTATTGATAATAAAACCACTAAAAAATCAATTAATACTAGAAACGAAGATGATAATTATAGTGGCAGAATAATTGAGAAAAAAAATACAATAGAACCTAATGATGATACTACCAGTTTGTCTAATAATTGTTTGTTTACCGTTCAGGTTTTAGTTTCTAATTTCCCTTTATCCAATGAGGATTTAGATAAAATAAGTAAGTTAGAAAACATTGATAAAAAAACAAAAGGGTCAGAACTAACTGAATTTTATGCTGGTACATACAAAACAATGATGGAGGCTGAAATTCAGCTAGAAAAAGCTAAGAGTTTAGGTTTTGTTGATTCATTTATTTTTGTAACATTTAATGGTGAAAGAGTATCATTAGAATTCTCTGATTGTAATTAGTGCAGAATTGTTCAAGATTTTAATTTTTATTTAATCTTTTACTTCCTTTATAAATCTCGAATTTTCGAAAACTACATTCAAGTTTTCCATTTATTAATTTAATTTTTTTATCAGGCTTGAGTCCTATAAATTTCATTTCTGAAATATCTGAAGAAATCAACCAGACGTCACATTCTTCGTAGTTATGTTTTAGAGTACTTCCAATATTTTCATAAAAATTTAGTTGATTTAATTTCAAACGCTCACCATAAGGAGGATTAAATAAAACAAATGTATTTTCATTTATTTTTGTTGAAAAAAAGTCAGCTTGAAATGCCTCAATTTTATTATTCATTAGTGCATTTTTTATGTTTTTTTTGCAAATATCAATAGCTTTCTTAGATATATCACCTCCTGTTATTTTACCCTTAAAATCAATTTCTTTATCTAGTGATTTTTCTTTGATTTTTTCCCACAAATTAGAGTCAAAGTCTTTCCATTTTTGAAAACTAAATTTTTTTCTAAAAATATTTGCAGGAACATTTTGTGCAATCATTGCCGCTTCAATTAATATTGTGCCGCTGCCACACATTGGGTCATGAAAATCTTTCTTTTTATCCCAATTACTCATTAATATAAGACCAGATGCGAGTACTTCATTAATTGGTGCTGTTAAAGAATTTATTTTATATCCTCTTTTGTGAAGTGATTTGCCAGAACTATCAAGTGATAAGGTACAGGTATTTTTAGCTATATGTAAATTTATATGTATATCAGCTTCATCTGGATCGACATTTGGTCTTTTTTTGTATTTATCTCGAAAACTATCTGCTATTGCGTCTTTTAATAATAATGAGGTAAATTTACTGTGTTTGAACGTATCTGATTTTGTTGTTGCACTTGTAGAAAAAGTGTTATTTAGTTTGAAAATTTTTGACCATTCAATCTCATATAATTTCTTGTATAGTTCTTTATTATTGTAGGCCTGAAAGTATTTAATAGGTTTTAGAATTCTAAGAGCTGTTCGTAAATTTAGGTTAGCTTTGTAAAGGAAACCAATATCCCCTTTAAAACTAACGGCTCGATTCATTTTTTTAATATCTTGACCACCTAAATATTTTAGTTCTTGCGCTAGTACTTCTTCTAAGCCAAACATAGTTTTGGCTATCATATAAAAGTTTCTATTTTGTGTTTTGTTCGGCAATATTGTATTTTTTTAAAAAATTACGCTTAACTTTTTCAATATCTTCAGATCCTTCTAGTTCTTTCAAATATAAGATTTCTTTGATTTTTTTGTATTCTTCATTTAAAGATTTTGAAAATTCTAAATCATTTTCTGCCAATATTTCCAATTCTTGTTTGATATCAACAATTTGTATAATATACTTTAGCCCCTGTTTTTCATAAAATCTCATTTGGTTTAAGTATGTATCTTTTAATCCATAATCATCCATATTTAATTTTATGCTGTAATATATGTTCAGACTTTTTACTATATTTTCTTTTAGAGTTGAAATCAATTTTCTGCAATCATCACTTGTTTTTTTAGTTTTGATTTCCAAAAATAAGTTTTTAACATTATTATTGTTTTTTTCTATTACAGTATAGTATTTATGAGGATCATTATATACAACTTTTGATTTCTTTTCACCTGTCTTTTTACAAGAAGAAATAGTCGTTAACAATGAAAATATGAAAATACTCTTTAAAAAAAAATTTGAATTTATTATCATTGTGTTTTTTTGTAAAAAAACGGTTAATGCATAGTCTTTATTATGCTGATTTAAATAATATTTTAAAAATAAAAGCGTATTAAGTTATTGAACTCTGTAGCTATATTTATGACTTGATAGGTCATTGTTAGCTTTTACTATCTTTTTCTTTAAGTTCTTCTTGTACTCATATATCTTGGCGTGAATATCTTCATTATCAGTAGCAAGTATTTGTGCAGCTAAAATACCAGCGTTTTGTGCAGCATCAAGTCCAACTGTAGCTACAGGAATTCCAGGTGGCATTTGTAATATAGATAATATTGAATCCCATCCATCTATAGATATTGAAGATCTACATGGAACACCAATCACAGGTACAGTGCTAAATGCGGCAACAACTCCAGGAAGATGAGCTGCTCCTCCCGCTCCTGCAATTATTACCTTAATACCATTTTTTCTTGCATTAGATGCAAATTTTTCAACTAGTTCAGGTACTCGATGCGCTGATAGAGCGTTAATTTCAAAAGGTATTTCCATTTCATTTAAAAAGTCCGCTGCTTTTTTCATAACAGGCATGTCTGATGTACTTCCCATAATAATACTAACTACTGCTTTCATATATTTTTTTTATTTAACTTTTAATATTGCAAATATATTATTTATCATTTTTAATATTGATTATTTTTAAGATTAAATTTTTATTGAATTTTTTTCTAATATAAAAAGAAAACAGTATATATTTGCAATCGCTTTTTTATTTATTAAAGTTATTAAAAACAATCTCATTAAAATCTTTTTAAGATTATGTTGTGTTTATTAATTTTTTTTTTAATTTTGCGCCCGCTTTTGATCAAAGATTATAAGCACATCATAAATCAAAATTTATTTTTCGGTTTATGACAACAGTTCATTGATATATTGAAGATAGAATTAAATACATCCAATTACAGTCAATTACAAATTTTTTATACAACGAAGAGCTTGATCCTGGCTCAGGATGAACGCTAGCGGCAGGCCTAACACATGCAAGTCGAACGGTAACATGAGAGCTTGCTCTTGATGACGAGTGGCGCACGGGTGCGTAACGCGTATGCAATCTACCTATAACTGAGGAATAGCCCAGAGAAATTTGGATTAATACCTCATAATAATATTTTTTGGCATCATTAAATATTTAAAACTCCGGTGGTTATAGATGAGCATGCGTTCTATTAGCTTGTTGGTAAGGTAACGGCTTACCAAGGCTACGATAGATAGGGGGCCTGAAAGGGTGATCCCCCACACTGGTACTGAGACACGGACCAGACTCCTACGGGAGGCAGCAGTGAGGAATATTGCACAATGGAGGAAACTCTGATGCAGCCATGCCGCGTGCAGGACGACTGCCCTATGGGTTGTAAACTGCTTTTTTACAAGAAGAAACATTGGTACGTGTACCAACTTGACGGTATTGTAAGAATAAGCACCGGCTAACTCCGTGCCAGCAGCCGCGGTAATACGGAGGGTGCAAGCGTTATCCGGATTTATTAGGTTTAAAGGGTTCGCAGGCGGAATTTTAAGTCAGTGGTGAAAGCCTATAGCTCAACTATAGAACTGCCACTGATACTGATATTCTTGAGTGTAGATGAAGTGGGCGGAATATGTCATGTAGCGGTGAAATGCATAGATATGACATGGAACACCAATTGCGAAGGCAGCTCACTAAACTATTACTGACGCTCATGAACGAAAGCATGGGGAGCGAACAGGATTAGATACCCTGGTAGTCCATGCCGTAAACGATGATCACTAGATGTTGGCGATATACTGTCAGTGTTTAAGAGAAATCATTAAGTGATCCACCTGGGGAGTACGTTCGCAAGAATGAAACTCAAAGGAATTGACGGGGGCCCGCACAAGCGGAGGAACATGTGGTTTAATTCGATGATACGCGAGGAACCTTACCAAGACTTAAATGTAGAGTGCTAGATTGTGAAAACAATTTTTCTTCGGACAATCTACAAGGTGCTGCATGGTTGTCGTCAGCTCGTGCCGTGAGGTGTCGGGTTAAGTCCCATAACGAGCGCAACCCTTATTTTTAGTTACCAGCGAGTAATGTCGGGAACTCTAGAAAGACTGCCTGTGTAAACAGTGAGGAAGGTGGGGATGACGTCAAATCATCACGGCCCTTATGTCTTGGGCTACACACGTGTTACAATGGTTACTACAATGGGCTGCCATCTGGTGACAGAGAGCAAATCCATAAAGG
>CACOJQ010000001.1:35000-84064 GCA_902627575.1 uncultured Bacteroidota bacterium
AAAGATTATCAATTTCGGAAATTTCAGGACTTATTTGGTCATAAAAATTGTTTTCATCAATTGCTTTTTTAGATTTTGTGTTTCGTGAAAAGTTTAAATTTGCAATACTTGAATACGTGTAGTATTCTTTTTGAATTTTTTGATATTTCTCTATTATTATAATTTGTTCATCAGAAGAAATTGCAGTATTAAAATTTTTAATCATAGATTTCACTTCTTTTTCAATTGATTTAACATCAATTCTTTTATATGGATATTGACTATATTTCATTATTTTTTTTTGTTTTTTTTACTCTTTTAATTTTTGCTTTAATTAAGCCTGCATGTTGTAAAATATTATACCATTGAATAATTTTTTTTATGTCAGAAATATAAACTCTTTCTTCATCATATTCTGGTAAAACACTTTTAAAAAATAGCATTAATTCATTTTTAGATATTTTATGTGATATTGTAGCTTTATTTTTTTCCTTAATAGCAATTTTCTCAAAAACATCTGCTAAAGCTACAGTATCATTGTATGTGTAAACACCAATTTCTTCTAACATATTAGCTGGATTATGGGAATAGATTGGAATTCTTTTATTGTCAACTATTGATTCTACTATAATTGTTGATTTCCCTTTTGAAATAACTTTATAAAGACCTGATTTTCCAGAAACATGTAAAATTCCTTCTAGATTCATATATATATTTTTTTCGCAAATTTAAGTTTTTGACTTGAGAAAAAAGACATATTATCTGAAATAAAATTCTTAATATTGAACTTTTATTATGAAAAGTATTTTAAAATTAAAAAATAAAAAGCAGGTTATTTCATGGGCATTATATGATTTTGCAAATCAGCCATTTACAACGATAATTGTCACTTTTATATATAGTATTTTCTTTGTTAACGAAATAGCACTAAATGAAAAGTATGGAACAACAATGTGGAGTTATTCCATTGCTATTACAGCTATAGTTGTATCTCTTTTATCTCCAATATTAGGAGCTCTTGCTGATTCAGGTGGATACAGAAAGTTTTTTTTAACTGTATTAACCTGGATTACTTGTTTATGTTCTGTGTTTTTATTTTTTCCTCAAAATGGTCAAGTATTTTTTGCACTTACTTTGTTTGTTGTTGCTAATATTTGTTTTGAATTATCAGGTGTTTTTTGTAATTCTTATTTACCTGACTTATCAGATAAAAAAAATATGGGAACTATTTCGGGTTTTGCATGGGGATTAGGTTTCATTGGAGGATTATTAGCACTATTTTTATCATTTGTACTTTTTGATTTAGATCCGTTAGGTATTAGAAAAATTAATATTTTAGTTGGTGTTTGGTTTTTTATTTTTTCTATTCCAACTATTATATTTTTAAGAGATAAAAAAAGAAAGAAGTTTTCAAAATACCATTTTTTAAATTCGTTTACTACAATAAAAAATACATTTAAAACAATTTCTCAATATAAAGTTATAACACAATTTTTAATATCAAGACTTTTTTTTAATGATGGATTGGTTACAATTTTTGCTCTTGGTGGTGTTTATGCTAGTACTACTGTAGGGTTTACAAATGAAGAAGTAATGTATTTAGCAATTGTACTAAACTTTGCAGCTGGAATTGGATCTTTCGTATTTGGATTAATCGAGGATAAAATAGGTGTTTTAAAAGTTATTAGACTAACACTAGCAATTTTAATAACCGCAACATTAATTGCTTTTATAGCACCAGAAACTAAATACCCTAAAGAAATATTTTGGTTTTCAGGTATTTTACTTGGGTTAATGGTGGGTCCTAATCAATCATGTAGTCGATCTTTAATGGCTCAGTTGACACCACCCAAAAAGATGAATGAATTTTTTGGATTCTATGCTCTTACGGGAAAAGCGACTTCTTTTGTAGGACCTTTACTTTTCGGTTTAATTACACATATCTACAATCAACAAATTGCTTTGTTAGTTGTTATTCTCTTATTTTTTATAGGATTTTTATTGTTTAATAGAATTGAATTTAGTATTAAATCTTTTAACAATAAATAATTCTATATTTTAATTAAGTTAACAATTAATGTACTTTTGCATATCTAAAAAAAAATAATTTTATGAAAAAATATATTTTAATAGTAACATTAACTTTAATTACTTTTTTTTCATATACCCAAAATTTAAGTTTCACAAATCATTCAATCATCAGTAGTGGTGATGATGGATATGGAAGGCCAAGAGTAGCATTAATTAATAATAATTATCCTGTGGTAATTTTTAGAAATAATTCTATTCCAAAGACAATAAAAATAGCAAGATGGAACGGTGTTGATTTTGATTCTGCTTATGATATTACAAATGAAGGTGTGAACCCTTCATCACAGGATGGGCCCGAGATTGCTGTAAAGGGAGATACGATTTATATTGTTTTTTCATCATCTGCTACAAACTATTCAAGTATTATGATGATTCGCTCTTTTGATGGTGGATTATCTTTTTCTGACACAATAAGAGCTTCTGAAAAATCACCTCAACAAATTTGTAGAATGGGCAACATTGCTATAAATAAATATGGGCATCCAGTTATTTCCTACATGAAATATAGTTTGAATTTTACTGACCCAAGGCAAATGGTCAGAACATCCAATGATTATGGATCTACATTCAATACTGCTGTAGAAGCTTCATTAAATGCATCTTCGGAGCCATGTGAATGTTGTAAAAGTTCATTAATTGTAAATGATGATAATATATTTCTATTGTTTAGAAATAATGAAAATAATCAAAGAAATAGTCATATTGCTAAATCTAATAATAATGGTATTTCGTTTGATTTAGTTAATGATATAGATGATTTTGATTGGATTTTAAATGCTTGTCCTGCATCTACTACAAATGGAGTTGTTTATGAAGATTCCTTATTAATAGTAAAAAAAAGTGGTGCAACTGGAAATGACGAAATTGTTGTGACTAATGTATCTCAAGCTACATTAGATTACAGTTACAATGTTAATGTAGATTATATTCCAAATGTAACACAAAGATTGCCCGAAATATCAAACAATAATGATTCTATATTCATTGTTTGGGAAGATAATCGACACGGTACTCAAGATTGTTTTTTAAGTTATTCACTAAATGGTATTCCTAATTTAAGTAGAGGGTATTCATTTACAGATACTTTGTCTATGGGACCCAAATTCTTTCCAGATGTGACTTTTAAAAATGGCAATATTCATTTAGTTTATGTTGACTTTAACGAAACTTGTATAAAGTACGTAAGGGGATTTTTTACAAACTCAACACAAATCACTGAAATTGATAATAAAGATTTTAAAAATATAAATTTTGATATTCTTGGAAGAAAAAATAGAAACTCTATTTTTAATTTTTTAAATAATTTCAGATAATTTATTTGTAAATAATAAATAATAATTTAGGGATGCAATTTGATGTAGCAATAGTTGGAGGAGGTATCGTTGGATTAGCTACAGCATATCAACTGCAAAAACAAAATCCAAAATTAAATCTCATTCTTTTTGAAAAAGAAGATGAATTAGCTTTTCATCAGTCTGGAAGAAACTCTGGTGTTATTCATTCAGGATTATATTATAAAACAGGTAGCATTAGGGCTAAAAACTGTGTTTATGGAAGAGATCTTTTGATTGACTACGCAAAAAAGAGGAAAATACCATATGATATTTGTGGTAAAATTGTTGTTGCAAATAATTATAACGAATTACAAACTCTTAAAAAATTAAAAACTAATGGTGAAAAAAATGGTTTAACTGGCTTAGCTATTCTAGATTCTAATCAAACTAAAGAAATTGAGCCACATGTTGACGTTTCTAGTGCATTATATGTGCCACAATCTGGAATAATAGACTACAAGCAAGTAGTTAAACAATTTGCAAAAGATATAGTTATTCTCAATAAGAATAGTCGTATCCAATTATCATGTAAATTTTTAGATTATAATAAGCAAAATATAAAAACAGATATTGGTAATTTTAAAGCAAAAAATATCATTTTTTGTGGAGGACTTTTTGCAGATAGATTAGCAAAAAAAGACGGATTAAATCTTACTATGAAAACTGTTGGTTTCAGAGGAGATTATTTTAAACTTAAAGATAATAGTAGGCATAAGGTTAACAATTTAATTTATCCAGTACCAAATCCTGCTTTTCCTTTTCTTGGTATTCATCTGACAAGAATGATAAATGGAGAAATTGAATGTGGTCCAAATGCTGTATTTACATTTAAAAGAGAAGGTTATAAAAAAACAGATTTTAACATTAGTGATACAATAAATGCTCTTTGTTTTAAAGGAACAATGAAATTGTTTATAAATAATTGGAAATTTGGCTTAAAAGAATACCAAAGAGCATTTTCAAAATCTTTATTTTTGAAAGAGTTAAATAAAATGATCCCAACTTTGAAAATAGACGATATAGAACCAGCAAGAAGTGGTGTAAGAGCAATTGCATTAGAAAAAAATGGTTATATATTAGATGATTTCAAAATAGTTAATAATAAAAGTAATATTCATGTTTTAAACGCACCATCTCCTGCTGCAACAGCATGTTTAGCTATAGGTGAAAATATTATGAATGAAGCAAGAAAGTGTTTTAATATTTAAAAAATGATAAAATTTTTAGGTCTACTTTCAAAAAAAAAGAAAATTAAGTCCCACATTGCAATAACAATTTTCGTTAGTGTTTTAAGAAATGTTATTTTAGAGGGTTTTACAGAAGTTAAAGATTTCATTAACCATAATAATAATTTAGAAAAAAGTCCAGATTTAAAAGATGCAGATATTAAATGGTTTAATGATGTTATTTTTCTAGGTAATTTAAGTTTACTTGAAAAATATTTTGAAGAGAATGAAGTAATTAGTTTAAGAGCGTTGTTTTTGGATGAAATTTATAAGGATTTAGATAGTAACGAAAATCAATTAGCTGTTGAAAATTTTTTAAACTATGAGAATTATTTTAATGAATTGTTAGTTAAGTACGAAACACCAATTTTAGCTATGGTATATGCAATTTTTGAGAAATACAACATAAATAATTTTCAAGGAGATTTATTTAGAAAAAAGAACAAACCAAATCCAATTTTTATTAGTGAACTTAAAAATGTTTTAAATCATTTTATCTGGAACTGGGATGATTATTTAGAAAAAAATAAACTAGACTTTTCTTAAATAAAATATTATTTAACTCCTAAATAATTTTGAGGAGTAATTTTCTTAAGTTCTAACTTAATGCTCTCTTTTATCTCTAGTTGATCAATAAATACAGAAATACTTTTTGCATTTATAATTGAATTTTTTCTAGTAAGTTTTTTCAATTCTTCATATGGATTAGGATAACCTTCCCTTCTTAATATTGTTTGTATTGCCTCTGCAACAACAGCCCAGTTACTTTCTAAGTCTGTTAATATTTTTGTTTCATTTATCATAAGCTTATTTATGCCCTTTTCAAGAGATTTTAATGCAATTATAGTGTGAGCAAATGGAACTCCTATATTTCTTAAAACGGTACTATCAGTAAGATCTCTTTGTAGTCTTGAAACAGGAAGTTTTTTTGATAATATTGCAAATATGCTGTTGGCCATTTCTAAGTTGCCCTCAGCATTCTCAAAATCAATTGGATTTACTTTATGTGGCATTGCTGATGACCCAACTTCCCCTTTTTTAATTTTTTGTTTAAAATAATCCATTGATATGTATGTCCATACGTCTCTAGAAAAATCAATTAAAATAGTATTAATTCTGCTTACATTGTGCATTAATGCAGCAAGATTGTCATAATGTTCAATTTGAGTTGTGTTTTGTTGCCGGTTAAGAGAAAAAATATTTTTAATGAATTCATCTGCAAACTTCTTCCAGTTTATATTATTGTATGCAACGTGATGCGCATTAAAATTTCCTGTGGCACCTCCAAATTTTGCATTAAATGGTATTGATTTTAATAAATTTAATTGATTTTCTAATCTTTCAATAAATACTTTAATCTCTTTTCCCATTCTAGTAGGAGAAGCTGGTTGACCGTGAGTTCTTGCCAAGAGAGGTAAATCTTTCCACAATTTAGCTTTTTCTTTTAATAACTGAGTAATTAAGTTAAGATTTGGTATAAAAACTTGTTCTACTGCATCTTTAATTGAGCTTGGAACAGCTGTATTATTAATATCTTGCGATGTTAGACCAAAGTGAATGAATTCTTTAAACTCCTGAAGATTTAATTCATCCATTTTTTCTTTTATAAAATACTCAACTGCTTTTACATCATGGTTAGTTATGTTTTCTATACTTTTAATCTGATTTGCGTATTCTATTTTAAATTCTTTATATAAATTTCGCAAAGCAGTAAATTTATTTTTTGGAAAGTTTTTTAATTGTTTTATAGGTATGTTACACAAAGCTATAAAATATTCAATTTCAACCTTTATCCTATATTTTATTAAAGCCGATTCAGAGAAGTAACATTGTAAAGTTGAAGTTTTTTCAATATATCTACCATCTATCGGACTAATTGCAGTTAACGAACTTAGACTCATGTAATTGTATTTTATGTTAACTTTACAAAGTTAAACATTTTGATAATATTAAAATAATTTGGAAATATTAACACTTCAAAAATTATTCAAAAAAATTAATTATTTGATGAATCGAATTAGTTATACTTCGATACTATTAAAAAACAAGCAATAGATTTATTTTAAGCAAAATTCAACTATTTTTTATTTTTATTCTTTTGTCTGTCTCTCATTTTTTTTTCCTGTCTTTTCTGAATTTCCTCTAATTTTTTTTGAAAATTTGATTTTGGTTTTGGCGGCTTTTTTTTGTTTTCTTCAATTTTTGCAAGAATAGCTTTTTCGTCAACAAATTTTTTCATTAAAAATTGCTGAGTCATTGTAAACATGTTAGCTAAAAAGTAATAGTATGTCAATCCAGCAGCATAATTATTAAAAAAACCAAGAAACATTACAGGCATCAAGTACATTATCCATTTCATTTGAGGCATTTGACTTGAGCTCATTGATGAGTTCATTCTTGTATATAGTAGAGTTGATATTGTCATCATCAGAGTGAATAAACTGACATGATCACCGTAAAACGGAATATTAAATCCTAGATCTAAAACAGAATCGTAAGAAGAAAGATCATCAGCCCAAAGAAAACTTTTTTGTCTTAAATCTATTGATGAAGGAAAAAATCGAAACATTGCGATTAATATAGGAAATTGAAAAAGCATAGGTAAACATCCACCAAGCGGATTTACTCCTGCTTTTTTGTAAAGACTCATTGTTGCTTGTTGCATTTTCATTGGATCTTTACCTTTATTTTTTTCATTTAGTTTGTCAATTTCAGGTTTTAGCACTTTCATTTTTGCTTGTGACAGATAAGATTTATATGTCAAAGGAGATAATATTAGTTTAATCAAAACGGTAAGTAAAAATATAATTAAACCAAACCCATAGTTGCCTAAATTGTTATTTAAAAAACCAAATAAAGGAATTATAAATTTTTTATTAACCCATGTATCAATTCCTATATAGCCTAAATCAATAATTTCTTCAAATCCCTTCGAATAACTTTTTAATTCTTTTAATTGTTGATAATCATTTGGGCCAAAATAAAATTGATAATTTGATCTATCTTGTTTTTTATTATTAAATGTCTTTCTAAAATTGACTGCAAAATCATGAATGAAATCAGAGTTTTGATTTTCCAAATTCTTATTTTTTGTTGAAGTTAATTTTGTACCAACATCAAAACCGTTTTCTGATATCAAAATTGCACTAAAAAATTGTTGTTTTAAGGCAACCCAATTAATTTGATTTTTTTCTTCAATTTCTGTTTTATCGTGCTTGACGTATTCTACATCATCCTCTCCTTGTAACTGATAATATAACCATGTTCCCTGTTCTTGCATAGTTTTGCTTTTTTCTATGTTTGGAGTCTTCATATTCCAATCAAGTGATAATAAATTTTGATCTGGAGGAATAACTTCATTCATTCCAAGCATATTGATTTCAAAATCAATTAGGTAAGGGTTGTTTTTAGAAAATTTGTAAATAAACTCGATATATGTGCTATCATTTTCTTTAAGTTGCATAGATAGCATATTATCATTTTTAGTTTTTTGAAAATAAAAGTTACTTGTTTGATAGGGTAATTTTTTACCATTATAATTTGCAAAAAATTGAAGATTAAAATTAGAGGCATTTTTGAGAAATAAATCTAAATGTTTTTGACCATCGTAAGCATTATATTCTTTTAGAATTGCAGAAACGATTCTCCCACCTTTGTTTGAGACAATAATTTTTAATTTTTCATTTTCAATAGAGTCAAGAATTTCGGTTTCTTCATTAGTATAATAAAACAAAGAATTTTTAATTTTCAAACTATCATTAAAATTATTTTCATCATTAATTTTAGATTTTTTATTGTCACTATTATCAAAATCATTTTTTGATATTGGTTTACTATTACTTTTAACATTATCATCGGTTATTTTTTGTGATTCATTAATTGTATCACCATTAAAAAAAAATGTGTTAAAAACGATTAAAATAACAGCCATCAATAAGAAGCCTATTAGAGAGTTTTTATCATATTGTTTCATCTTACAATAGTTATTTGTTGTTTATACAAGCTTTAATAAATCCGCAAAAAAGTGGATGAGGTTTATCAACAGTGCTTTTATATTCTGGATGAAATTGTACTGCTACAAACCATTTGTGATTTTGGATTTCTATTGCTTCAACTAAATTATTTTTTTTATTAATTCCACTTGCAATCAAGCCGTTTTTTTTAAAGATCTCTAAATATTTATTATTAAATTCATATCTATGTCTATGACGCTCAGAAATCTGTTCTTTTTTGTAGCAATTATAAATATTAGATTTTGTTTTTAATTTACAATCATATGCACCTAGTCTCATTGTTCCTCCTTTTCTAGTAATGTCTTTCTGTCCGTTCATTAAATTAATTACAGGGAATTTTGTTTTCGGATCCATTTCAGTAGAATTTGCATTTTTAAGACCTAGGACATTTCTTGAGAATTCAATTACAGCAGTTTGCATACCTAAACAAATTCCTAAGAAAGGAATGTTGTTTTCTCTTACAAATTTAATAGCTAATATTTTTCCGTCAATTCCTCTATCTCCAAAACCGGGTGCAACAATCAAGCCTTGTAAGTGACTCAATTTAGACTTTAAATTTTGCATATTTATGTCTTCAGAATCGATCCATTCAACATTTATTTTGCAGCATTTTTTTGCTCCTGCATGTATAATTGCCTCTGAAATCGATTTGTATGCGTCTTGCAAGGAAACGTATTTACCAACAAGTCCAATCGTAATTTCTTTTTTTGGATTTTGTAAGCCATTTAGAAATTTTTTCAACTTAATTAGTCTAGCTTTTTTTTTGCATTCAATATTTAATTTTTTTAATATTATTTTGTCTAAACCTTCTTTTTGCATTAATAATGGAACTTCATATATTGTTTTCGCATCAATAGACTGAATTACAGCATTTTTTTCAACATTGCAAAATTGTGCAATTTTACGTTTTATGTTATCGTTTATAGGGTGTTCGGTACGACAAACTAAAATATCAGGTTGAATTCCAGCTTCTAATAATGTTTTAACAGAATGCTGTGTAGGTTTAGTCTTTAATTCCGCAGCTGCAGCTAAAAATGGAACAAGAGTTAAATGGATAAAAATGGCATTATTTTCAAGTTCCCATTTTAGCTGACGAACAGCTTCTATGTATGGTAGAGCTTCAATATCACCCACAGTACCACCTATCTCTGTAATAATAAAGTCAAATTCTTTCTTTTTATCTAAAATTTGTATTCTCCTTTTTATTTCATCTGTAATGTGGGGGATAATTTGAACTGTTTTTCCAAGATAGTCTCCTTTTCTTTCTTTTTCAATTACTGTTTGGTAAATCCTTCCTGTAGTAACATTATTTGCTTGTGAAGTTGGACGATTCAAAAATCTTTCATAATGACCTAAATCTAAATCTGTCTCTGCTCCATCATCTGTTACATAGCATTCACCATGTTCAAATGGATTCATTGTCCCGGGGTCTACATTAATATAAGGATCTAATTTTTGTATAGTAACTGAATATCCCCTTTCTGCCAATAGTTTTCCAAGTGATGCAGAAACAATACCCTTTCCAAGTGATGATGTTACTCCACCGGTAACAAATATATATTTTGTTGGAGAATCTTTCAAGTCTCAATTTGATTTGTTACTGCAAAAATAATATTTGTGAGCAATTAAAATAGCAATAAAAAAAATTATTCAGATTAAATTAAAAAGTAATGCTAATACCCAAACTTGGCATAATTGGAAGTTGATTAACTCTTTCATATTTTATTCTATTAAAATAAAATATATTTTCTCTGTTATAAGCATTAGTTACAGAGGCAGTTATATCCATATTTGTTTTATGATTTAATTTAATATTTTTAGAAATAGACCCATCAAGTCTATGATAATAAGGAAGTCTTCCTTCATTTAAGTTTGCATATTCAATACCAAGATCTCCATTTGTTGTTGTATAATCTGTGTTTATACCATTAGAAAATGTTATGTTTTCATAAAAACCTTGTGTCTGTGTAAAAGGAAATCCTGAACCCAGATTCCAACGAATATCTATCTTCCAACTTTCATTTTCCCCAAACTTGTATGAAGTTACAAAATTAACATTATGTCTCCTGTCAAAATGAGGGGCATAAGTGGTAGCCCCATCTGTTCTAGTAACTTGGCTCAAAGAATAAACAGCCCAAACATATAGTTGTTTGCTATTATATTTTACAAGAGCATCAATCCCTTTCGCAATACCACTTTCTATAATAAATTCTTCATCTGAATTTGAAGTCATGTTTCTATTGATATTTGTTATTTGTGTGAAATCTTTAACATATCCTTCAATTTGAAAATCAATGTTTTTAGCTAAATCGTATTCTAATCCTGCTATTAAATGTTGTGCTTTTTGAAATTTATGTTTGTAAGCACTTCCATCTTGCCTATCAGGAATTTCTTCCGGAGAAGATATAATACCAGTAAATAAGTTTACAACATCTTGATCTGAGGTAGTACTTAATATATTTTGCGAATATAATCCAGAAGCTAATTTTAGCCTAACCTTTTCTGAAAGATTATATTTAATACCAAGTCTTGGTTCTGGAGAAAGACCTAATGTATATTTTTGAATTCTGATTCCTGGTTCAATTATAAATCTTGTGCTACTATATTGATAATTAAAAAATGCTGAAAATTCAGAGGTATTTTCATTTTGTTCTATTAATGAATTAACAGAGTTAAAAGTTTTGAATTCTGTAGAAAATCCATGTATATCAAAACCATATTTTAATTTACCTTTTGGAAGAAAATATGAAAAATCAAATCCCATATTAAAGCCTTGAATTCCGCTTTCTCTTAGTGGAGATTGTTGTTCATCAAGAGAAATATTATATGAAGACCATGCAAAATTCCCTTCAATTAAGACAGGAGATCCAGCTGGAATTAAAATAAATTCTGTTCCTATCCCTTTTGACTGCCAATCTAATTTTGAAACTTCATAATCTACATTGTCTAAAAAATTAAATCCAAAAAGACTAATTTTTGATCCATTTTTACCATTGGTTGAAATTTTTCCATAAAGATCAGTATATGAATATGGTAACCCATCTTTACTAAAATATAAGATTGGATATTTATAAAATATATCAGAACTCTTATCTAAGTAGGATGTTTTTCCTGAAAATACAAAAGATGTATTACCGGTTTTAAGAATTGGCCCTTGAGCTAATAGTTTAGTTCCAAATGTATTTGAAGTTATTTTTCCTCCAAACTCTTTTTTGTTTCCATCAATTGTTTTAATATCCATAATTGATGAAATTCTACCCCCGTATTCTGCATTAAATCCACCAGTAAATACGTCTGTATTTCTAATAATGTCGGAGTCAAAAACAGAAAATAGACCTATTGAATGAAATGGACTATATATAATCATACCGTCTAATAATACTTTGTTTTGTATAGGAGATCCACCTCTAATATAGAGCTGACCACCTTGATCTCCTGTAAATACAACACCAGGAACTATTTGCATATATTGAGCTAAGTCAGGTTCTCCACCAATTGTGGGAATCATTTCTAAATCCTTCTTACTAATTTTAATTGTTGCTACTTTGACTTCGGTTTTCATCTCTTCTCTTTCAGCAGATACTTTTATTTCTTCTAATTTAACACTTGATTCACTTAATTCAAGATTCTGATTTAAAATTTGTCCTGCTTTCAGCTTAATATTAACTTCAGAAGTGTCATAGCCTAAATAAGTTGCTGTAATTGTATAATTTCCTGTCGTAACTTTAGAAATATTATACATGCCATTAACATCAGTGGCAGAGCCAATTGAAGTGCCTTTTAAAAAAACATTACAAAACATAATGGGTTCTCCAGTTTTTTTATCATACACAAAACCTCTTATGTTTCCTGTTTGTGCAAACATATTTGAGCATAAAAGTATTAGATAAATTGTGAGTAGTTTTTTCATATTAAGAAATAACCTGCAAATATAAATAAACATAAATATTTTAAGTATGTAATATTTTGAAAATAAGTTCTTGAAGAAGATCTTTTTGATTAAATGATTTGTTCATGATACCTTTACTTTTTAAGTCATATTCTGAAAGAAAATTAATAATTTGAAAAATTTGTCTTTTATTGTAATTCTTTGCTGCCGTTTCATACTGATTAACAAAGTAGGGGTTGATTTGTAAGGTGCTCGAAATATTAGACCTACTTTTGTTTTCTGTAAAGTGGTATGTTAATAGCTTTTGAAAATAGGAAAATAAACTTCCTATAATATTTACAATATGATGAGTTTTTGTGTTCTTTGAGAAGAATTGGATAATTTGATTGGTTTTGTAGACATTTCTTTTTCCAATTTCATTTTGTAATTCGAAAATATTAAAATCTTTGCTAATACCTACATGTAACTCAATATCTGAACTCGAAATTTTTTTACCTTTTTGTACTATCAGCATTAATTTGTCAAGCTCATTTGCTAATTTTGATAGATTAGAGCCAATGTGTTCTGATAATATTGCAGCTGCACTATTTTCTATTTCGAATTCTTTTTCATTTACATAGTTAACTATCCATGATTGTATTTGATTTTCATAAATTTTTAAGCTTTCAAAAACTACACATTTTTTTGCAAGGTTTTTTCCAAATTTTTTTCTTTTATCTATTGACTTTTTTTTGTATGCAATAACTAAAATAGTAGTAAGATGAGGGTTGTCAAAATATGAATCGAATAATTCAATATTTCTTAGTGCTTGAGCTTCTTTGATTAGAACTAGTCTCATATCTGAACCAAAAGGAAATTGTTTGCATTCTAAAATAATATCTTCAACATTGGTTTCTTTTCCATAAAAAATTACTTGATTAAAATCTCTTTCCTCTTCTTTAATTAATTTATTGATGAACTCATGACATATTTTATCTATATAATAAGGTTCTTCACCCATTAAAAAATAAACTGGACGTATTTTTTTATCTTTTATATTTGTTAAAATATCTTTATAATTCATTTATTTTGCTGAATGGAATTTTCCAAACTTAACTTTCCAAATATAAAGCTTAAAACTAAATTAACTAACGGAATACTTGAGGTTTTTGATGTTGTTAGAAATAAATATGTAAAACTTACACCTGAAGAGTGGGTAAGACAACATTGTGTAAATTATTTGCATTTGTATAAACAGTATCCTTACGGATTAATGTCAGTTGAAAAAGTTGTAAAATACAATAATTTAAGTTTTAGAGCAGATATTGTTATATATAATAAGCTAGCCAAGCCTTATATGATCGTTGAATGCAAATCTCCCGAGGTGAATCTTTCAAAAGAAACACTGTATCAAATTGCAAAATATAATTCAAGTCTATCAGTAAAATATTTGTTAATAACTAATGGACTTGTACATTATTGCTGCGAGATTGATTATAAAAGCTTCTCTATAAGATTAATAGAAAATATACCAAATTTTAATAAAGCACATTAACAGTTCCTGTTTTCAAAAAAGGTCTCCCGTCTTCACCAATAATATTGATTTGGTAGCTGTATGCTCCTTCAGGTGTAGCTTTGCCTTTAAATTTGCCGTCCCAAAATTTATTAATGTTGTTAGTTGAATAAACAATTTCTCCCCATCTGTTTATTATAATCATTTTAAATGATTGTATTTTATTTCCAATTGTAACCAATAAATCATTATGTTCATCACCATTTGGGGTAAATGCAGAAGGTATAAAAAAATCAACTCTTGGGATATAATTAACAGTGACTAGATTTGAAATGCCAATACACCCATTTTCCGATTCAACAATTAGATATGTATTTATTGATGAGTCAACAATTAACTCCTTGTTTTCTGAAATATTATTTATAGAGTCTTCAACATTATACCACGAATAATAAGCATATGAACCTGCACTTAATGTTATTTTTTCACCTGGATAAATTTCATAAAATGCTGGGTTAATATTTGGTTGAGGAAGAGGTAATAAATTTACCATAACATTACTTCCTATAATATCTGCTTCACAAAAATTTAAGTCATTGGCAAGAACCACATTATATTCTCCTCCTTCAAATGTAGATAAACTATAATTATTTGTATTGATATTATTAATCGTATTTGTTACGCTACCATTTGAATAAGTTAGATTCCAAGGTGTCAAGCCACTAAAACTAAAATTAATATTAGTTGTAGAGCCATCATTACATATATTTCCTCCTCCACTTATTGTTATATTTGGAGTTTCCTGCTGAGTAATAAGTATTTCATCAAAAACAGTACATCCATTATTATCTGACAAAGTGAGAGATACAACCCCTCCACCAGTTGTTAATTCTGAATTTGTTGATCCATCACTCCACAAATAGTTATATGGTGTTGAACCTCCATTTACATTTGGCGTAATGGTAATAGTAGTTTTGCATGGAATTTCTTCATCAGAACCTAATGACATTAATGGTGTCTCATTAACTTGAATGTTTTGTGTTTGAGTATTTGAGCATCCATTTAAATCTGTAAAGCTGTAAGAAATTAAATTGTTTCCAATATTTGATGATGATGGGGTAAAAATATTATTACTTATACCAGTACCTATATAATCACCTCCACTTGGTGTGGCAGTATTAAGATTCAGTGGTGGTTCATTAGTGCATATATCGTCAATTGTTGGAAAATTAATGTTTGGTAATGGGTTTATTGTGACTGCCAATAAAGATGTATCATCAGGACATGTTATTGTTGTTCCAGGTGGAGGTGTACCTGGAACAATGTATGCATACGTCCCGCTATTATCCGTTGAAGGATTAAAGGTGTTATTTATCACATTCCAATTATTGTCATACCAAATTCCGCCAGTACCAGGAGAACCATTTAATTGATTTACTAAATCAAATGTTGGGGCATCAGCACACACAGAATAACCAGGATTTACATTGTCTTCTCCTGCATCTCCCAGTATACAACAATCTGTAGTACCAGTTCCACCAGTTTGTGAAAAATCGATATTACAATTTACATTTGAATAATTTGTTATTAACAATATGTAAAATTGACCACTCACAGCGTTGGTTATATCACATGTTTCAACTGCTGCAATAGAATAGCTACAGTCTTCGACATATGCAGCTGTTAAACTATCGCACATAGTGTTGGGATCGTTGAAAGGCCCCCAGCAAATAAAATCTATATCAACCAAAGGATTACTTTGCATTGTAATTGTAATATTTCCTGGTTGATCTATTTGAAGATAGTAGAATGCTGGGTTAGGTTGTGTGCCTAAACAATCAAAAAACACATTAGCAGGAAAATTTCCAGTACTATTTACTGATGCGGGAAAATTTACTGTTGTTCCTGTACAAAATGGTTCAGCTCCAATACAATTACTTGATTGAGATAACAATGTATTGTTAAATACCATTGATAATAATATTAAAATAACATTCTTCATGTATCTATTTTTTAAGCACATAATTTTTCTTTTGGCGGAGAAAATTTAGTAAGGTTCACACCAACTATAGCGTTTTCATATTCTAACATATTTGGAATTCTACCTAGTATTGCTGAAAGTACAACTACTGGAGTTGAGGCTAGTAATGATTCCCCTTTTTTTCTATCTGCGTCAGCTACAACACGACCTTTAAATAAACGTGTTGAAGTTGCCATTACTGTATCTCCTTTTTCGGCTTTTTCTTGATTTCCCATACAAAGATTACATCCAGGTCTTTCTAAATACATCATGTTCTTATATTCTGTTCTAGCTGTGTTCTTTGGATTTTTATCATCAAATTCAAATCCAGAGTACTTTTGTAATATTTTCCAGTCGCCCTCATTTTTTAGTTCTTCAATTATATTGTAAGTGGGTGCTGTTACAACTAACGGTGCGTTAAACTTTACTTCGCCATCTTTTTCTTCTAAATTTCTTAGCATTTGTGCCACTATTTTTAAGTCTCCTTTGTGAACCATACATGAACCTACAAAACCAAGATCTACTTTTTTGGAACCTTTGTAAAACGATAGTGGTCTTATTGTATCATGAGTATATCTTTTAGAAACATCTTCATTGTTTACATCAGGATCGGCAATCATAGGTTGAGCTATCAAATCTAAGTCAACTTCAAATTCAGCAAAATATTTAGCATTGGAGTCTGGTTGCAAAGCTGTTTTTTTGCCAATTTTAATTTCTAAAATTCTTTCATTTGCTTTATCAATAAGCCCTTGTAAAACTTTTTTGCTGTTATCCATTCCTCTATTTATCATATTTTGTATTCTGTTTTTAGCAATCTCCAGTGATTCTATTAGAATTTTATCCTCTGAAATACAAATAGAGGCTTTTGCTTTCATTTCTGCAGTCCAGTCAGTAAATGTAAATGCTTGATCAGATGGAAGAGTACCTATATGAACTTCAATTATTCTTCCTTGAAAAACATTTTCACCATCAAATCTGTCTAGCATTTGTGATTGTGTAGCATGTACAACATCACGAAAATCCATGTAATCACGCATTTTTCCTTTAAATGTAACTTTAACGGACTCGGGAATGGGCATTGACACTTCTCCTGTAGCAAGAGCCAGTGCAACAGTTCCAGAGTCGGCCCCAAATGCTACACCTTTAGACATTCTTGTGTGTGAGTCACCACCAATAATTATAGACCAATCATCAACTGTTAGGTCGTTTAGAACTTTATGAATTACGTCAGTCATGGAATGATACTTTCCTTTAGGATCTCTTGCTGTAATTAAACCAAAATCGTTCATAAATTTCATCAGTTTTGGTATGTTTTCTTGTGATTTAATATCCCAAACTGATGCTGTATGACAACCGGACTGATATGCTCCTGTTATGGAAGGGGCAATTTTAGTAGCAGCCATAGATTCCAATTCTTGAGCTGTCATTAGTCCTGTCGTGTCTTGAGAACCAACAATATTAACTTTAACTCTAACATCAGAACCAGCATGCAATATTTTTTCTTTGTTTATTACTACAGCATTTTTGTTAAATATTTTTTCTACAGCAGTTAATCCTTGGTTAATATGAGAAACCTCCTTTGATGATGCAAACACTGGTTTGATGTCAGTTTTTAATATTTTTGAAGCAATTAATTGTAGCTTTTTTCCAAACACTACAGCATATGAGCCTCCAGCCTTCATAAACTCTATTTTCTGATCGGTAAATGAATTAGAAATATCGCAAACTTCTTTTTTGCCACTATATAATTTTTTATTTTTTGTATTAATAGTTAGAGTTGTACCTGTTTTTACAGAAAATACTTCTTCTAGTAATGGGTTGCCTTCATTATCTAAAATATTTTCGCCATTTTTATTTTTTTTCTTTTTCCAATTTTTTAAATCAATGCCTATACCTCCTGTCACACTAACTGTCGTAAGGAATATTGGAGATATTCCATTAGTACCAGCAACTATTGGAGCAATATTAACAAATGGAACATATGGACTTGCTTGTTTACCGATCCATAAAGCAACATTGTTAACACCTGACATTCTTGATGACCCTACTCCCATAGTTCCTTTTTCAGCAACTAGCATTATTCTTTTATCGGGGTATTTTTTTTGCAGTTTTATAAGTTCTAATTGTTGTTTGGTGTTGTGGTCAAACATTGATTTTCCATGTAGCTCTCTATCTGATCTTGAATGAGCATCACTTCCTGGTGAGAGCAGATCAGTTGAAATATCACCAACCCCTGCAACATATGTAACAACTTCTATTTCTTCATCAAGTTCGCTTAGTGATGTGAAAAATTCAGCATTTGCATAGCTAACTATAATATCTTTAGCAATTGTATTACCGTTTTCGTATGCTTTTTTTAAGCGGTTAATATCATCTTCATATAAAAAAACTTGTGTCTTTAAAATACTTGCAGATTTTTTTGCAATTTTATTATCTTTATTTAAAGCTAAATCTATAAGAACTTCAATTGAAGGGCCTCCTTTCATGTGTGATAGTAATTCAAAAGCAAAGTTTTCATTTATTTCGTCAATAGAATATTTTTTAAGTATTATGTCATATAAAAATTTAGCTTTTGTTTTTGCGGCGCTTGTAGTTCCAGGTAAAACATTGTAAATAAAAAATTTGATAGAATCTTCTCTGTATTTATGATTACTATCTAAAATTTGATCAATAATAGTTGTGAGTAGATCCGAACTTTCTATTGGCTTTGGATTTAGACCTTGTTTTTTTCTTTCTTGAATTTCTTTTATGTAGTTTTCATATATCATTAGCTCCGTATCCATTGTCAACAAAAATAAGAAATTTACTAAATTAAAAAAAGTTAAAGAAAGAGTGATTTGAAAAAAATCAGAAACAATTAAATTGTAAAATCAATTATTTTGCTACAACTTTAAATGGGATAGTTGTACTAACAGATCTATTTATTCTGATTTCAGCTTCATAATCACCAAGCATTTTGATTTTAGGAAGTTTTATAAACTTAGCGTTTATTTCAATCCCTTCATTAGAAATAACTTCGATTAATTGAGAAGCTTTGATAGATCCAAAAAGTTTAGTGCCATCTTCAGAAACATTGGCTTTAATTGAAATGTTTAACTTGGACAACTTGTCAACAATTTTATTTGCTTCTTCGATTTGCCCTTTTTCTTTCTTTGCTTGTTGATTTAATTTTTCTTGTAATGATTTTTTTGCAGATTCAGTAGCTAAAATTGCTAAACCCTTAGGAAATAGAAAGTTTCGTGCATATCCATTTTTTACAGTTATAATTTCATTACAAAAACCTAATTTTTCTACGTCTTGTGTTAATATAATTTCCATAGATTTATTTTAAATTATCAGCTACATACGGAAGCAAGGCAATTTGTCTAGCTCTTTTGACAGCTACAGCTAGTTTTCTCTGAAATTTTAGAGAATTACCAGTTATTCTTCTTGGCAATATTTTACCTTGGTCATTTAAAAATCGCATAAGAAACTCTGGATCTTTGTAGTCGATATATTTGATACCCATCTTTTTGAAGCGACAGTACTTATCATTAGTTTTAATTTCAATATCAACTGGATTTAAATACTTTACATCAGTAGCCATTTTTATGCTTTTTTGTTATTATTTAGTTTATTTTTTCTTTTTTCAGCGTATTCCATAGCAAACTTTTCTAGCTTTATAGTTTGCCATCTAATAACTCTTTCATCTCTCTTGAACTCAATTTCAAGATCATTAATTAATTTGCCTTCGGATGTAAACTCTAAAAGATAATAAAATCCAGTTTTTTTCTTTTGAATTGTGTATTTGAGTTTTTTTAATCCCCAATTTTCTTGATGGGAAACAGTTCCTTTATTTGTTTTTATGAAAGAAACAAACTTGTTGACTGTTTCCTTTATCTGTTCTTCAGATAAAACGGGATTCATAATGAAAACAGTTTCGTAATTATTCATATTGCTAGTATCATTTAAATATTAATTATTTAATGGGCCGCAAATTTAATAAAAACATTCAATCTTTTAATAAATAGTTGCTTTTTTTAATTTGATATATAATTTTATATGATTTTTGTAATTAATAATTAGCTTTGTAATCGTAATTATTAATTATTTTATATGAGTAATTTTATTGTTTCTGCAAGAAAATATAGGCCAACTTCTTTTCAAGCTGTTGTAGGACAAAAGTCAATTACATCAATTCTTCAAAAATCAATTGAATCTAATCAATTAGCCCAATCTTATTTGTTTTGTGGTCCTCGAGGAGTGGGAAAAACAACTTGTGCACGTATTTTTGCAAAAGAAATTAATAAATTTACTAACGATGCTGATCTAGAAAATTTTTCATTTAATATTTTTGAATTGGATGCAGCATCTAATAATTCTGTTGAAGATATAAGAAATTTAACTGACCAAGTAAGAGTTCCTCCTCAGGTTGGGAAATATAAGGTGTATATTATTGATGAAGTTCATATGTTGTCTCAGTCTGCATTCAATGCTTTTTTAAAGACTCTTGAAGAACCACCAAAGCATGCTAAATTCATACTAGCTACAACCGAAAAACATAAAATAATCCCTACAATCCTTTCAAGGTGTCAAATTTTTGATTTCAAAAGAATAGGAGACAGCGATATTGTGGATTACTTAAGTTTTGTAGCCAAAGAGGAAAATATAGAAGTTGATCAAGAGTCTCTAAGATTAATTGCTCAAAAATCAGATGGAGCATTACGAGATTCATTATCTTTATTTGATAGGCTATGTAATTGGACAGAAAAAACACTTTTTTTTAAACGAGTCGTCAAACTTTTAAATGTATTAGACTACGAATATTATTTTAAATTAACTGAAAATTTGATAACGGATGATTTCCATGAGGTATTAAGTATATTTAATGAAATTATTGAAAATGGATATGATGGCCAAGAGTTTGTTGTTGGTTTAGCAAAGCATTTTAGAGATTTGTTGGTTTCTAAAGATACTAAAACTCTTAATTTGTTAGATTTAGGCGATGAATTACAAAAAAGATATTTATCTCAATCTAAACTATGTAGTGTAGATTTTTTATTGTCTAGTTTAAACATTTGCAGTGATGTTGATGTCAACTATAAAAATTCAAGTAATCAAAGGCTATTAGTTGAATTAATGCTGTTGAGGATATTCTCCGTTAACGAAACATACCATAAAAAAAAAACTCTAACTACTAAAAAAAGAGTAGTTGAAGACAATGATACAAAATTAGAAAAAACTAATAGTTTAATTTCACCGAACGACTTAAAAGTAGAGTTGGAGCAAAATAGCTCTAACGTTAGTATTGATCTAAATTCTATTAAAAAACCATCTACAATTTTAATTAACTCAAGTGAACAAAAAAAAGAACAAATTGAAAAAATCTCTGACAACGTCCTAGCTTCAAAAACTGAAGATTTTTCTGAAGTAGAAATGTTAGATAAATGGGTCGAACTAATCAAGTATTTTAAAAAATTAGGTAAATCGAATGTTGCACTTGCATTGGAGATTAATAGTCCTAAACTATTTCCAGAAAAAAATATACATATATATTTGAGTAATGCCGCACAGCGAGAAATAATTTTAGATGAAAAGCATAATATTTTAGATTTTTTAAGAAAAAACCTTAAAAATAAAACTATTGAAATAACTTTAGAGATATTAAAGAATGTTCAAAAAAAAACACCCTACACAAATAAAGATAAATTTAATAAAATGGTGGAGACAAATAAATATTTGGAAAATTTAAAGCAAAAACTTTCTTTAGACACTGATTACTAATTAGATAGATTTAACTGTTTTTATATTAAATATGTTAGATTAAAAATATGATGATTAATTGAAAGCAATTTTAGATACTAAATTATATACTCTAGATAATGGTTTAAAGGTTTTTTTGTCAAGAAATGCTAATACACCAAGAATACATACTAGTATTGCTGTTCGCGTTGGAAGTAAGTATGATCCGAAAGAATTAACTGGACTATCTCATTGTTTAGAACATATGCTATTTAAAGGAACGAATTTATTTGGTACTGTAAATTATTTAGAGGAAAAAAAAGTTCTAAAAAAAATTGAAACATTATATGAAGAACACAGATCTTTTTCTATTGATCAAAAAGAAAAAAGAAAAAACATATTAAAAAAAATAGATTCATTGTCTATGGAAGCTGCAAATTTTGCAATTCCTAATGAGTATGATAAAATATTATCTGCAATAGGCGCAAAAAAAACAAATGCTTATACTTCCTTTGAAAGAACAGTTTATATTAACGATATTCCTTCTAATCAGCTAGAAAAATGGCTTAAATTAGAAGCACAAAGATTTAGTTCACCAGTTTTTAGGCTTTTTAGTTCAGAGCTTGAAGCTATATGTGAAGAAAAAAATATGGCTCTTAGTAGTGATAGTAACAAGCTCTTTGAATCTTTATTTGAAGCATTATTTCCAAAGCATCAATATGGACAACAAACAATTCTTGGAACTAAAAATCATTTAAAAAACCCTTCAATCAAATCATTGTATAAATTTTTTAATAAATATTATGTTCCAAACAATATGGCTATTTGTTTATCTGGAAATTTAAATTATGTTGAGACTATTAATTTAATAAATAAATATTGGGGAGATTTTAAACACAAAAAAGTTCCAATTTTTAATATGACTAATGAAGAGCCAATTTTGAAGCCAGTCGAAAATATTGTTTTTGGTCCCGAATTTGAAAGACTTTATTTAGCTTTTAGATTAAATGGAGTAAAAAGTTTTGATTCTTTAATGATTTATTTAGTTGATATGATTCTTTCTAACTCATGTGCTGGACTAATAGATTTGAATTTGAATTTAAAACAAAAGTTAATTGAAGGAGGTAGTTTTCCTTACGTTCTTAAGGACTACTCTGTTCATACTATGTATGCTAGAACAAAACAGAATCAATCTTTAAAAGATGTAAAGGAACTACTACTTGGTCAAATAAATGAAATTAAAAGAGGTAATTTTGATTCGTGGTTAATTGATGCAATTATTTCAGATTTAAAGTTAAATCAAATTAAAAAATATGAAAATAATAGTGGTCGTGTTAGTGATTTTGTTGATTCATTTATTTTGGGTTACTCTTGGCAAGATTATGCTAATCAAATCCAAAATCTTAATAATATAACCAAGAAGGATGTAATAGATTTTGTTAAATCTAAATATAAAAATAATTATGTTGTTATTCATAAAAAATGTAGCGATAATCTTGAACTAAAACTATCTTCAAAAGACAAACTATCATCCATAAATATTAATACTAATATTTCCTCCTCTTATTTTAATTCTTTAATTTCCGAAAAAGTAAAAAAGATTTCTCCTGTTTTTTTAGATTTTAACAAGGATTTGACACAAAAAATGATTGGTACAACTCCACTTATTTATAAAAAAAATATAGATAACAAAAGGTTTGTTCTAAGTTATGTTTACGATTTTGGAAAAGATAATGATAAAAAATTATCATTTGCATTAGCTTATTTTAAGCTTTTAGGTACAAAAAATATTTCTTTAAAAGAAAAGGCACAAATGTTATACAAATTAGGATGTGAGATTAACATTCAGTGTTCATCAAATAGAGTTGAAATAAAACTATCTGGATTATCAGACAACTTTAAATCATCATTATTGTTTTTTGAAACACTATTAACAAATATTGTTGCCGATGAAGATGTTTTAAGTAATTTAAAACTAAATTATTTAAAGAAAAGAAATGATGCTAAATTAGATCAACATGTAATTCTTTGGAAAGCCATGATTAATTATGCAAAGTATGGTTCAAATTCTTCTTTTACAAATGTTTTAACAGATAGAGAAATTAAGAATACTAGCTCAGATGAGCTACTTGCTTCAATAGAAAATTTAATTAAACATAGCCACAAAATATATTATTATGGACCTGAAAATATAAATAGGTTATCAGTTTCTTTAAAAGAAATTCATAAACATAACTCAAATCTATTGCTGCAAAAAAAGAAAGTCTATAAAGAAAAAAATATTTCCGATACAGTTGTATATTTTGTTGATTATAATATTGAGCAAACTGAAATTATAGTAATTTCAAAAGGATCGAAATTTAATATTTTACAACAGCCTTTAATTAAATTACACAATGAATATTTTAGTGAAGGGATGAGTTCTATTATATTTCAAGATATAAGAGAATCTAAATCTTTGGCTTATTCAGTCCATGCCTCATATTCAGCTACGGAAAACATTTATGATTCTCATTATTTTTCATGCTATTTAAGCACACAGAACAGTAAATTGTCTGAGGCTTTGTCATCAATTTATAAACTGATAGATAACATGCCTATATTTGAAAAAAACTTAGAAAACTCTAAAGAGTCAATAAGGCAAAAGTTAAGAACTGAAAGATTAAGAGGTTTCTCAGCAATAAAATATTATGAAAAACTAAATAAATTAAATGTTGATTATGATTTAAGAAAGGATATTTATAAATACATAGATCAATTAGATTTCAGTCATTTACAAAAATTTCATAAATTAAACATCGGTAATAAAAATAGAAGTATTTTAGTGGTTGGTTCGTTAAAAAAAATAGATAAAGGTATTTTTAATCAGTATGGAAAGATTGAATACTTATCTTTGGATGAAATTTTTGGTTACTAATTTAAATAAAATATGATGATTAATAAGTCGAATTCAATAGTTTATACATTAACTGATGAAGCCCCTATGTTAGCAACTCATTCTTTGTTGCCAATTGTCAAAGCATTTATTTCAAAAGCTGAAATAAATATAGAGATAAGTGATATATCCTTAGCCTCTAGGGTTTTGTCGGCTTTTCCTGAATATTTAAAAGAAAATCAAAAACAGGACAATGGGCTTGAAGAACTTGGAAAATTAGTAAATTTATCTGAAGCTAACATAATTAAGTTGCCAAATGTTTCAGCTTCTATACCACAATTGAAATCAACAATAGCTGAGTTAAAATTAAAAGGATTTGATTTGCCAGACTATCCTGATGAACCTAAAAACAAATTAGAAAATCAAATTCAAATAAGATATAATAAGGTTAAGGGTTCAGCGGTTAATCCAGTGTTACGAGAAGGCAACTCTGATAGAAGAGCTCCAAATTCAGTAAAGCAATATGCAAAATTAAACCCTCACCATATGGGTTCTTGGTCTTCAACTTCAGAAACACATGTTGCAACAATGAAAAATGGTGATTTTTTTCATAATGAAAAATCATTTTTGATCAAAAATGATTCAGAGTTAAAAATTAAATTATATTCAGATGATGGTTCTTCTACATTATTAAAAGATAATATTTTTGTTTCATCTGAAGAAATAATAGACACATCCGTTATGTCTAAAGTTAGTTTACTTGAATTTTTAGCTAAAGAAATAGAAAGCGCTAAGCAGTCTGGAATATTATTGTCATTACATTTAAAAGCTACTATGATGAAAGTCTCTGATCCAATAATTTTTTCTCATTTTTTATCTGTATTTTTTAAAGAATTAGTGAATAAACATCACTTGCTTTTTGAAGAAATTGGTGTAGATTTTAAAAACGGTTTTACCGATCTTTTAAATAGAATTCAGCATTTGCCTAAAAATATTAGGGATAAAATAGAAAAAGACATTAAAGATACTTTTTTGTCGGCACCTGACATTGCTATGGTGGATTCTGATAGAGGAATTACAAATCTTCATGTGCCCTCAGATGTAATTATTGATGCTTCTATGCCGGCAATGATTAGGAATTCCGGTAAAATGTGGGATAAAAATGGAGAATTAAGAGATACTAAAGCTGTTATTCCAGATAGTTCATATGCATCTATATACTCTGCTGTAATAGATTTTTGTAAAAAAAATGGGGCATTTGATCCATCTAAAATCGGAACAGTTTCTAATGTTGGTCTTATGGCGCAAAAAGCTGAAGAATATGGCTCTCATGATAAAACATTTGAAATAGCTGATTCTGGAAAAGTAAAAGTGTACGACAAAAACAAAAATTTAATTTTTGAACACAGAGTGAATAAAGGTGACATTTGGAGAATGTGTACTACAAAGGACTATGCTATTAAGGATTGGGTTAAATTAGCTATTAATAGAGCAAAAGCAACTGGTTGGCCTGCAATATTTTGGTTAGATGAAAATAGAGCACACGATGCAGAAATAATACTTAAAGTAAAAAAGTATTTAAAAAATTTTGATTTAACTTCTTTAGAAATTAAAATATTGTCACCTTTGAATGCTTGCAACTACACTCTTGAGAGAGTAAATTTAGGTCTGAATACTATTTCAGTTACAGGTAATGTGTTAAGAGACTATTTAACAGATTTATTTCCAATATTAGAACTTGGAACTTCTGCTAAGATGTTATCTGTTGTACCTTTAATTAATGGGGGAGGTTTATTTGAAACTGGTGCTGGAGGTTCAGCACCAAAGCATGTACAACAATTTATCAAAGAGGGACATTTAAGATGGGACTCTTTGGGGGAGTTTTTGGCTTTAGTTGTTTCATTGGAGCATTACTCTGAGTTTAATAATAGTAAAAAAGCTAAAGTATTTTCTTCAACATTAGATTTAGCGATTGAAAAAATTCTAAAAAATGGAAAATCTCCCAAAAGAAAAGTTGGTGAAATTGATAATAGAATTTCACATTTTTATTTAGCAATGTATTGGGCAGAAGAATTATCAAGACAAGTTGCAGATAAATCATTAAAAATTATTTTCTCTAGATTATTTGAAAAGTTAAAAAACAATAAAGTAGAAATAATTAAACAGTTAAGCGTCACTCAAGGTAAAAAACAAAATATTGATGGTTATTACTTTCCTAACTATAAACTCGTTTCAAGCAGTATGAGACCAAGTAAACTTTTTAATAAAATCATTGATAATCTATAGTTTAATTGATAATCTATAATTGCTAAATTTTAGATCTAAAAACACTATTTTATTTTTTTGTATTATTGTGATTAATAACATATAAACTATAAACTATGGAAGACTTAAAAGAAAAAGCTGATCAATATAAAGATCAATTAATGAGTAAAGCCGCATCAGTTAATCAAGATAGTGTTTTTTTTACCTTTAGTAAACCATACAGTGATTCAATAGACAATGGATCTTTATTTACAAGAACTACTGGTCTGTTTTATCAATTAATAGGAGCATTATTTTTGTTTTGGCCTTTTTATGTTCTTTATATTGATATTGACAATGGAATATTTGATTCATCTTTTAAAGATGTAATGCAATGGTTATTTTATTTTATTGCTTTTACTGTCTCTTGTTGGATAAGCTTTCAAATATTTTTTAGTAGAAAAGACAAATTTAAACATCTGGATAGATCAAAAGGTTATGTTGCAACAACTATAGCTTCAAATTTTATTGCAACTTTAGGAGAGTCAGCTTCAGTATTTATTGCAATTATAGGTACTACAGTTTCTGTTATAGGAATTTTTACTGACACCTCATTTGGGATTTTAGAATATTTTGGTTTATCTGGAACAGGTACGGCTATTGCAGACTTAGTGATTTTCCCAATAATTGCATTTTGTTTTTTACTGCTAACCAGATGGATTTCTGAAGCAATTATGTCTCGAGCAGATATTGCAAGAAATACAAAAAAGTAAGTATTTTATATGACTGTATTCACAAAAAACAAAATTATCTCGCTAATTGCGGTTCTAATGTTATTTATCTCTTGTTTTTTACCCTTGTCAAGTTACTCAATAAATATATTTGAATTGGCTAAAGTGTCAAAACAATATTTTATTTTGATTTTACCATTGATTGCTGTGATTTTGTTTTATTTGATTTACTTAGATTATTTAAAAATTGCTAGATGGCTTTTTGCAATTACACTTCTTCCTTTTTTTGTGTCAATGCTTTATTTAATGATTATGGTTGATATAAATATTGAGATGTTTAGTATGATTGGATCAGGTACTTATTTAATCATATTGTCTTTAGTTATAGGAATTAAATATTCAAAATCTGACGATACTAAAATCTTAAATTATGAAGCTTAATAGAACATAATAACAGAATTTTAATAATAAATATTTTTTCTTTCATATAATATTTACTTCAGGTTCAATTTTAATGTCATAGTTTTCTTTTACTTTGATTTGAACTTTTTCAGCTATTTTTAATATATCTTTTCCTGAAGCTTTTCCATAATTAACTATAACTAATGCTTGTTCTTTGTGTATGCCAACATCCCCTTTTCTATAGCCTTTGAGTCCAATATTTTCAATTAACCAACCAGCAGGAATTTTTATTTTATTTTCTGAAATGACAAAGTGAACTATATTCGGAAATTTTTTTTTCAATTTTAAAAATTTATCTTTTTCTAAAACAGGATTTTTAAAAAAACTTCCACAATTTCCAAGAATTTGTGGATTGGGTAGTTTTTTAGATCTAATATTTGTTACAGCTTTTGCAATATTTTTTGGAGAAGGTGAAAGTTTTAGAATTTGTAATTCTGACGCAATATCGCCATAGCTAATGTTATTAATTGGTTCTTTTACTAGCTTAAAAACAACTTTTGTAATTATTATTTTATTTTTTAGCTCTTTTTTGAAAATAGAATCTCTATACTTAAAGTTACATTCTTTGTTTTGAAAAATGTGTTCCGCTTTGTTTTGTATATCAAAAGCATAAACTCTAACAATACTGTCTTTAACTTCCATTCCGTATGCACCTATATTTTGTACGGGACTAGCGCCAACAGAACCAGGTATTAGAGCTAAATTTTCAATTCCTGAAAGATTTCTTTCTACGCTCCAATTCACAAATTTATTCCAATCTACTCCGGCACCTACTTCAACATTAACATTACTGTTATCTTCTTTTATTATTTTAATACCATTTATATTATTTTTTAGTACTAAACCGTCATAATCATTTGTAAATAAAATGTTAGATCCGCCGCCCAAAACAATTGATTTATTTTTGTGATAAATAGAGGATTCTAATATCTTTTTGAGTTCTTTAGTATTTTTAAACTCTGAAAAAAATTTACATTTAATGTCTATTTTAAATGTATTGTAATCTTTAATAGATATGTTTTCTTTAAACATTTATATTGTATTTGAATCTATTTCAACTATTCCCTTATTGATACATTTAATTGTTCTAGCTTTATGTTTTTTGATTATTAGATAGTCATGAGTAGCAATTAAAACTGTAGTTCCATTTAAGCTTATCTCTTTCAGTAGCTTTATAATTTTATCAGATTTTTCAGGATCAAGATTACCAGTAGGCTCGTCAGCTAGAATTATTTGAGGATTATTTAGTAATGCTCTTGCAATGGCAGCTCTTTGCTGTTCTCCTCCAGAGAGCTCGTATGGCATTTTATCTTTAATATTATTTAAATTAACGCTTTCTAAAACTTCTGATATTCTGTTTTTAATTTTTTCTTTTTCTCTCCAGCCAGTTGCTTTTAAAACAAATTTCAAATTCTCAAATATTGAACGATCAGTCAATAATTGAAAATCTTGAAATACAATACCTAATTTTCTCCTAAATTTCGCAATTTGTTTGCGCTTGATGTTTTTTAAGTCTGTATCAGCAATAATCATTTTCCCACTGGATATTTTGATTTCAGCATAAAGTGATTTAAGCAGAGAGCTTTTTCCACTACCCGTATCTCCAATTAGATAAACGAATTCTCCCTTGCTTATATTAAGATTTAGTTTTTCAAAAACTCTTTGATGCTTTTGATCTATATCTGCTTTTTGAATTTCTATAACATTAGTATTCATTTTTTTCTTAAGTATTTATATATTTTACCATAAGGCATTTTTTGTAAGATATCGGTTATTTCATTTTTATACTCGATTAAATTACTTTTTTCTAATCCTTTATTAATTTGACTTAATCTAAAATATGCAATTAAAGTCATGTTACTATCTCTTATTTGTACAAAGTCAGGTATTTTTGATGTACCTTTTATTTTTAAAATATAAAGCATCAAGCAAATTAAAATATTTATTATAATAATGATACAATTTGCAACTAATATTTGTTAAAGCTTTCTGTTCACAACTTTAAGAGTAACTTTTATTATATAGTTTTTTTATTTTTAATTTTATTTCATTATTTGACTGGTATGAAAGGTTATTTATTTTTATTTTTTATTGCATGTTTTGTGCCCAAACTTGTTTTTTCACAAACTCAAAATAATGTAGAGGCTGCAATATCGTTGTATGAAAATAAAAAATATAGCGCTGCACAATCAATTCTTTCTGAATTGCATGATGATCAAATAACAGAAGAGACGATGTATCTTCGTGCTAGATGTTCCAAAGAGCTACTTTTGGAAGATGCACTAAAATTATATAAAGATTTAAATGAAAAATTTCCATATAATTTGTATCAAGATGAAGTTAATCAAGATTTAGCTGATATTTACTATAGAGAAAAAGATTACACAAGAGCGATAAAATATTTGAAAAAGTTAAAATATTCTTCAATTGAAAATACATTTAAACTAGCTTACTCAAATTTTAATATTGATTCTTTAGAAACAGCTAAATATTATTTTTCTAAAGTTAAGAATTTAGAAAGTAAATTTAGTAAACCTGCAAAGTATTATTATGCATACATTGCATATGAAACAAAATTATATAATTCAGCATTGCAAAATTTTTTAATTTTAGAAAATGATAAAAAATTTGGTAAAATAGTTCCGTATTATATTTCTCAGATATATTTTTACAAAGAAGATTACCAAAATCTAATTGCTTATGCAAAACCACTATTAGATGACATAATACCACAAAGAAAGGAAGAGATTTTTAGATTATTAGGAGAAGCGTATTATAGAACTGGGGATTATAAAAATGCAATATCTTTTTTTCAAAAAACACAAGCTGAAAATAATAGTGTAGATCCTATGTTGTCATTTATGCTAGGGTACTCTTATTATAATACGGGCCAATATGAATATGCTATTTTAAATCTTGAAAATGTTTCAAATGTGTCAGACAGTATTTTACAATTTTCATATTACTATTTGGGAGCAAGTTATATTGAATTTGAATATTACACTTATGCACTAAATGCATTTAAAAAATCAATAACTTATGAAAATAATCAAACTTTAAAAGAAGAGGCTTGGTTTAATTATGCAAAATTATCATATCAACTTGATTTACCTTTTGATAATACATTTAATGTTTTTCAAACCTTTTTAAAGTCTTTCGATAACTCAAAAAATACAGCTTATATTGAATCTTTAATGATTAAAATGTTTGAATCAACAAATATGCACTTTGATGTTTATGAAAAGTTAATTAATTTAGACACACTAAGCAATGAACAAAAAAAGTCATTACAAAGAGCTTCATTTTACTTAGCTATTGAAGAGTACAATAATCAAGAGTTTAAAAAGGCAATTTTATACTTTAATCAATCTATTCAGTATCCTATAAATGAAACATATACTTTTTTAAGTAAATTCTGGTTATCAGATTGTCTTTATAATTTATCAAATTTTTCTGATGCAATTGAGTCTTACAATGGCCTTTCAACAATATTAATTCGAGATTTACCAAGTTTTCAGACTTTAAAAAAATACAATTTAGCATATGCCTATTATAAATCAAAAGATTATCAAAATAGTGTAAAATGGTACAGATCTTTCTTAAAAGTTTCTAGTGATAGCCTAAAGATCAATGATGCCTTATTGAGATTAGCTGATAGTTATTTTATGCTTAAAAAATATGATTTAGCATTTAGATATTATCAAAAATCTTTAGCTTACAATCTTTTTGATGTTGATTATGCCCTGTATCAGTCTTCAATTTCCGCTCGATTGTTAAATGATAATACCATGCAATTAAATTGTTTAGTAGAAATTTTTGAAAAATATAAAAACTCAACATATTTTTTGTTAGCAGTCAAAGACTTAGCAAGTTATCATAAAAAAACATCAAGTTTTGAAAATGCTAAAATATATTACAAAATATTAATTGATTCATCAACAAATGTTGATTGGCTTGCTGACTCATACTTAAATATTGGTAACATGTATATGCAAGCTGATAGTATTGATAAGGCAATCAATCAATTTTTGATTGTTGTACATAATTATTCCAAAACAAAGTACTTTAAACAAGCTTTATCGTCTTTACAATTTGCTTATTCAAGTATAAATAGAATTGATGATTATATTTATTTGGTAGAATCTTTACCTGAGTATAACATAACAGTATCAGAACAAGATTCTTTGTTGTATAATTCGGCTTATATGAAATATGTTCAAAAAGACTATTCTTTAGCTAAATCATCATTTAAAAAATACTTAAATCGCTTTGAAAAAGGAATATTTCATGAGAAAGCGCTATATTATGCTGCAGTAAGTTCGAACAATATTAATGACACCTTAGATGCTATTTACTATTACAAAAAGCTAATGTTATGTGAGCCCTCTGAAAATCATAAGAAAGAAGCACTAGTTTTTTTAGCAAGATATTATTACCAAAAAGATGATTATGAAATGTCTAATAGCTTTTATGAACAATTACAAAAAATTATTTTTTCTAGTTCATTAAATAGAGAAGTTGTAGCTAGACTTATGATAGGATATGAAAATATTGATGTATCTAAATCTTCTTTATTTGCCGAGCAAGTTATTGATTTGGAAAAAGTTGATGATTTTTTAATTAGTAAGGCTTATTTGATTATTGCCAGAGATGAATTTAAATCTGGTAATTATGCAAAATCAAAAAGTACCTTTTCAAAATTAATATCTTACCAAATAGATGATCATTGCTGTGAAGCAATGTATCATCTTTCATATTTTGCTTACTTAGATGATAGTCTAAAATTGGCAGAGGAATTAATATTTGATCTAGTAAAAAATTATTCAAGTAAGTATTACATAGCAAAGAGTTTTATTTTGCTCGCAGATATTTACATAGATATGAACAAAACATTTCAAGCTAAAGCAACTCTGGAAAGTGTGATTGAAAATTATAATGGCACTGATTTAACAGATTTAGCAATTAAGAAGTTAGAATTTATTATCGAAAAAGAAAAGAATGAAGTTCTTGAGCTTAAAAAGGACCAAGCTTTTATTGAGATATTTGAAGATGACTATGATTATGAAGTTCAAAGAATAAATGAAAATTATATTGTAAAAGATATTAAATCGGACACAATTAATAAAAACATTGATAAAATTAATTTAAATAATACTGAAAATGAATTTGATTAGGGTCTTATTTTTTATTTTATTAACAGCATGCTCAATTTTTGGCCAGGACATAAAAACTACAGAAATAAAGATTTTTGAGGAATTTACCCCTTCAATAATTGATGCAAAAAAAATAAATGAAAGGGCTACATATAATGACTCATCTTCTAATAAAAGTGTACAACAATATGATTTTTTTGAGTTTAACTTAAGATCTAATTTCAAAACAAAAATATTAGCTCCAGCAAAAATTAAAGATCCTTTGTTAGATAAATTATATAATAACAGTGCTAGCTTTGGTTTAGGTAATTACTATAAAACACAAGCCGATATTATATATTGTTCTACTCGCTCTAAAAACAAAAGTTATGGTATTTATTTTAATCATTATGCTGATAAATACCTGCCTGCAAAAAATAGTAAGAATAGTTTTCATGGGTTTTATAAACAAATAACGTTATCTAATGTTTACAGAATAAATTTAATTTACGATAAAAGAACAGCTTTTTATAAAAATGAAAATGACTTATTTGATGAGTATTTTAGAAATAGATTTGCATTCACAAAATTATCACTAAATATTTTTTCAAATAAAAGTATGTCTAATCAAATAAGTCATAATACGAAGTTATCTATTTCAGATTTAAATGAATTTTCTGAAAATCACTTTCATGTCAGTTCCAACATAACTAATCTTTTTAAAAATCTACCATTAAAAATAAATACACGATTTGATTCCTATCTAAATTATAATAGTGAGCTGTCACCATTTATATCTACATATATTAATTATTTTAATTTTTCGCCAAATTATGCTTTAGACAAATACAATATAATTTTAGGATTTGATCTTTCTGTAAAATCATCAGGGCAAAATTTTCATCTAATGCCAAATATTAAATTTTCTAAGGAACTAGTAAAAGATATTATTAAAATTGAGACAGGATTTTCGCAGTCTCATTACAAAAATAGTATACGATATATCTCGGAAATAAATCCATATATTCATACTTATGGTATGAATCAAAGTATTTATGCTAACTATGCGTTTGAACAAAACTTGAGTTTTACCAAAAGAGACAAGTTTTATTTTTCATTTAGAAATATTTTAAGTGACAATGATTTAATTAAAACCTCGATTAGTTACAGTATTGTAGATAATTTTTTACATTTTGTAAGAGTTGATAATTTATCTTACCAAAGATATAAGTCAGAATATATTGATTTAAGTGAATTTAATTTGGAATGTGAGTATAGGAAAAAGATAAATAGTCTTTTAAGTTTAAATTTTAAATGTGATTTTTATAATTGGACTGAGGATGTTTTTAATACTTCTAATTTCAAATTTAATTTGCAAGTCCCTTTTAAATTGCAGCAAAAAATAAATGTAACCCCATCTGTGTCATTTTTTAGTAAAAAAAGATTTGCAACTATTTCTGCTAATCAAATAGCTGTGCCTTATGAAAATCAAAATATTCAGAAACTAGGTCCTTATTTATACACAAATTTATTTTTTGAGTACAATTATTCAAAATGGCTTTCTACATTTTTAAATATCCAAAACCTTACAAACAATAAAAATGAAAACTGGTTGGGTTATAAAGAACAAGGGATAAGTATGTTGTTTGGAATTAAAAGCTCCTTTTAGAAGTTATCAACTTTATGTTGAAAAAACAGTAATTTTTAAATAGTATTTTGATTTTATAAAAAGCAGTAAATTGTATTTTTGTTAAAAAGTTAAAATTTTTTTATGAGTGAAGAAAATAAAAATTATAGCGCCGATAACATTCAGGTTCTTGAAGGACTAGAAGCTGTCAGAAAACGTCCTGCAATGTATATTGGTGATGTAGGTATAAAAGGTTTGCACCATTTAGTATACGAAGTAGTAGATAACTCTATAGATGAGGCATTAGCTGGTCACTGTACACATATTGATTGTTTTATTAATGAGAATAATTCTATTACAGTAAAAGACAACGGAAGGGGTATTCCTGTAGGAATACACGAAAAGGAAGGCAAATCCGCATTGGAAGTTGTAATGACTGTTTTGCATGCTGGTGGTAAATTTGATAAAGGATCATACAAAGTTTCTGGGGGATTACATGGTGTTGGAGTATCTTGTGTAAACGCTTTATCTTCTAATTTAGATGTTAAAGTCTATAGAGATGGCAAAATCTATCAACAAGAATATAGCATTGGTGTTCCAAAATATGATGTTAAAGAAATTGGATCTTCAACTGATACAGGTACTCATGTGACTTTTAAGCCCGACTCTAACATTTTTGAGGATACTGTTTATCATTTTGATATTTTAGTTGCTAGATTAAGAGAATTAGCTTTTTTAAACAAAGGAATTAATCTTTCAATAACTGATAAAAGAAGAAAAGAAGATAGTGGGGCTTTTGTCAAAGAATCTTTTTATTCTGAAGGAGGTTTAAAAGAATTTGTTACATTTTTAGATGCAACACGAGATTCAATTATGGATGGAGTTATTCATATTGATGGAGAAAAGGATGGTGTACCTGTTGAAGTAGCTATGGTTTATAATAATTCTTATACCGAAAATATACATTCTTATGTCAATAATATTAATACGCATGAGGGCGGGACGCACCTATCCGGTTTTAGAAGAGGTTTAACAAGAACTTTAAAAAAATATGCTGACGAATCTGGATTACTTAAAAAAGTAAAGTTTGAAATTTCAGGAGATGATTTTAGAGAAGGTTTGACAGCTGTTATTTCAGTGAAGGTAATGGAACCGCAATTTGAAGGTCAGACTAAAACTAAGTTAGGAAATAAAGAGGTGACATCTGCCGTTTCTCAGTCTGTGAGTGATATGCTGACTTATTATCTTGAAGAAAATCCTGATCAAGCAAAAAGAATTGTCCAAAAAGTTATATTAGCTGCTACCGCAAGAAATGCAGCTAATAGAGCTAGAGAGATGGTGCAACGAAAAAGTGTTTTAACTGGTTCTGGATTGCCAGGTAAATTATCTGACTGTTCTGAGAAAGATCCAACAAAATGTGAAATTTTCTTAGTAGAGGGAGACTCAGCAGGTGGTACTGCCAAACAAGGAAGAGATAGACACTTTCAGGCTATATTACCTTTAAGAGGAAAAATTTTAAATGTGGAAAAAGCAATGCAACACAAGGTTTTTGAGAATGAGGAAATAAAAAATATGTTTAAAGCACTTGGTGTTTCAATTGGTACAGATGAAGATTCTAGAGAATTAAATTTACAAAATTTACGATATCATAAGATTGTAATCATGACTGATGCGGATATTGATGGATCTCATATTGCTACTTTATTACTTACGTTCTTTTTTAGATTTTTAAAACCCCTTATTGAGAAAGGCTATGTATATATTGCAACACCACCTTTATTTTTGTTAAAGAAAGGAAAAGATCAACGTTATTGTTGGGATATAAATCAACGTGACATGATGATTAATGAAATGAAAGGGGGGAAAGATGTAAATATAGCTATTCAAAGATATAAAGGCTTGGGAGAAATGAACGCTTCTCAATTGTGGGATACAACTTTAAACCCAGAACAAAGAACACTGAAACAAGTTACAGTTGATAATGCTGCAGAAGCTGACAGAGTTTTTTCAATGCTAATGGGAGATGAGGTGCCACCAAGAAGAGAATTTATTGAGGCTAATGCTAAATATGCAAATATAGATGCCTAAAATTTATAACTTAAAAATAATATTATGAAAATTACAGTTGTTGGAGCTGGTGCTGTTGGAGCTAGTTGTGCAGAATACATTGCAATGAAAGATTTTGCATCTGAAGTTGTTTTGTTAGATATAAAAAAAGATTTTGCAGAGGGAAAAGCAATGGATTTAATGCAAACCGCTTCTTTAAATGGATTTGATACTAAAATCATAGGATCAACAAGTGATTATTCTAAAACAGCTGATAGTGATATTGCGATTATTACATCTGGTATTCCAAGAAAACCAGGTATGACAAGAGATGAGTTAATCGGAATAAATGCTGGAATAGTTAAAGATGTAACTGAAAATTTATTAAATTATTCTCCAAACGTTATTTTGGTCATTGTTAGTAACCCTATGGATACTATGACTTATTTGGTTCATAAGATAACAAATTTGCCTAAAAACAGAATTATAGGAATGGGAGGCGCATTAGACTCTGCAAGATTTAAATACAGAATAGCAGAAGCGATGTCTTGTCCTTCTTCTGACGTAAATGCAATGGTTATAGGTGGTCATTCTGATAAGGGTATGTTGCCATTAACTAGACTGGCGACTAGAAATAGTATCAGAATATCAGAATATTTATCAATTGAAAAATTGGATGAAATTTCTGAAGCAACTAAGGTAGGTGGGGCTACATTAACTAAAATGTTAGGAACATCTGCTTGGTACGCTCCTGGAGCAGCTGTTAGTAGTCTTGTTCAATCGATTGCATGTGATCAAAAAAAGATGTATCCATGTTCAGCTTTACTAAATGGAGAGTTTGGTTTATCAGACTTGTGCATTGGAGTGCCCGTAGTTTTGGGTAAAAATGGTATAGAAAAAATTGAAGAAATCAATTTAAATGAACATGAACTAGCAAAGCTGATATTGTCTGCAGAAGGAGTACAAGTCACCAATAGGTTGCTTGATAATTTAAATCTTTAATATTTTTGCAAATCAAGTTGGTTAAATCGTAAATCTTATTATTTTTGCAGTCCAAAATTTAAACAATGAAAAAAGATTTACATCCCAAAGATTATAGGCTATGTGTATTCAAAGATATTTCTACTGATTATTCTATATTAACAAAATCATGTGTCGAAACAAAAGATACAATTAAATGGGAAGATGGTAAAGAATATCCTCTATTTAAAATGGAAATATCATCTGATTCACATCCGTTCTTTACTGGAAAAGCTAAGCTAATAGACACTGCGGGAAGAATTGATAAATTTAAAAATAAGTATAAAAAGTTTAAAAAGTAAAAAATTTATGCTTTTTGCTCATCATAAGCCCATATATTTATGGGCTTTTTTATTTAACTTTGTATACATATGAATTTAATATTATTTGATAAAGATCATTCAAATTATTTGCCACTAAGTTTTACAAGACCCATTTCATCTTTTAGAGTAGGGATATTTACAATTAAAGAGAAATGGAACTTTTATTATCCTTATGTTTCTGTTAAAACCCAGGATTATTTATCTAATAAATTTAAAACAAACATTAAATATGATAATTTATGGGTTGATTCAACAATCTTGCCTTGTAAAGAACTTATAACTGAAATAAATAATCTCAGAGTAGGAGAATCACTAGTAAGTAAAGGTGAAGCCATTGCTTTCAGAAGTAACAAATTTGAGCATGCCAAATTAAATATTATTGAATCTCGTGCATCTTTTACTTCAATCAAATCACTTTCAGATATTTTTGTTTTTAATGAAAATGAAATAATTAACGATTTTAACAGATTAAAACAAAATAAAAATTTAAAGTGTCTAAGTAGAATAAATGATATTAATAATTCTAACACATTAATAGGAAATGGAGAAATTTGGATTGAAAATGGGGCCAAATTAAATAATTGTTCATTAAATACAGAACATGGTCCAATTTATATTGGAAAGGATACTGAAATAATGGAAGGCACTTTAGTTAGAGGGCCCTTTGCAATGCTTGATAACTCTGTTTTAAAAATGGGAGCTCGAATTTACTCTGGAACCACGTTAGGTCCTTTTTGTAAAGTAGGTGGAGAAGTAAATAATACAGTTTTTTTTGGTTATTCATCAAAAGCACATGATGGATTTTTAGGCAACTCTGTAATAGGAGAATGGTGTAATTTAGGTGCAGATACAAATAATTCAAATTTAAAGAACAATTATGCTGATGTAAAGTTATGGAATTATAAATTTGAGAAATTTAAAAATACCGGCTTGCAATTCTGTGGTTTAATAATGGGAGATCATTCAAAATGTGGTATAAATACTATGTTTAACACAGGTACTGTGGTGGGAGTTGGTGCTAATATTTTTGGTAGTGGTTTTCCAAGAAATTTTATTCCATCCTTTAGTTGGGGAGGTTCCTCCGGTTTTTCAGAACATAAATTTTCAAAATTTATTGATACTTTAGATCTAGTATTTAGAAGAAGAAATTTAAATGTTGATGATAATCTTAAAGAGATCCTCAGATTTATATATGAAAATACAAAGAAATTTAGAAATCAATATTAACTGACAAAAAGGCATTTTTCATTTTGGCATAATAATTGTAGAAGATTTTATGAAAATAAAAGATTATGAATAAAGAAGCTAAACTTTCAACAATAAATCTGTCTGATTTGTTAAATGAAGAAGCAGAATTTTTACCTCTAATGAGTGATGAAGATGAAGCTAAAATATCAAAGGAGGATGCTCCAGATATTTTACCTATTCTTCCACTTAGAAATACTGTGCTTTTTCCTGGTGTAATTATACCAATAACAATTGGACGAGATCGTTCTGTCAAATTAATTAAAGATGCAGAGAACGGAAACAAAATGATTGGCGTAGTTGCTCAGAAGGATTTTGATATTGAACTTCCTGAGATTAAGGATTTACATAAAGTAGGTACTATTGCAACTATTTTGAAAATGTTAAAAATGCCTGATGGTAACATCACTGTTGTAATTCAAGGAAGAAAACGTTTTTCTGTTAAAGAGATAATTCAAGAGGAGCCTTACTATAAAGCACAAATAAAAGAACTTTTTGAATTAAAGCCAGACTCAAAAGATGAAGAGTTTGTAGCACTTGTGTCATCTATTAAGGATCTTTCTTTAAAAATAATTGATGCTTCTCCAAACATTCCTAGTGAGGCTTCCATAGCGATTAAAAATATTAAGAACTCATCTTTTGCAATTAACTTTATTTCATCAAATATGAATATAAGTTTAGCTGAAAAACAAAAATTATTGGAAGAGATTGATTTGAAAAAAAGGGCAATTCTTGCATTAGAATTATTGACTAAGGAGTTTCAAATGCTTGAAATGAAAAATAAAATTCAGTCAAAAGTTCAGACTGACTTAGATCAACAGCAAAAAGAATATTATCTAAATCAGCAAATGAAAGCTATACAAGAGGAGTTAGGTGGTACAGGTTCTCATAAAGAGGTTGAAGAAATGAGAAAACTATCAAAAAAGAAGAAGTGGAGTAAAGAAATTAGTGATGCATTTGATAAAGAACTAAAAAAATTGCAACGTATGAATCCCTCTATGTCAGATTATGCGGTACAACGTAGTTACATAGAATTGATATTAGATCTTCCATGGGATGAGGTTACTAAAGATAAGTTTGATTTAAAGAAAGCAAAAACAATTTTAGATAAAGACCATTTTGGATTAGATAAAGTAAAGAAAAGAATAATAGAATATTTAGCAGTTTTGAAATTAAAAGGAGATATGAAATCTCCTATACTATGTCTGTTTGGTCCTCCTGGTGTAGGAAAGACATCTCTCGGTAAATCAATTGCAGAGGCACTGGGCAGAAAGTATGAAAGAGTTTCTTTAGGAGGATTAAGAGATGAAGCGGAAATCAGAGGGCATCGAAGAACATATATTGGTGCAATGCCAGGAAGAATAATTAAGTCAGTTAAAAAAGCAAAATCTTCTAATCCTGTTTTTGTTCTTGATGAAATTGATAAGGTTACCAGAGATAATCACGGCGATCCATCTTCTGCATTGCTTGAAGTTTTAGACCCTGAGCAAAATGAAAATTTTCATGATAATTATTTAGAATTAGATTATGATCTTTCAAAAGTTATGTTTATAGCTACAGCGAATAATTTAGCTTCAATTCAACCTGCTTTAAGAGACCGTATGGAGATTATAGAAATTAATGGATACACTATTGAAGAAAAAGTTCAAATTGCAAAAAAACATCTTTTACCAAAACAACTTGCACTTCACGGAGTTGATAAAAAATATTTTATAATTTCTGATACTAATATTGAAAAAATTGTAGATCAGTATACAAGAGAATCTGGTGTTAGAAGCTTGGAGAAAATGATTAGTAAAATGATCAGAAATGTTGCAAAATCTATAGTTCTAAAAGAAAATTTTGATGTTGAAATATCCTCCAATATAATAGAGAAAGTATTGGGACCTCCAAAGTTTGACAGAGATAGATTTATAGACAATAAATTAGCAGGAGTTGTTACAGGATTAGCATGGACTTCAGTTGGGGGTGATATTTTATTTATTGAAAGTAGTTTAAGTAAAGGGAAAGGAAAGTTAACTGTGACTGGTAATTTAGGATCGGTGATGAAAGAGTCTGTTATTATAGCAATGGAGTATTTGAAGGCCCATGCAATTGACTATAAGTTATCTTATAAAGTTTTTGATAATTGGAACGTTCATGTTCATGTACCTGAGGGAGCTACACCAAAAGACGGTCCATCAGCTGGAATCACAATTTTCACTTCTCTTGTTTCCTCATTTACTCAGCGGAAAGTTAAAGAGAAGATTGCAATGACTGGTGAACTTACTTTAAGAGGAAAAGTACTTCCCGTCGGAGGGATTAAAGAAAAAATATTAGCTGCTAAGAGATCTGGAATAAATGAAATCGTTTTATCAATTCAAAATAAAAAAGATATTTTAGAAATAAATAAAAACTATATTTCTGGGATGAAATTTCATTATGTTGATGATTTAAGTCAGGTTATTGATATTGCGTTATTCACTAAAAAAGTAGAAAACGCAATTAATATTTCATAATAACTCAAATATTTTAAATAATGCAATACAAATATGTTATAATAATGTGTTTTTTTGCTTTGAATACTTTAGCTCAGAATGGCGGTGAGGGTGTTTTTTTATTTTCAAATATTGAACATTCACCAAGAGTGAGTTCTCTAGGTGGTAGCGCAATTGCATTTTATGATAATGATGTTTCTATATCCTCTAATGTTCCTTCACTATTAAATCAAAAAATGAATAATCAAATTGCTTTTACTTTTGGTGATTATTTTTCAGACATTAATTTGGTTTCTTTCTCATTTTCAAAAGAATTTAAAAAAATAGGATTTTTAGGATTGTCATTAAAAAGTATTAATTATGGAAATTTTGAACGCTTCAGTAATGAAGGTTATTATGAAGGGAATTTTTCGGCCAGTGATCAAATTATTTCTTTAGGGGTGGCAAGAAATATCAGTGAAAAATTATCTTTTGGGCTTAATTTTAATTTTTTAAATTCTTTTTATGAAACATATAACGCCCAAGCAATAACATCTAATATAAGCACAACGTATATAAATAAAGATAAAAATTTTACCGCAACATTTCTTGTAAAAAATTTGGGAAGACAGATTAATAATTATAGTTCTGAGTCGGAATCTATTGATTATGATATTCAAATTGGTATTTCTAAAGAATTATTATATCTGCCTTTTAAATATCATTTAACTTATACAAATATTAATAATTTTGATATTTCATCTCCATACAAGTTAGGCTATCAGACTAATGTTCAAACAGGTCAACTTGAAGTTAAAGAAGAAACAATTGCTAAAACATTTTTAAGGCACATTATTATAGGAGGAGAGCTAAATCCTTACAAAAGAAGTTTGTTTTTAAGAGGAGGCTTTAATTTTCAAAGGAGATTTGATTTGACAGACGTTTACTTTCCTTCAGCTGTAGGTTTTTCTTTTGGTATTGGTTTCAGAGTGTTTAGTTATTATTTTGATTATAGTAGAACGTTTTATCATTTGTCAGGAATTACTAATAATTTTAGTATTACAACAAATTTACGTAATTTCGGATTTTAATGAATACTTCATTTAATATTGCAATAGACGGTTATTCTTCATGTGGTAAAAGTACCATTGCTAAATCAATTGCAAAAAAGTATAATTTTCGTTATATTGACAGTGGTGCTATGTACAGAGCAATAACTCTTTTTTTTATGAGAGAAGAAGTTATTAAAAATAAAAATATAAATTTTGATTTGCTAAATAAATTAATTGAAAATGTAAAAGTTGATTTTTATTTTGATACTAAAACAGAGTCTTCAAAAACTTTATTAAATAATAAAAATGTTGAAGATGATATTAGAAGTATAAGTGTTTCTGAGCATGTTTCAATTGTTGCTAGAATTATTAAGGTAAGAGAAAAGTTGATTGCAATACAAAAGAAAATTGGTGAGTCAAAAAATATTGTAATGGATGGGCGTGACATAGGAACAAAAGTATTGCCAAATGCAAAAATAAAATTATTTGTGACAGCTGATATTGAAGTTAGAGCACAAAGAAGATTTGCTCAATTAAAAAAAACAACATCTAATGTTTCTTTCCCCAAAATTCTTAAAAATTTAAATGAAAGAGATAGATTTGATATTAGTAGAAAAATGAACCCATTAGCTAAGGCTGATGATGCAATTTTAATTGATAATACTATGATGAGTTTACAAGAACAAGATATGTTTCTTAACAATTTAATTACTAAATATCTATGAAGATAACAATCGATACTCGATCAGGTTTTTGTTTTGGTGTTGTTTATGCTATTGAAATGGCTGAATCAATTTTAAAAGAAGAAGGTCGTTTGTATTGTTTAGGAGATATTGTTCACAACAATAAAGAAGTTGATAGATTAAATGCATTAGGTTTAGAAATCATTAATCACAGTGATTTAAAAAATATTAGTAATTGTAAGGTTTTAATTAGAGCTCATGGCGAGCCTCCCTCAACTTATAAATTAGCACTAAAGAATAATATTCAGCTTCTAGATGCATCTTGTCCCATTGTTCTTAAATTACAACAACAGATAAAAATTGGTCATAAAGAACTTAAAAATATAGATGGTCAAGTAGTTATTTATGGTAAGGAGGGGCATGCCGAGGTTATAGGACTATTGGGTCAAACAAACAATGATGCTATAATAGTTGGATCTCTTGCTGATTTAGATAAAATAGATTTTAAAAAGCCCATATACGTGTATTCTCAAACAACCAAAAGTCCAGGCGCATACAAAGAAATCACAGTGGAAATAGAAAAAAGAATTAAACAGGAGTCCAATAATGACATAAAATATATTGTTAATGATACTTTATGTAGACAAGTAACAGGAAGGGAAAGACAATTAAAGCAATTCGCAAATGAAAATGATGTGATTGTGTTTGTAAGTGGTAGAAAGTCATCAAATGGTAAGTTTTTGTATAAATCATGTAAGCAAGAAAATAATAACTCATACTTTATTTCTGACATAGATGAGTTAAAATCAGATTGGTTTATCAATTCAAAAACAGTTGGTATATGTGGTGCAACATCAACACCAAGATGGTTAATGGAAAGTGTTGAGAAAAAAATATATAAAATTTTAAAATAGTATATTTTTAAAATTAAAATTGTACTTTCGCAAACCTTTTTAATAATGGAATTAAGGAGTTAAAAAGAGATAATAGTAATTAAAATAATAATTTCTCTTAAAGTTGCCATGATATCCTTAACAACTTTAAGATACAAAAGTGACAACAAATGTCAAAAGACAACAAAGAAAAAGAGGTTAAAGAATTAAAATCTACATCAAAGAAATCCACATCAAATAAAGCGACAACAAAGAAAGCGACCACAAAGAGGGCAACTACAAAGAAAGCAACTACAAAGAAGGCAACTACAAAGAAGGCAACTACAAAGCAGGCAACTACAAAGCAGGCAACTACAAACAAGGCTACTGCAAATAAATCTATTGAAAAAAAGGTTGCTACAACGAATTCTGAGGTAAATAAATTATCTTCCAAAAGAAATGAAAAAATTAACTCAGAAGAAAAAATCTTAAAAGAATCAAAGGTTCAATTAACAGATTTCAAAAAAGAAAATATTTCTTCAAATAACAACTTTGACTGGAATGAAGTTACTAATAATGATGCGTATTCAATTGAGGAAAGAAAAGAATTAGAAAAGAACTATGATGCAACATTAACTCAGGTTATGGATAAGCAAGTCATTGATGGTATAGTAGTTGCCATTACTGACAGAGAAGTTGTAATTGACATTAATTTTAAATCAGATGGTGTTGTTTCTTTTAATGAATTTAAATACAACCAAGATTTATCTGTAGGAGATACTGTTGAGGTTTTAGTTGAAAAACAAGAAGATAAAAATGGACAGTTAGTACTTTCTCACAGAAGGGCAAGGGTATTAAGAGCTTGGGAAAAAGTTAATGTTGCTCTAGAAACAGGTGAGGTAGTAAATGGTGAGATTTTAAGTAGAACTAAGGGGGGGATGATTGTTGATGTTTTTGGCATTGAGTGTTTTTTACCTGGATCTCAAATTGATGTTAAACCAATAAGAGATTACGATGAGTATGTTGGTAAAAAAATGGAGTTTAAAGTTGTTAAAGTAAATGAGGCTTTTAGAAATGTTGTAGTCTCACATAAAGCTTTGATTGAAGCTGATTTAGTTGTTCAAACTAAAGAGATCATGGCTAAATTAGAAAAAGGTCAGGTTTTGGAAGGTACTGTTAAAAATATTACTTCATATGGTGTATTTGTTGATTTGGGTGGTATTGATGGTTTGATACATATAACAGATCTATCATGGGGTCGTATATCTCATCCAGAAGAGGTAGTTAATTTAGACGAAACTATCAATGTTGTAATTCTTGAGTTTGATGAGGCGAAAAGTAGAATACAGTTAGGCTTGAAGCAACTTGGAGATCATCCTTGGGATAATTTAGATTCAAATCTTAAAGTTGGAGATGAAGTTGAAGGTAAGGTGGTGGTGGTTGCAGATTATGGTGTTTTTGTTGAATTACAAGCTGGAGTGGAAGCTTTATTACATGTTTCTGAAATGTCATGGTCAACACATTTGAGATCTGCAAATGATTTTTATAAAAAAGGAGACACTGTAAAAGCTCAAGTGTTAACGTTAGATAAAGAAAATAGAAAAATGTCATTAGGAGTTAAACAAATGACACCTGACCCATGGCAAGATATTGCTGCTAATTTTCCTGTTGGATCTAAGCATTCTGTTTTAGTTAAGAATTTTACTAATTTTGGTGTTTTCGTTGAGTTAGTTGAAGGTGTTGATGGTTTAATTCATATTTCTGATCTATCATGGACAAAGAAAATAAAACATCCAGCCGAATTTACGCAAGTAAATACAAAGCTAGATGTTGTTGTTTTAGAAATAGATACATCTAATAGAAAGATTAGTTTAGGTCATAAACAACTTGAAAATAATCCATGGGATGATTATAAAAAACAGTTTATTGTTGGTAATGATTATGATGGAACCGTTTTACAATCTTTCGATAAAGGACTTTTAGTTTCGTTATCAGAAGAAGTAGAAGCATTTGTGCCAAAGTCTCATGCAGAAAAAAGTGATGGCTCTCTTATTACTGTAGGAGAAAAATTGTCATTTAGGGTTATTGAATTTTCTGTTGAAAATAAAAAAATTGTAGTATCACATAAGGCTACTTACAGAGAAATTATTCAAGAGCAAAGAAAAAAAGAAACTAAAAATAGAAATAAAGTATTGAAAAAGTTAGAAGATGAAAAAAAGCAGTCAACTTTAGGTGACTTAGATAGCTTAGCAGCTTTGAAGGATAATTTAGAATAACAAATAAGTCAAAACCCCAAATTATTGGGGTTTTTTTTTGCTATGTTTGTGAATATGATAGAAGAAAGAGAAATATTAGATCAAAGTTTAATTGCAGTAACTATTGAAAGATTGTGTCATCAACTTATTGAAGTCCATCATAATTTTGATAATACTGTTATTGTTGGAGTACAACCTAGAGGTACATTTTTAAATAACAGAATTATTAAAAAATTACAACAAATTCATCCCAAAATAAAAATTGATTCAGGAAATGTAGATATTTCTTTTTACAGAGATGATTTGATGAGAAGAGATAAACCAATTATTCCTCAGACCATGGATATAAACATCTCTCTTGAGGATAAACGTATAGTATTAGTAGATGATGTTCTATATACAGGAAGATCAATTCGTTCTGCTATTGATGCTATTTTGAATTTTGGAAGACCAAAATCAGTTGAATTATTGACATTAATTAATCGTCGTTTTAAAAGAGATTTGCCTATTCAACCAAATTATATTGGAAAAAACATTGATGCTATGGATTCCGAAAAAATTGTTGTTGAATGGAAAGAAGTTTCACATGTAGACAGAGTTTTAATAAAGAAATTATATGAGAAATAACTTATCAGTTAATCACTTACTTGGAATTAAATATCTAACTACATCGGATATTAATTTAATTTTTCAAACAGCAGATAATTTTAAAAAAATTATAAATCAACCTATAAAAAAGGTTCCTTCATTAAGAGATATAACAATTGCTAATTTATTTTTTGAGAATTCAACTAGAACAAAACTTTCTTTTGAGCTGGCTGAAAAACGACTATCCGCGGATATAATAAATTTTTCATCTTCAAATTCTTCTGTTAATAAAGGTGAAACTCTTTTAGACACAGTTAATAACATATTAGCTATGAAGGTTGATATAGTTGTATTAAGACATCCAAATCCAGGTTCTGCTGTATTTTTATCTAGAAATGTAAAGGCAAGTGTAGTAAATGCTGGAGATGGCACTCATGAGCATCCAACGCAAGCATTACTAGATGCGTTTTCAATTAGAGAAAAATTTGGAGATGTAAAGGCAAAAAAAATTGTAATTATCGGAGATATTTTACATTCACGAGTTGCTCTTTCTAATATTTTCTGTTTAAAAAAACTTGGAGCTCAAGTAAGTGTATGTGGCCCCTCTTCTTTGATGCCAAAGTTCTTAAGTTCCTTAGGTGTGACCCATTTTTCAAATCTACATGAAGCTCTTGAATGGTGTGACATCGCCAACGTTCTTCGTATTCAACTTGAACGTCAAGATGTAAATTATTTTCCTTCACTAAGAGAGTATGCAATGTCATTTGGTGTGAATATGTCAGTTTTGAATAACTTATCAAAAGAAATTACTATTATGCATCCAGGTCCAATTAACAGAGGTGTGGAAATAAGTTCAGATGTTGTAGACTCTAATCATTCCTTAATTCTTGATCAAGTTGAAAATGGAGTTGCTATAAGAATGGCTGTTTTATTTTTACTTTCTGGTAAACTAAATAATAATAAACAATGAACATTCAAGACAAAACAATAGTATTTAAAATAGATTCAGATAACAATTTTACTGAACTTAATACCAAAAAAAATGTTACAAACTTCATAGCAGACTTATCAGGAATTAGCGTTCAATTAGCAGAAAGAATTAAAAATAAATTCATTACATTTGACAAGAATATTTCCAAAATGAATGGATCTTTTGTAATTGTTTGTGACTTTTCATTTGACGATAATCTAAATATTGTGCCTACACTACAAGAGGCATACGATTTTATTGAAATGGAAGAAATTGAGCGAGAATTAAAGTTATAATTAAAAAAAAAATATTATGAAACAAAAATTACTTATTATTATGTGTGTATTTGCTACTAGCTTTGCTGTTGCGCAATGTGTGCCAGATGCTCAATTTACAGCTCCTGGAATTTACCCGGATGAAACAACTGGAATCGATGATGCAATAGTGGGACAGCCATACAATCAAGTTATAACAATAATAACTCCTTTAGATACTAATGTAGAATATAATGGTATTCCAATACCAGTTACCATTCAGTCAATTGAGCTTACTAGTTTTACTGGACTGCCTCAAAATTTTGCTTATGATTGTTTGGCTACTAATTGTATTTTTGATGGAGGATCTACATCTTGTGCAGAATTGTATTCTACTTCAGATCCAACTAGTTCAGATATTGGTTCATATCAGTTAATTATGACGACTACAACAACTGCCGATG
>CACOJQ010000002.1 GCA_902627575.1 uncultured Bacteroidota bacterium
TTACAGGTATTTTATCAATGCCATTTATAACCTTTTAACATTAAACAATTAAAGTGATCATAGAAAAAATCAATAATAAATACAAAGTAATATTAGGATCAGGTTCATTAAGAAGAAAAGAACTTCTTCAAAAAATGTTACTGAAATTTGATATTAAGATTTGTAATGATAGAGAAATATTTCCACACGAAATAAATAAAAATTTAATACCTGAATATCTAGCTAAACAAAAAGCTAATCAAATTTCTCTGCAATTAAAAAATAATTTTTTATTGATAACTGCAGACACAATTGTATTACAAAATGATTACATTTTGCACAAGCCAAAAAATTCATTTGAAGCTATGATGCATCTAAAAAAAATTTCCAATAACACAAATCATGTAATAACAGGTGTTTGCATCAAATCCAAAGAAAAAGAAATTACTTTTTCATGCTCTACAAAAGTATTTTTTAGTCAACTAGAAAAAGATGAAATAGATACGTATGTAAATAACAATAATCCATATGATAAATCCGGCTCATATGGCATACAGGATTGGATAGGGCACATTGGTGTAAAAAAAATTCACGGATCTTATAACAATGTAGTCGGGTTACCAACACATTTAATATATCAAAAACTTAAATTATTTATTTAAGGATTCAAATTTCTTATCTTTGCATTAAACACTATTCAAATGTCAAAAATAAAATTACTATTATTTACTTCAGTAATATTTCTTTTATCTTGTACACCAATGGATAAAATAACCATTTTAAATGAAAGTAGTGTAAGTGAATGGGACGTCTCACCAGTGCCTCCAAAACATAGTTTGGAGATAGGAGATATTTTAATGGTCAAAGTCATTAGCAGAAATGAAGAATCAAATGCATTATTTAATTTGGAAAGTAACAATAATAGCGCAAATCCAGCACTAACTGCTGCAAATCTATATCTAAACGGATTTACAATTAGTCAAGAAGGTACTATTGATATTCCAAACGTAGGTAAAGTTAACATACTTAATCAAACACTTGAAGAAGCTGAAAAAACAATATCTGCAAAAGCATCAGAATTTCTAATTGACCCGTTTGTTATTGTAAAATTAGCAAACTTTCAATTTACAGTATTAGGAGAAATAAATGTCCCTGGAAATTACCCAGTATATGAAGAAGGTATTACTATATATGATGCTATTGCCATGTCTGGAGGGATTAATGATTATGCTAACTTAAAAAAAGTAAAAATACTTAGATCAGAAAATAATAAAAAACAAGTTTATGATATTGATTTAACATCAAGTAATATCTTAAAATCAGATTTTTTTTATTTAAGAAATCATGACGTTATCTATATTGAGCCATTAAAATTTAAAGGTTTTAGAAAATCACAATCTCAACTCCTCTTATCAGCACTTACAACTTTTGCAGTATTATTTAATGTTTATTTAAAATTTTCAGAATAAATATGAATGATTCACAAAAATTATCTGAACAAACAATAGATTTAAAAGCTCTAGTGTTAAAATACGTTAATTATTGGTACTTTTTTTTAATTTCATTGATTTTTTTCATTTCAATTGCTTTCTTGTATATAAGATTTACTATACCAGAATATAGTATTTATACAACTCTTGAAATTGAAAGTAAAGATAATGCCATAATGGATGAATTAGAAGTTTTTGATGAAAAAGCAAATCTTACTAATGAAATAATAACATTAAAATCATATTCTATTACAGAGAAAATAGTTGAAGAACTTGATATAAGTATTTCATACTTTAAACACGGAATTCTCCAAACTAATGAATTATACGAAACATGTCCTTTCATTTTACGAATTGACTCCTTTCACAATCAATTAATTGGTGTAGAATATAATATTGATATTTTAGATAACAATAAATTTAATTTAAAAATAAAAGCCGAAAACATATTTCCATATAATGTTATAGAGGATAAGAATGATAAAAAATTTATCATTAACCTAGATCTAGACAAAGATTTTAAGTTTGCTGACACACTAATAAAAAATGGAGAGACTGTAATAGTTGGAGATAAAATATTTGAAGAGAATTTATACTCTTTTTGGATTTTTAAAAATCCATTTTTTAACGAAAGTCATTTAAACAAAAAATACTCTCTTAAAATTAATACAAAAAACAAAGTTGCTCAAAAAATAAGAAGTAAAACAATTATTAACCCTTTGGTTAAAGATGCAGATGTACTAAAGCTAAGTATTAGAGACAAAAATCCAAAAAAAAATATTGCAATTCTTGAAAAGATGACAGAAATATATCTTCGAAGTGCTCTTCAAGAAAAAAGAAGCATTGCAACAAAAACATTACACTTTTTAAATGAAGAACTAAATATAGTTAAAGACTCTCTTAAACTATTAGAAGACAACATAACTAATTTTAAATTAAAAAATAAAGAATTTTATGAAAATCTAGATAATTCTCAAGGGACGTATTTCCAAAAACTCAAATTAGACAATACAGTTTCAGAACAAACTGTTAAAATAATAAATTATCAAGCACTTCTTTCTTATCTAAAAGATGAAAATAATAATATTTTTTCTCCAACCTCAATGGGAATTACAAATCCAGAACTTTTGGTATTAATTGAACAACTACATCTTCTTTATGATAAAGAGAGAGAGCTAAAACTCACAACAACAGAAAAAAATCCAGCATTTAAATCCATTGTTAATCAAATTGACTACACAAAAAAAACTATTATAGAAAATGTAAAAAATCTAATTTCTTCTGCGAAATTGACTAATAAAGAACTGAAAAATAGAATAAATTCTTTTGATAATAGTTTGAAAAGTTACACAAATGCTGAAAAAGATTATATTGTTTTAAAAAGAAGGTACGATTATCATTTAGAGACAGAAAAATACCTAACTGAAAAAAGATACGATGCAGAGATTATTGCTGAAGGTGCAACTCCTGGAATAACAATAATTGATCCTGCTATGATGGAAAGTAATATTCCTGTAAAACCAAGAAAGACATTAATATATTTCTTTGCTTTTTGTTTATCAATAATTCTACCAATTTCTGTAATTTCAATAAGAGATTTTTTCAATGATACAATAAGAGGCAAAAAAGATATTGAAAAGTTTAGTAATACTCCAATAATAGGAGTGATTGGTCATAGTGATAGTGCAACTAATATAATTACCTCTGATGCTCCAAAATCTATAATTACTGAATCATTTAGAAGTATCAGAACAAATATTCAACATTTTGAGGAAAATGAAACTAATAGGGTAATATCCGTATCCTCTTCAATTGGAGGTGAAGGTAAAACATTTGTAGCAATGAATTTAGCAACAATTTTTGCTGCTGCTGAATACAAAACTATTTTAATCGGAGGTGACTTAAGAAAACCAAGACTGCATACAGATTTTAAATTAAATAAAAATATAGGTTTAAGCAGCTATTTGTTAGAAAAAAATAAGATTTCAGAAATTATTGAAAACTCACATATTAATAATTTGGATATTATTTCTTCAGGGCCTATACCATCTAAGCCTGCAGAGTTACTTGATAGTTTAAAAATGAAAGACTTAATTGAGAAACTAAAAGTTAAATATGATTATATTATTGTTGATACTCCTCCTGTTGGTTTGGTAACAGATGCAGTATTATTAATGCAACATACCGACATTAATTTATATGTTGTAAGGCATAATTTCTCAAAAATAAAAACATTAAATTTAGTGAATAATTTGCAAACTAATAATAGAATTAAAAATCTAAGAATTATCATTAATGATAATAAAATTAATAAAATAGGATCCTACGGATATGCATATGGATACGAATACGGCTATTATGGATATTATGATAATGCAGAAAACATATAGATATGATAAACAAAAAAAATAAATGGTCTCCTGCTGATAAAATTCAAGATCTACAGTTTTTTGGTGAGTATGGAGGGGTTAATCCTTCTATTGCTGATTCATCTACCTTCACATATTTGTCAGGTAAAACTATGGGTGATGTTTTTGAAGGAACAAGAGAAGGATGCTATCTATATTCGAGACACACCAATCCCTCTACATCTTATTTAAGTAAAGCAATAGCAGAAATGGAAGGAATGAAAGGAGCAATAATATCTTCATCTGGAATGGCTTCCATTACAAACACTATACTTCAAATATGTAACTATAATGACGAAATTATAAGCAGCAGGACTATATACGGTGGAACTTATGCTTTTTTTAAAAACTATCTTCCCAAATTTAAAATCAATACTAAGTTTGTTGATATTACAAATATCAAACAAATTGAAAATAATATCTCCAAAAAAACTAAAGCAATATATTGTGAAACCATTAGTAATCCTCTTTTAGAAGTTTCTGATATTAGCAGAATTGCAAAAATTGCGAAAAAAAATAATTTAAAATTAATAGTTGATAATACTTTTACTCCATTGATTTTCTCACCAGCAAAATTAGGGGCAGATATTGTTATTCACTCTCTTACAAAATTTATAAATGGCTCATCGGATACAGTTGGTGGTGTAGTATGTTCCGACGAAAATTTTATAGAAGATATGATAGATGTAAATTGTGGTAGTGCTATGTTACTAGGACCTGTAATGGATTCTTATAAGGCTGCAAGTATTTTAAAAAATATGAGGACTTTACACATAAGAATGAAAAAACATTCTGAAAACGCATATTATTTATCAAAAAGATTAACATCAGAGGGTGTAAAAGTTATTTACCCTGGTCTTGAAAGTCATCCTAACCATAAAATTATGAGTCAAAGTCATAACAAAGAATTTGGATATGGAGGAATATTTGTTATTGATACTAAAACAGAATTAAATGCTAATAAGTTAATGGAAAAGATGCAAAAAACCAATCTTGGGTATCTTGCAGTTAGTCTAGGTTTTTATAAAACTCTTTTTTCAGCTCCTGGATTATCTACATCTTCTGAAATACCAGAAAATGAAAGGTCAAAGATGGGATTATCAAATGGTTTAGTGCGAATTTCAATAGGCTTAGATAACAATATAGAACGCACATACTATTCTATATGTAAATGCTTAAAAGAGATTGGTATACTTTAACTTTATCAAAAGTTATGAAAAATAAATCTCTTAGCTATTTATTATGTTTATCTCCATTGTTAGTTTTAATTATTTTACTTGCATATAACGTAGCTGTCTTCGGAGATGAATCTTTATCTGGCTCTAACCAGTTAGCACTTTTAATTTCGGCAACAATAGCAGCTATTATTGGAATTATTCAGAAAACTACAACATTTCAAAAAATCCTATCTGGTGTGAGTTCAAGTGTATCAAGTACTACTCCAGCGATTATTATATTACTACTTATTGGAGCGCTTACAGGTACATGGCTAATAAGTGGCATAGTTCCTGCAATGATCTACTACGGACTTCAAATACTTAATCCAAAAATATTCTTTTTTGCTACTGCAGTTATTTCAGCTATTGTATCAGTAGCTACTGGTAGTTCTTGGAGTACAATTGCTACCATTGGAATTGCATTATTAGGAATTGGAACAGCGCTTGGATTACCAACTGGATTAACAGCTGGAGCAATTATTTCAGGTGCATATTTTGGAGATAAAATGTCTCCTCTGTCTGACACAACAAACCTTGCTCCAATAGTTTCAGGAACTGATTTATTTACGCATATCAGGTATATGTTATATACAACAATACCTTCTTTTCTCATAACCTTGATAGTTTTTTTAATTATTGGTATTAACATCAAAGAAACTACTATTGAAAATACAAATGAAATTTTGAATACAATTTCAAATACATTTAATATTAGTGGATGGCTATTTATTATACCAATAATTATAGTCTTACTAATAATTAAAAGAACACCAGCAATTGCAGTACTCATAATAGGTGTTTTATTAGCTGGAATTTCAACAATTTTTTTTCAACCCGACATAATTAAAATAATTGCAAAATCAAATCATATAGACTTTTATTCATGCTATTTTAGTATAGTTAGCTCAATAACAGGAGAAATATCTATAAATACTGTAAGTGAAATCAAATCAGTAAAGTCAATGATGGATTCATTACTTTATTCTGGAGGTATGGCAGGCATGATGAATACAATATGGTTAATTATATGTGCTATGATTTTTGGTGGTGTTATGGAGTCAACAGGAATATTAAAAAGAATAGCTGAACCAATTTTAAAATACGCAAAAAATACAGGAAATTTAATTGCAACCACTGCTGGTACTTGTGTGTTTTTTAATTTAACTGCATCAGATCAGTACTTAAGTATTGTTGTTTCTGGTCGTATGTTTGCTGATTCTTACAAAAAAAATAAATTAGCTCCTGAAAACTTAAGCAGAACTATAGAAGATAGTGGAACAGTAACTTCAGTATTAATTCCCTGGAACACTTGCGGGGCTACACAATCTGCAATTTTAGGAATTTCTACATTATCATACCTACCATTTTGTTTCTTCAACTTAATTTCTCCAATTATGAGTATAATTTTTGGATACTTCAACATTAAAATTAGGAAACTATCCAAATAGTTCTTTTAATTTTTTTATTGTAAAGTCAATATCTTCTTTTGTATTATATTTACTAAACGAAAATCTAATACCTGGACGTTGACTTAAAGGATCAATTTCTCTCAGCACATGTGACCCTTTATTACTACCAGAACTACACGCACTTCCTCCACTACATGCAACACCTAAAATATCTAAATTAAACAAAAGCATGTCTGATTTATCATTTTTTGGAAAACTACATGAAAGAACAGTATATAAGCTTTTGTTAAGATCAGTACAATTTCCATAAAATTTTACATCTTTAATCTCTGATCTTAATTGATCAATCATATATTTTTTTAAACTTTTTATATATCTTGCTTCTTCATTTAAATTTGCATAAGAAATCTCCATAGCCTTAGCTAATGCAGCTATTCCAATAATATTTTCTGTACCTGCTCTCATATTTCTTTCTTGCCCCCCACCTCTTATCATAGGCTCTATATTCATTTCTTCAGAAACATATATAAAGCCCACACCTTTAGGTCCATGAAACTTGTGCGCAGAAGCAGCTAAAAAATCAATATCTAAATTACTAATATCAATTGGGTAATGAGCCATTGTCTGTACAGTATCAGAATGAAATATTGCATTGTACTTTTTGCAGAGAGCACCAATTTTTTTTATGTCTTGTATTGTTCCAATTTCATTATTAGCATGCATTATCGACACGAATGATCTAGAACTATTTTTTAAAAAATCTTCTAAATTAGATTGACAAACTATTCCGTTATTATCTAAATCAACATATGATAGCTTTATTTGATCTTGCTTCTCTAAATCTTGTAAAGGATACAAAACACCGTGGTGAGAAATTTTAGAAGTAATAGCATGCTTAATGCGATGTGAAGCTATTCCACAATTAATTGCCATATTATCTGCTTCAGTTCCTCCGGATGTAAAATAAATGGTACCAGGTGATGTATTTAACAAATTGGCAATACTTTTTCGAGCATTTTCAATAATTATTTTGGATTCCCTTCCAAATGAGTGAATAGATGATGGATTAGCGTAATACTTTTTCATCATACTTGTCATCAACTCAATAACTTCAGGAGACAATGGTGTAGTTGCTGCGTTATCTAAATATACTCTCATTTAATTAATAACTTTATTTCTTTTATGAGCATTTCAGAATAAAAATCAGATTTACTTTTAGAAACACCTTCAGAATATATTCTAATAATAGGTTCAGTGTTAGATTTTCGTAGATGAACCCATCCATCATCAAAATCAATCTTTAAACCATCTATAGTTGTTAATGGGTATTCATTTTCAAATCGCATTTTTAAACTAGATAATATTTGCTCTATATTAATTTCTGGAGTTAATTTGATTTTATTTTTTGACATAAAATAAGAAGGTAATGTTTCTTTTAATGATTTTACTGAAATATTTCTTTCAGCAATTTGACTCAAAAATAAGGCTATACCAACTAAAGCATCTCTACCATAATGTAAGCTAGGGAATATAATGCCTCCATTCCCCTCTCCTCCTATAACTGCATTATTTTTTTTCATCATCTCTATAACATTAACTTCTCCGACTGCAGACGCTTCATATAATCTACCATGTTTTTTTGCTATATCTTTTAAGGCTCGAGAAGAGGACAAGTTTGAAACTGTATTTCCCTTCTTATGTCCTAAAACATAATCGGCTATAGAAACTAAGGTATATTCTTCACCAAACATAGATCCATCTTCACATACTATTGCTAATCTATCAACATCAGGATCAACAACAATACCAAAATCTGCTTTTGTTGAAATAACTAATTTAGAAATATCATGTAAATTTTCAGCTAGTGGTTCTGGATTATGTGGAAATTTTCCGTTAGGATCACAATATAACTTAATGCATTCAACACCTAAAAATCCTAATAATTCAGGAACCATAACACCACCAAAAGAATTTACAGCATCTACAACAACTTTTAGTTTTGCATTACGAATTAAATTTACTTTTACTAAATCTAATTTTAAAATTTCTTCAATGTGTTTTTTGTTGTAGCTATCATCAAAATTGTAATTTCCTAAGTAATTAATTTCGTCATAAATAAATTTTCTATTTTTAGCAATTGAAAGAACTTCATTTCCATTTTTTTCAGATAAAAATTCACCATTACTATTTAATAATTTAAGAGCATTCCATTCTTTTGGATTATGACTTGCTGTTATTATTATTCCACCAGCAGCTTTTTCAATAATAACAGCCATTTCTATTGTAGGAGTTGTAGACAATCCAACATCTATTACATTAAAACCGCATCCAATTAAAGTACCTGAAACAATATTACTAACCATTGGTCCCGATATTCTAGCATCTCTTCCTATAATTATATTATTACTTTGATGATTTTGATTTTTGATAAACATTGCATATGATGAAGTATATAGAACAATGTCTAAAGGAGTTAGTGCATTGTGTATTTCACCTCCAATTGTTCCTCTAATACCAGAAATCGATTTAATTAATGTCATATTTTTAAATATAAACAAAACTACATAATTAAATTATTGTTTGCATAATGATTACTATCTTTGTTTAAAATAAAATTTTTGATAAATCAAATGACCAAAAAAAATTCTAAACCAAGAAAAAATGGTCTTACAATGATGATTGATAAAGGATTATCATTTAGAGAATCTGAAGATTTTATATTTTCATGCTCTGAACACACTGATATTGTAAAATTTGCGTTTGGCACAAGCTTATTAACACATAATTTAAAGGAGAAAGTAAATTTATTTCACAAAAACAATATTCTTGTTCACGCGGGTGGAACACTTTTTGAATACTTTGCAATTAGAAATCAGATTCATGACTACAAAAAATTTTTAAATAAAAACAACATTAATATGGTTGAAATATCTGATGGATGTATAGATATTGAACACGATCAAAAGTGTAAAATAATTAAAGATTTTAAAAAAGATTTTAAAGTAATTAGTGAAGTAGGAAGTAAATGTAATTCAGAAGATAATAAAATAGAAAAATGGCCCCTATGGATTCAAAAGGAATTAGATGCAGGAAGTTGGAAAGTGATTACAGAAAGTAGAGAAAGTGGAAATACAGGAATTTATAATTCAGACGGAAATATTGAAAAAAAAACGGTAGCAAAAATAATTAGTAAAATAAATATTGAAGATATTATTTGGGAGGCTCCTAAACAAAATCAACAAGCTTGGCTAATAAATGAATTTGGGAGCAGAGTTAACCTAGGAAATATTAGCTCAAAAGACGTTTTATCTTTAGAATGTTTAAGAAGAGGATTGAGAGCAGATACATTTTTAAGTATTAACAAAAATAAATAAATGAACTATTACTTTATTTTATTTGTAAAAGGAATGGCGATGGGAATTGCAAACGTAATCCCCGGTGTTTCTGGGGGAACAATTGCATTAATAACTAATATCTATGAAGAGTTAATCAACTCTTTAAAATCTTTTGATAAAAAAGCTTTAAAATTTATTTTAAAAGGAGATATCAAAGGTTTTAGTAATTATACAAATCTATACTTTCTCTTATCAATATTTACCGGAGCAATAGTAATAATGCTTTTTGTTGCTAGTTTGTTTGAGTACTTATTTGAAAACTATAGAGTATTAGTATGGTCTTTTTTCTTTGGTCTCATAATCGCCTCAATTTATTTTGTTGGAAGAAGGGTTACAAAATGGGGAAAGAACAGTATAATTAGCTTTTTACTTGGTACTACAATAGCTCTTTCTTTGAGCTTAATAAACAAAGGAGGAGAAAATAATGATTTGTTCTTTATTTTTATTTGTGGAATTGTTGGAATAAGTGGAATGATGTTACCAGGGCTTTCTGGATCTTTCATTTTAATTTTAATGGGAAATTATGAATTACTTATGGTAAAATCTCTTACTATTGAAGGTTTTAATATTAAAATATTATCTATTTTTTGCTTAGGAAGTGTTTTTGGTTTGTTGTCTTTTTCCCACATTCTTGCTTGGATACTTAAAAAGTATAAAAATATAACTTTATCACTTTTAACAGGATTTATTTTTGGTTCATTAAGTATAACATGGCCGTGGCAAAATCCAGCAGCTGGAAGTACCATAGAAAAAGATGGAAAAAAAGTAGTAACTGAATGGGTAAGTTACGTTCCTGATTTTAATAATGAAACAATATTTGCCATTATATTGATAAGCTTAGGTTTTTTTACTGTTTATTGTATTGAAATGATTGATACAAAAAAATAAAATGAAAGTATACGGTTTAATTGGAATAAAGTTAGAGAACTCTTTTTCCAAAAAGTATTTCACAAATAAATTTAAAAAAGAAAAAATAACTAAATCAGCATATTTTAATTTTAACTTACACGATATTTCAGATTTGAGAAGTCTTATTATTAAAAATAATATAAGCGGATTAAATGTAACTATGCCATATAAAGAAAAAATAATTCCTTTTTTAGATGAATTAAATGAAGATGCAAAATTAATTGGCGCAGTTAATACAATTAAAGTTGATAATGAAAAGCTAATAGGTTACAATACTGATCATATTGGTTTTGCATATAGTTTACTAGCAAATTTAAATGATAGAAAAAGAGCTTTAATTTTAGGAGATGGAGGAGCTGCAAAAGCAGTAAAATATGTGTTAAAAAAAAATAACATTCAATTTAAAGTAATAAATAGAAATACTCATTTTGATTATATAGATATAAATCAAAAAATGATGAATGATTATGAAATTATAATAAATACAACCCCTTTGGGGTCACTTGCTGAAATTAATAAATTCCCAAACATTCCATATAAGTATATTAGTAAAAAACATCTATTGTTTGATATTATATACAATCCAAAAGAAACTAAATTTTTAGAATACGGAAAAAAATATAATGCGTTTACATTAAATGGCTTACAGATGTTGAAAATTCAAGCAGAGGAAAGCTGGAAAATATGGAACCTTTAAATTATATATATCAAAATGCAATTTAAAATTGAATCAGAATTTAAGCCAACTGGAGATCAACCAAAAGCAATTAAAAATCTTATTTCTGGATTAAAATCAAACGAAAAGTTTCAAACTCTGATGGGCGTTACTGGTTCAGGAAAAACATTCACAATTGCAAACGTAATTAAAGAAATAAATAAACCTACTCTAATTTTAAGTCACAATAAAACATTGGCTGCACAATTATTTAGCGAGTTTAAACAATTTTTTCCAAATAATTGTGTCGAATATTTTGTTTCATATTATGATTACTATCAACCGGAAGCTTATATTCCTAGCTCGGGAACATATATTGAAAAAGATTTATCTATTAATGAAGAAATTGAAAAATATAGATTGAGTACTACAGCTAGCTTGCTTTCAGGAAGAAATGATATAATTGTTGTTTCTTCTGTAAGTTGTATTTATGGAATTGGTAATCCAGAAGATTTTCATAACGGAATAATTGAAATAAAAAGTGGAGATAAGATTGAACAATATATTTTACTTAAAAAACTTGTTAATTCCTTGTATAGTAGAACAAACAACGAATTAACAAAAGGAAAATTTAAAGTTAAAGGAAGTATAATTGATATACATTTAGCACATAATGACATAATCTTTAGAATAAATTTTTGGGGAAATGAAATTGAGTATATCCAAAGTATTGAACCAAAATCAGGAAATATTATTGACACACAAGATAGTGTAAGAATTTTTCCAGCAAATATTTTTCTTTCGTCTCAAAAGAAAATTAATAATGCTATTAACAAGATTCAAGACGATTTAAAAAAGCAAGTTGATTATTTTGAAGAACTTAATTTAGTAAATGAATCAAAAAGAATAAAAGAAAGAACAACATTTGATATTGAAATGATCAAAGAACTTGGTTACTGCTCGGGCATTGAAAACTATTCAAGATATCTTGATGGCAGAAAAGAAGGTGATAGACCATTTTGTTTATTGGACTACTTTCCAAAAGATTTTCTAACAGTAATTGATGAAAGTCATGTAACAATACCGCAAATAAGAGCTATGTATGGAGGGGACCGTTCTAGAAAAACAAATCTTGTTGAACACGGATTTAGACTACCTTCAGCATTAGATAATAGACCTTTAAAATTTGAGGAGTTTGAAAAAATTATTAATCAAACTATTTATGTGAGTGCAACGCCTGCAGATTATGAATTAATAAAATCAAATGGGGTAATTGTAGAACAAATTATTAGACCAACGGGAGTGCTTGACCCAAAAATTGAAGTTAGAAAAAGTAAACATCAAATTGATGATTTGTTAGAAGAAATAAGACTAAGAATAAATAAAAAAGAAAGAGTTCTTGTTGTAACACTAACAAAAAGAATGAGTGAAGAGTTAAGTAAATATCTGACAAAATTTAATATTAAATGTCATTATATACATTCTGATGTCGACACAATGGAAAGAGTAGAAATATTACATAGTTTAAAAATTGGAGAAATTGATGTTCTTATTGGCGTAAACTTACTTAGAGAAGGATTAGATCTGCCTCAAGTAAGTCTAGTAAGTATTATAGATGCTGATAAAGAGGGATTTCTAAGATCAGAGAGAGCACTAACACAAACTGCAGGAAGAGCTGCAAGAAACATCAATGGTAAAGTTATTATGTATGCTGATAAAATAACAAAAGCTATGAAGCAAACAATTGATGAAACAAATAGAAGAAGAAGTAAACAAATTAAATTTAATTTAGAAAATGGAATTAAGCCTAAAGCACTAAATAAAAATAACAGTAGTAAAATTTTAGACAAACTTAATCCTTACAAAAGAAAAAATACAGAAGAAAATTTTATCTCAAAAAATGTATCTTTAGAGGAACTTGATATTTTGATCAAAAGAACAAAAAATGAAATGCAGAGAATGGCAAAAGAACTTAATTTTATTGGTGCGGCAAAAATGAGAGATGAACTCTATAAACTTGAAAAAAAAAGAAATAAAAAAAAACGAGCTTAAAAAAAGCTCGTTTAACAATATTATATCATAGAATGCTTATGCATCTGTTTTTACAATATTCTTTGCAACAGGTCCTTTCTCACCATCTCCTGCTTCAAATGAAACGGCTGCACCCTCTTTGAGAGTTTTGTAACCTTCTACTTGAATTTCTTGAAAATGAGCAAAGTAATCAGTTCCATCAGATCCTTCGATAAAACCATATCCTTTACTTGAATTAAACCATTTTACTGTTCCTTCCATAATTTTTTTTCTTAAAATTGTTAATACTATATGAGAAAAATACCCATAAATTCAGGGCAAATATATAAAAAAATCAATAAATCTCTTTTTTTGCAGAATTCAAAGTATTATTTAACAACATTGCTATTGTCATTGGACCAACTCCACCTGGAACAGGAGTAATATAACTACACTTGTTCTTAACAGCATCAAAATCAACATCACCAATTAATTTCCAACCACTTTTGGTTTTATCAGATTTGACTCTATTAATTCCAACATCTATTATACATACTCCATCCTTAATCATGTCTTCATTAACAAAATTCTTTTTTCCTATAGCAACTATTAAAATATCTGCCATTTTTGTAATCTCATGAAGTCTTTTTGTTTTACTATGAACTAAAGTAACTGTACAATTTCCAGGATTAGAATTTTTTGCCATTAGAATACTCATTGGTGAACCTACGATATGACTTCTTCCAATCACTACACAATGTTTACCAGAACAATTGATATTATATCTTCTTAAAATCTCTATAATTCCTGCCGGAGTAGCTGGAACATATGAGGGTAGATTTAAAACCATTTTACCTATGTTTACAGGATGAAACCCATCAACATCTTTACTTGGTGAAATTGACTGTGTAACTTTTTTTTCATCTATATGATCTGGCAAAGGTAGTTGTACTATTAATCCATCAATAGCAGAATCATCATTAATTCTTTCAACTTCAGCTAACAAATCAGATTCGGTAATATTTTCATCTAATCTTAATAGCGTAGATTGAAAGTTAACTTCTTTACAAGCTTTAACCTTTGCATTAACATATGTTTGACTAGCACCATCATTACCAACTAGAATTGCAGCTAAATGTGGTCTTTTATGGCCATTTTTTAATAATAAAGATACTTGGTCAGAAATTTCATTTCTTACATCTAATGCTACTTTTTTTCCATCTAATAATATCATAATATTACATTCCTGGTATTCTTCCATTACCCTTCATCATTTGCATCATTTTACTAGCTCCCCCTCCTTGCATCTTTCTCATCATTTTTCCCATTTGACTAAATTGTTTTATCAGTTGATTCACTTGAACTACTGATGTACCACTTCCTTTAGCAATACGTTTTTTTCTATTTCCATTTAAAACATTTGGATTTTTTCTTTCTTCAAAGGTCATAGAATGTATTATAGCCTCTATTCCTTTGAAGGCATCATCATCAATATCAACATTTTTAATGGCTTTTCCAACTCCAGGTATCATGCCCATTAAATCCTTCATGTTTCCCATTTTTTTTATTTGTTGAATCTGCTTTAAAAAGTCATCAAATCCAAATTGATTCTTTGCAATCTTTTTTTGAACTTTTCTAGCTTCCTCTTCATCAAATTGTTGCTGTGCTCTTTCAACTAATGAAATCACATCACCCATACCTAAAATTCGTCCTGCCATTCTATCAGGATAAAAAATATCAAGACCATCCATTTTTTCTGATGTACCAATAAATTTGATAGGCTTATCTACAACTGAACGAATAGTTAAAGCTGCACCTCCTCTTGTGTCTCCATCAAGTTTGGTAAGTATTACACCGTCATAATTTAATCTATCATTAAAAGCTTTTGCAGTATTAACAGCATCTTGTCCTGTCATAGAATCAACAACAAAAAGAATTTCATGAGGATTAACAGTTTCTTTAATATTTGTAATCTCAGTCATCATTTTTTCATCAATTGCTAATCTTCCTGCTGTATCAATTATAACTACATTATGACCATTTTTTTTAGCATATTTTATAGCATCATTTGCAATTTTGATTGGATCTTTTATTTCTAAATCTTTATAAACATCTACATCAACTTGGTTAGCTAAAACACTTATTTGATCAATTGCGGCGGGACGATAAACATCACAGGCTACCATTAGTGGTTTTTTCTTTTTTTTACTTTTAAGATGAAGTGCAAGTTTTCCGGTAAATGTTGTTTTACCACTACCTTGTAAACCAGCTACTAATATGACTGTAGGATTAGCTGACAAACTAATATCAGAAGATTCACTACCCATTAGTAATGCTAACTCATCCTTCATTATTTTAGTTAGAAGTTGACCTGGATCAATAGAAGTCAATACTTTTTGACCAATTGCTTTTTCTTTAACGCTATTTGTAAATAATTTAGCTGTTTTAAAATCAACATCAGCAGAAATTAATGCTCGACGTATTTCTTTCATTGTTTGAGCAACATTAATTTCAGAAATACTTCCTTGACCCTTAAGGACTTTAAAAGCTTTTTCTAGTTTTTGGGATAAATTCTCAAACATATGAGTTTTTTTTTATGATACAAAATTAATCATTTCATTCAGTTTGCACCTATATTTCCATTTAAATCATAATAATCTGTCTTTAAAATTTTCACATAAGCAAAGTCTCCAATCATTATGTAGTATTAATCTGCTTTAGCTAAAAATTCATTAACTCCATTTGGGCTATCAAATTCTGTTCTTCCAATGAAATAATCGTCCTCTTTGCGATCAAATAAAACTTTGAGTGTACTACCTATTTTTTTTAATTTATAAGAAATATTTGACTGCAGATTCATTATTTCTTCAGTCCGTTTCCTTTTTATTTTCATGTACATTATGTTCTAAATTATAAGAATTTTTATTTGCATCATTATTTATTCATTCATGTTGAACAGAAATTTTATTAGCATCTAACTTACCCCATTAAAATTTATGATTCATGTAGATTTTTGGAGAATACAAAAGTAATAATATTAACCTTATTCTTTTTAGTATACTTAGTTCGCATTAGCTAAATAATGAATCAATAAATTCTTTCTTGTTAAATTTATGCAAGTCATCAACTCCCTCACCAACACCAATGTATTTAACAGGTATTTGAAATTGGTCAGAAATTCCAATAACAACACCTCCTTTTGCTGTTCCATCTAATTTTGTTAGTGCAATAGAATCTACTTTAGTAGCCTGCGTAAATTGTTTCGCTTGTTCAATTGCATTTTGTCCTGTAGAAGCATCTAAAACAAGCATTACATCATGCGGGGCATCTTTGATTACTTTTCCCATTACATTTCTTATTTTTGATAATTCGCGCATTAAATTAACGTTATTATGTAGTCTTCCAGCAGTATCAATAATAACTATATCAGCATTATTAGATTTTGCAGACTGGATAGTATCAAATGCAACAGATGCAGGGTCTGAACCCATATCTTGTTTTATAATTTCTACACCTACTCTTTCAGACCAAAGAACTAGCTGATCAACAGCAGCTGCTCTAAATGTATCTGCTGCGCCCAAGACCACCTTTTTATTCTGATTTTTAAAATAGTTAGCTAACTTTCCAATTGTTGTTGTTTTACCAACACCATTTACACCGACAACCATAATGACATAAGGACTAGTTGTATTTATCTCCTTTTGAATATAATCCTGCATAAGAAAAGAAATTTCTTCCTTCAATAAGTTATTCAACTCTGAAACATTAATATATTTATCTTTTGCTACTCGTTGTTCTAGTTTATCTATAATTTTTAATGTAGTATCAATACCTATGTCCGAAGTTATTAAAATTTCTTCTATTTCATCAAGATCAGATTCATCAACTTTTGACTTACCAGCAACGGTACGCGCTATTTTACCAAAAAAACTTGATTTAGTTTTTTCAATTCCTGATTTAATTGTTTGTTTTTCTGATGTGTTATCACTAATTTTTTTATCGATATCAGATTTCTGACCAATATTTTCAACAGTATCAGCACCAGATTGTTTAGATTCAGTTTTGTTTAAAAGTTTTTTTACTTTGTCAAATACACCCATAGTTAAAAGTTTATTATAAATAAAAAGCTCCTTTCAAAAATAGAAAGAAGCTTTATCTTTTCATTTAAAAAAGAACTATTTTTTTGCAAAAAATTCTTTTACCTTATCCTTTGGAACAACCTCACTCTTGAATGAGTAGCTTCCAACTTTAGATCTTGTTAGCTTAATAGCCTTTGTAAAAGACTTTGCTCCTTTTTTTTGTAATGATGCTACTGTTTTCTTGGCCATTTTATTTTATTTGCTTGTGAATAGTCATTTTTTTCAAAATGGGATTGAACTTTTTTAATTCAAGTCTGTCTGGTGTGTTCTTTTTGTTTTTAGTTGTAATATATCGAGAAGTTCCAGGCATACCGCTTGCTTTATGTTCGGTACATTCTAAAATAACTTGAATTCTATTTCCCTTTTTTGCCATATCTGTGAATTTTGGATTGCAAATTTAAATAAAATTTCTAAAAATATATATAATTCACAATTTTTTAACTTCAATATACATTAAATCAGTTCTAATATGAAATGTGTTTCTGTCAAAAAATCCTAAGTCAAGTTCTTTTGAATCTTCTGATGGATATATCCAAAAATCTTCTTTACCTGTGTTAATTAAAAGTGGCATATTAAAATTTTCTACTGCATCCCAGTTGAAGACCAGTGTTGTACCTCGACCATTTTTTTGTAATGAATATTCAAAAACAGGGATTTTATTTTGTTTTAAATATTGATTAAAAAAAGCGAACAATTCTTTACCAGTTTTTTGCTCAATATAATTAATAATTTCATCACCATCAATAGTTTGATATTTAAAGTTATTTGCAATTTCATATATTATTTTAAACCAAAGCGAATCATTATCAATAACTGTTCTCAAGGTATGTAACATTAAAGATGATTTATAATACATATCAGAGCTTCCAGCATTATTTAAGTTATAGTTGCCCAATACTGGCTTATCATTTCTAACATATTTTTTTTGATTATTTACATAACTTAACATTTTTTCATATCCATAAATACATTCAACATACAAAGCCTCAGAGTATGTGCAAAAACCTTCATGAACCCACATATCCGCAATGTCATTCGTTGTTATTGAATTTCCCCACCATTCATGACCAGATTCATGTATAATAATATAATCAAAATCTAAACTATCAATGAAATCTATATTACCATAGTATCCTGGTAAAAAATTATTGCCATATGAAATAGCAGACTGATGTTCCATTCCAAGGTACGGGGTTTGAATTAATGCATAACCGTCATTAATATAGGGATATGCACCAAAATAATTTTCAAAACATTTCATCATTGGTTTTACTTGAACAAAATGCTTCAAAGCTTTCGACTTGTAGCTAGAAAGAACATAGTAATCTAATTGCAATGTATCATTTACTGAAACATAATAGTCTTCAATGTGAGTATAGTCTCCAATATTAACAGTTACGTTATAATTATTTATTGGATATGAAACAAACCACTTGCTTACGTTCATCCATGAACTAAAGTATGAATTCCAAACTATATTTTCTTCAATTAAATTTCCATTTGATATGATTTTCAATGGATGACGTGCCACAATTGTTATTAACATACTATCAGGCTTATCAGACTGATGGTCCTTACATGGCCACCACAAACTAGCACCGATACCCTGACAAGAAACGCCTATCCATGGCTTATTATTTTCATCTGTTTTCCATGAAAATCCTCCATGCCAGGGTGGATTTTTTGCTTCTCTTGGATATCCCCAATAATGAACGGTAATCTTATTATTCTCATGCTTAAAAATTTTCCTATTGAAATTTACAAAAACTGCATCAAAATCTCTTGTAAATTGTAAACTATCTCCCTCGAACTCAATACATGTAATTTGCATATTGGATGCTAAATCTATTTGAAAAGTACTAAAATCAACTAAAGCTAGAAAATGTATAGTGTTTGAAGACTGTTCAATAGACTTTTCATGATCATCTATAGTAACCCGTAAATCATAAAATTTAACATCGTAACATGATCTATATTCGCTCAAGAAACCTCGCAAAGTATCTGCTTTGCTAAAATCATGTGAAAAAACCAGTGAACCATTTGTTAGTAATAACAAAATAAATATCCACTTCATTTAAAACAATATTATTTAGATAAAGAAATTGAACAATCTAAAGATTCTGAAATAGGAAAATTTGGAATCATTTCTATTTCAAATGAATATGTTAGATCAATATTGCCAGTTGATTCAGTCAAAACTATACCATCTCCCTCAACTTCAATATCCATCGGACCAAAGCCCATATCAATTGATACGATTTGTGAAGGAACTATTATAACACCAAAATTATCAATGGTACCATTAACTTCTGTTTCACCAATTTCTATAAAAAGAATATCGTTACTTCCCATCACCTCTATGGACTCAGGTAGTTGATCGTTTAATGAAATTGTAGTACCAATAACTGGTATAGTATACTCTTCACAATCAGGGTTGATATCCCATTCTCCTAAAGCAACATCAAAAGCAGATAAACAACTTCCATCATCTGTATTTGCGTTAGGATTATAATTAAACATTGTTGCATTTGTACAACCTAAAATTATTGATATACACGAACCATCATCTTCAGTAGCTTCGGGATTATAATTAAACATTGTAGAATCTGTACAACCTAATATTGATTCTTCTTTTTTGCAAGATGAAATCATGAAAATTAGAGCTGATAATAACAAAAAACTTAGTTTATTTTTTTTCATTATATAATTTTAAAAGATTAGAAAATATTATTCACCAAATATAGCAACTTATTTGTAAAATATTTTTTAGAATATTAGACTAGAATATTATCGTTTGATTTAGCTTTAGCTAAAACAGATGCAATACCATTTTTATTAATAGTTCTAATTGCCTTAGCAGAAACTTTTAATATTACTGTTTCTCCGGTTTCAGGAACAAAAAACTTTTTAGTTTGCAAGTTTGGATAAAACTTTCTTTTGTTTTTATTGTTTGCGTGTGAAACGTTATTTCCAACCATTACTTTTTTACCGGTAATTTGACAAATCTTAGACATTTTTCAAAAATTTTGGATGCAAATATACAATCTAAAATAAAATAAAAGTTCTATTACTCATTTTTTTTTATTTGCATAATCAATAGTTGAATTGCATTTTGAACAACTTGATTAACAACAGATTCTCTTGAACCAGTTAGAAAAAAATGCTTTACGCATGTCTCTTTTTTATTTGAAATGGCAATAAATACAGTTCCTATTGGATATTTATTATTTCCTCCATTTGGACCAGTATATCCAGTAGAAGAAATAGAATAATCTGAATTGAAAATTTTTAATGAATTTTCAGCCATTTTTTTTGCTACCTCTATGCAGACAGAAGTTTCTTTTTCAATTAATGCTTTAGATATGCCCAATTGATTTATTTTTATATTATCCTGATAAGCAATTATAGCACCTTTAAAAATAGATGAAGCACCACTTATTGAACAAATTGTTGATGAGATAAGACCAGAAGTACAACTTTCAGCTGTAGCAATAGTTAAATTATTACTTTTACAAACATTATGTAGTTCAGAAACTAAATTCATTAAAAAGAGGTAGTTGGAGGACTAATGTATTTTGATTCTTTGGGTTTTACGCTCATGACAGGGATTTCAGAGTTATTAATTATATATCTAGCTGTCACACTTATGTTATTTGAAAATGATAATTCTTCTTTTTTAGTCATAATTATAATTAAATCTGCTTCAAATTTCTTACTGTATTCAAATACAAAATCACCTAAAGTCTGTTTCTTTTCACCCTCAACTAGTTCTGAAGTACAATTAACACCAGCTTTTGTAATGAAATCTCTAACCTGATTAATATTTTTAGTTAATTTTTCTTTGACTAAATTATTGTCTTCCAATAAAACAGAAACTACACGAACTGTAGCATCCCAATATCTTGCATATTCCAATGCGTAAGTGACCTTTTCCTTAGTTTCTTTTTCCATATCTAAAGGAAGTATAATATTTTTACATCCTTTTCTATGATCTTTGCCCTTAATTGTAATAACAGGACATTTAGCTAGCCTTACAACCTTTTCAGCATTGGAACCAATAGTACTACTCTTTCTACCTTGTGAGCCGTTTGTTCCCATAACAATTAAATCTGCAGAAATAATGTCGGCAACTATATTAATTTGCTCATAAATTTTGCCTTTTGCAATCATGGTATCAATTGAAATATTTTTCTTTTGATGATATTCTAAAGCTAGACTATCCAGCTTCTCTTTAACTTTGATTTTTAATTCCTCTGAATTATCGTCTAAAAATAATGATTGTATAGTACTCTGTTCTTTAATTACCGACAATAAAACAATGTCTGAATTATTAATCTTTGCTAGATTTATAGCCTGCTCTAAAGCACAAATTGACTGTTCTGAAAATCCTATTGGAACTAATATTTTATTTTTTAACATACTTGTATTATTTAGTTAAATTTGTAAATACAAAATTACATATTTACTATGAATAGCATAGCTGACACAGAACTAATACTTTCAAATAAAAATAAAATTTATCATCTAAACTTATCAAAAGAAGAAATAGCTGACACGATTATTTTAGTAGGAGACCCTCAGAGAGTAGAATTAGTTTCAAATAAATTTGACAAAGTAATTCATAGAATACAACACAGAGAGTTTATAACTCATACTGGATTAATTAATAAAAAAGAAATAAGTGTCATTTCAACAGGTATTGGCCCTGATAACATTGACATTGTAATAAACGAATTAGACGCACTATTCAACATTAATTTTAAAACAAGAATCAAAAATCAAAAATCAAAATCATTAAATATTATAAGGATTGGTACTTGTGGTTCACTACAAAAAAATATCAAAGTAGATTCATTAATTGCCTCTTCATACGCATTAGGACTAGATAACCTAGCTCACTTCTACAGCAATAAAAATGTACTAAATAATGATATTAGTAAAGCGTTTTTACAACATATAAAATGGCCTAACAAATTATCAAAACCATACGTTGTTGAAGCTTCTCAAAGTTTATTAAATCTTTTTGGAGATATTAACCAAGGTATTACCGCTACCGCTCCAGGATTTTATGGGCCGCAAGGAAGAGAACTTAGAATTTCACCTTCAATTGAATTATTGGAAGAAAAAATGCAAAATTTCAAATATAAAAATTTAAAAATAAAAAATTTTGAAATGGAAACTTCTGCACTATATTATTTAGGTAAAACTCTTGGCCATAACACTTTAACAATTTGTGCTGTGATTGGAAATCGCCTTTCTAAAAGTTACAGTAAGAATTATTATATAACCGTAAATAAAATGATTGACATAGTTTTAAAAAAAATATCTTTACTAACTTAAGTTATTTTTTTTTTAATACTATCTATTATTATCTGTGGTGCCGTGCAAGTTTTATTTGTCAGAATGTTTACAAACATTAGAGTAACTTGTCCAATATTTAACAATTCATTTGCTTCATTGTAAATTTCATAATCAAATACAATTGTTTTAGAAGGAACTTTATTAATTATTGTTTTAATAGTTAACTCATCATCGTAAAAAGCAGGTTTTTTGTAAGAAATATTCCAATTGATTACAGGTAAAGAGAAACCCATTTTTTCAATTGTCTTATATGAAAATCCAAGCGACCTAAATAACTCAACTCTTCCAACTTCATAATATTGTGCATAGGAGCCATAATAAGCAAAACCCATTTGATCGGTTTCTGCATACCTAACTCTTAATTTAGTTTCAAAAAAATACATATTGCAATAATACATATTAAAACTAAAAATTTTTAATATTGCATTGACTATGAAGATAAAAAACAAACTAATTTTATTGTATGCATTGCTTTTCTTTGCATGCTCAAATGAATTTTACAATACAAAATTTAATAAAAATCAAAATTATATTAAAGTTCAAAATATAAAATCTGATAATAAAATTAGTTCTCTAATAGAACCTTACGATAAAATTATTTATCAGTATATGAAAGACACCTTATGTTACTCAAAATATGATCTCACAAAAAATGTTCCTGAAAGTACAATTGGTAATTTTGTAACTGATCTTTGTCTGCATTATGCTGATGCTGACATTTGTATTATGAATAAAGGAGGACTTAGAACTGAAATCTATCAAGGATACGTCACGAGAGAAAAAATATATGAGTTAATGCCTTTTGAAAATGAACTTGTCATATTAGAAATAAATAAAGAGACGTTTAAATTACTTATAGATTATATAATTAATCGATCAGGAGAACCATTTTCAGGCATGAATATTAAATCATTTAAAAATGAAACTAAAGTTCATATAAATGACACAATACACATAGACAATTATTTTGCAAATAGTACAAAAATTAAAATTTTAACATCTGATTATTTAGCAAATGGAGGTGACAACATGAATTTCTTCAAAAAAATTGAAAAGAAGAAATTAAATTTAAAACTTAGAGATGTTATAATTGATTACTGTAGTCAGATTGACACAATAAAAGTGACATTAGATGAAAGAATAATTCTAAATCATGAATAGTAGAAGAAAATTTATAAAAAATAGCTGCATTGGTGCATTAGGGATGACAATATTACCATCCTTTACTATCAAAAGTGAAAAATTAACAAAACTGATTATTTTGCATACAAACGATACTCACAGTAGAATACATCCATTTAAAACAGGCAAATATAAAGGGTACGGTGGTATGGCTGAAAGAGCAACAATAATTAATGACATAAGAAAAAAAAATAAACATGTTCTATTATTTGATGCAGGAGACATATTTCAGGGAACCCCGTACTTTAATTACTTTAAAGGGGAGCTAGAACTTAAAATTATGAGTGAAATGCAATATGATGCAGCAACATTAGGAAATCATGACTTTGATAATGGACTAGATGAACTTGAAAAACAATTACCAAATGCTAATTTTCCTTTTATTAGTTCAAATTATAATTTTGAAAAAACTAACTTGAAAAATAAATTTAAAAAATTCAAAATTTTTAAAAAAGCAGGAATTAAAATAGGTGTATATGGAATCGGTGTTAAACTAGAAGGACTTGTACCTAAAAAACTTTATGGTAATGTTATATATGAAGATCCAATAATCAAATCTAACAAAATTGCCAAATTTCTCAAAAAAGAAAAAAAATGTGATTTGATTATATGTTTATCGCATCTTGGTCTAAAATATAAAACATCTAAAGTCTCTGACATAGTATTAGCTCAAGAAAGTAAACATATCGATTTAATAATTGGTGGACATACACATTCGTTTCTTGAAGAACCTTTACACGTTAAAAATAAAGAAAAAAAAGATGTAATAATAAATCAAGTGGGTTGGGGTGGAATTAATCTTGGCAGGATTGATTTTAATTTTAATCAAAATAAGCATTTTAAAAAAGTATTTGGAAGGCCCATTTTTGTTAAAAAAAATACAAAAAACGCATAAAATTGATGCTTTTTTTAAGATTTTAGAAAAAACCTTATCTAGCAAATTTAACAAGTAAAAAAAAATTAAAAGTCAAGCGTAAATTTTCTTTTATATTAACAATATCTTTTTAATATTTGCTAACAATAAAACAAATTAAAAACTATAAACAAAAGCTAAATAAGTATCAAAAATGCCCGAAACAAGTTGTCAAGAAATTTGGAATAATTGCTTAAATATAATAAGAGATAATGTTACAGCACAAAACTTCAAAACATGGTTTAAACCAATAAAAGCTGTAAGTCTAAACAAACAGATACTAACGATACAGGTACCAAGTCAATTCTTTTATGAATGGATTGAAAATAATTATATAACTCTAATTAAAAAAACACTAAAAAGAGAACTAGGTAAAGATGCTAAACTTGAGTATAATATTTTATTAGATAATCCAGGATCTAAAAAACCTTACATCACTAAAGTTCCAAGTACAGGACAAGAAACAGTAACTAACCAGCCTATCAGCATACCAATGGATATGAGTAGCAGTTCTTCAATCAGAAATCCATTTATTATTCCTGGTCTGCAAAAAATAAACATAAATCCTCAACTAAACGAATCATATACATTTGACGCTTTTGTTGAAGGTGACTGCAACAGATTAGCCCGATCTGCAGGATATGCAGTTTCTCAAAATCCAGGAGGAACGTCTTTTAATCCATTATTTATTTACGGAAGTGGAGGACTAGGTAAAACTCATCTTGCCAATGCAATTGGAATCGAAATAAAAAACACAAAACCTGATAAAACAGTTTTATATGTTTCAGCTGATAAATTTCAAACTCAGTTCGTAGACGCAATAATGGATAATAAAAAAAATGATTTTGTTCATTTTTATCAATCTATAGACGTTTTAATTATCGATGATGTACAATTTTTATGCGGTAAAGAAAAAACTCAAGATGTTTTCTTTCATATTTTTAACCATTTGCATCAAAATAAAAAACAAGTTATCCTTACCTCTGACAAAGCACCAGTTGATATAGTTGGTATAGAACAAAGGCTTTTATCTAGATTCAAATGGGGACTTTCTGCTGATCTTCAATCACCTGAACTAGAGACAAGACTTGCCATTCTTAAGAAAAAAATCAAAAAAGACGGAATTGAAATTCCATACGAAGTTATTGAGTATATCGCATATTCAATAACAACTAATGTTAGAGAGCTGGAAGGTGCTCTTATATCTTTGCTAGCACAATCTTCCTTAAACAAAAAGGAGATTACAATAGATTTAGCAAAAAGCATGCTTGATAAATTTGTCAAAAACACAGTCCGCGAAGTTTCAATTGACTTTATACAAAAAGTCATATGTGACTACTTTGATATTCCTATTGAAACAATGAAATCTAAAACTAGAAAAAGAGAAATTGTACAGTGCAGACAATTAGCTATGTACTTTTCAAAACAAATGACAAAAAATTCATTAGCTATGATTGGAAAACATTGCGGTAATAAAGATCACGCCACTGTTTTACACGCATGTAAAACAGTAAATAATCTTGCAGACACAGACAAACGCTTTAAAGGATATCTTTCAGACATAGAAAAAAAATTAACACTATCATAGGAATGAAAATACTAATGGTTTGCTTAGGCAACATATGTAGATCTCCTCTAGCTGAAGGAATTCTTAAAAAAAAAATAAACAAAATTTGATTAAATTGGTGGAATCTGCTGGAACAGCAGATTATCATTCAGGCAAATCTCCTGACAGAAGAGCAATAGAAATTGCGAAAAAAAACAACATCAATATCAGCAAGTACAAAGCAAGACAATTTGAAAAATCTGATTTCAACAAGTTCGATATTATTTTCGCTATGGATATTAATAATTATAATGATTTAAAAAAAATAGCTACTGAAACTAAAGAAAAAGAAAAAATCAAACTAATTTTAAATGAAATAGAACCATGCTTAAATAAATCCGTACCAGACCCATATTACGGAAACAAAGATGGATTTGAAATAGTTTTTAAATTATTAGATAAGGCTTGCGATAAAATAATAAAAAACATTGAGTAAAGGAAAACTATATTTAATACCTTCAGTAATAGCTGAAAATCGACATGAAGAATCCTTAACTAAACCAATTAAAAAAGCGATTCAAGAAATAGATATTTTTATTGTAGAAAACATAAAGTCTGCAAGAAGAAACATTAAAAAAATATATAAAGAGAAAAATATTAATGAAATAATATTTTTATTAAATGGTAAGCATAATAAAATAAACTTACAAGAAGATTTTTTAAAAAATATTTTACTAAATAAAAATATTGGGCTACTATCAGATGTCGGCATGCCTTGTATTGCTGATCCGGGAGCTGAAATTGTTTGTTACGCACACGAATATCAAGTAGATGTGGTCCCCTTGGTTGGCCCATCCTCGATATTACTTGCATTAATGGGTTCTGGATTTAACGGGCAAAACTTTACTTTTAATGGCTATTTGGCTATAGAAAAAAAAATGAGAGAAAAACAACTAAAACAATTTGAACAAATTATTCTATCAAAAAATCAAACACAAATATTTATTGAAACCCCATACAGAAATAATCAACTATTTTCAAGTATTTTAAATACTTGCTCTAACAAAATAAAGTTGTGCATTGCATGCGATTTAACCTCTACCAAAGAATATGTCAAAACAAAATATCTTTATGAATGGAAGTCACAAAAAATAAAATTAGAAAAAAAACCAACTATTTTCTTATTAGGTAGAAACTTATAATTAATTGATATTTTATAACATAAGTAGTTTTTTTTGCTTTTTATATCTTTGTATTATGGGTAAAGAAAAATCATTTTATGTCCAAATTATTAATCTTATACGTAACAAATACACAATAACAATTTTTCTTTTTTTAATTTGGATGCTTTTTATTGATGATTATAACTTAATAAATAAAAAATCAACAATCAAAAAAATAAATTATTTACAAGAAAGAAAGAAATTTCTAAGCAACGAAATAAAAAAAGATAGCATAAAAAAAATACTTTTAGAAAATAATGCTAATGAACAAGAAAGAATAGCTAGAGAGAAATACCTAATGAAAAAAGATAATGAAGATCTTTTTATTATACGATGAAAAAAAACAAAAAATTAGAATATAATTTCAAACCTGTTACAAAGAAAGAGTGGGAAAAACAACTATACCTCAACTTAAATTTAACAAATAAAAATAACTTAAAAAAAAAGAGACAAGGAATAAATATTGATACTTTGTATCATTATGACGACAAAATAAAATCGTTTAACATCAACTTTCCAGAAAGTTGGCATATTTATGAATTTATAGAGGTTGTAGACGCAAAAAAAGCAAATAAGTTAGCATTAAATGCTTTAAAAAATAATGTTAATGGTATTTGCTTCTCTAACCCAAAAAATTTATCTTATTTACTTAAAGATATATCTATTGAGCATATCAGATTAGATTTTTCTAATTATGAAAAAAATTTCCCAAACAAATGGAATGAATTTTCAAAAAACAGAAAAGTTCAAGGAGCATTTCATGGTTACACAGATTTTGATACTAAAAATTTTTTAAACTCAATAATTGTAAGAGGTGACACTGTAAATGAACAAATTAAAAGTGCATTATCTCAAACAAAAAGCAGCAAAAAAAACTATCAGTTCGTTTTTGAAATAGGAAGTGACTTTTTTTTAGAAATAGCAAAAATTAAAGCTTTTAGAATAATATGGAAAAACAAATCAGGATTTGACCCATTTATTTTATCTACAAACAGTTCCAAAGACAAAGAAGATACATTTGCTTACAATAATATAATTAAAAACACAACACAATGTATGTCAGCAATTTTTGGAGGCACTAATGCTATCATGAGTTACCCTAAAGAACTTAAACTCAAGGAAGGAAATGAGTTTAAAGCTAGAATATGCAGAAATCAACAAATCATTCTTAAAAAAGAAAGTTTCTTTGATAAAGTTGAAGACCCCACAAAAGGTTCATATTTTATTGATTATTTAGTAGCTGAAATTTTAAAAGAGTTTAACATAACAAAAAGTATAAATCATAAAAAAGCAACATCTTTTTGGAAAACAGCGGAGGATATTACAATCAAGAATAGATTTAATAAAGATGATCTAAAAAATATAAAACATTTAAACTACGTTTCTGGCATACCCCCATATTTAAGAGGACCATATACTACAATGTACTCAACTAGACCATGGACAATAAGACAATATGCAGGCTTTTCTACAGCTATGGAATCAAATAAATTTTATAGAAAAAATCTTGAAGCTGGTCAAAAAGGATTGTCAGTTGCCTTTGATCTTGCAACGCATAGAGGATATGATTCAGATCATGTAAGGGTGAAAGGAGATATAGGAATGGCAGGAGTGGCTATTGATTCTATTGAAGACATGAAAATACTTTTTGATAGAATTCCACTTGATAAAATGTCAGTATCAATGACTATGAATGGGGCAGTATTGCCAATATTAGCTTTTTATATTGCAGTAGCTAAAGAACAAAATGTTAAAATTGATAAACTGGCGGGCACAATACAAAACGATATTTTAAAAGAATTTATGGTAAGAAATACTTACATATATCCTCCTGAAAAATCAATGAGAATAATTTCAGATATTTTTAAATATACTTCGCAAAAAATGCCAAAATTTAATAGTATATCTGTATCAGGTTATCATATGCAAGAAGCAGGTGCAACTGCAGATATTGAACTTGCATATACATTGGCAGATGGTTTAGAATATGTGAGAACAGGTATAAAAGCAGGAATTAATATTGATGATTTTGCCCCAAGAATTTCATTTTTTTGGGGAATTGGCATGAATCATTTTATGGAAATAGCCAAAATGAGAGCAGCTAGGCTACTATGGGCTCAATTAATTTCCGAATTTAACCCCAAGAATCCTAAATCTTTAATGCTTAGAACTCATTGCCAAACAAGTGGATGGAGTTTGACAGAACAAGATCCATTTAATAATATAACAAGAACATGTGTTGAAGCGATGGCTGCAGTAATGGGAGGAACACAAAGTCTACACACAAACGCGTTGGACGAAGCTATTGCACTACCAACAGAATTTTCTGCCAAAATCGCAAGAGAAACTCAACTTTATTTGCAAAAAGAAGCAAATCTATGTGATGTTGTTGACCCTTGGGGAGGATCAATATATATTGAATACCTTACAAAAGAGATTGCTGAAAAGGCTTGGTTGCTAATAAATGAAATTGAAGAACTTGGGGGGATGGCTAAAGCTATAGAAACTGGTGTGCCAAAAATTAAAATTGAACAAGCTGCAGCAAAAAAACAAGCAAGGATTGATAATAATGAAGATATAATTGTTGGCATTAATTTTAACCCGCTTGAACGTGAAGATAGTTCAATAGAAATACTTGAGATAAATAATGATGAAGTCAGAAAATCCCAAATCAAAAAACTAAAGAGTCTTAAAAAGAATAGAAATAATAAAAAAATCAAGAAAATACTATCAAAGATTACTAATGCATGTAATAATAATGACAATCTTTTAGAACTAGCTATATTAGCTGCAGAAGAAAGAGCAACATTGGGAGAAATTTCACATGCGCTAGAAAAAAATTTTGGTAGATATGTTGCTAAAAACCAAACATTAACAGGAGTATACAAAATGGCTATAAAAGAGAATAAATATTTTGATGAAGCCTCAAATTTATCAAATAAATTTGCACAAAAAAATGGAAGAAGAGCAAGAATCATGATAGCTAAAATGGGACAAGACGGACATGATAGAGGAGCTAAAATAGTAGCTACTGCATTTGCAGACTTAGGATTTGATGTGGATATTGGTCCTCTCTTTCAAACACCTGAAGAAGTCGCTAATCAAGCTATTGAAAATGATGTTCATATGATTGGAATCTCTTCTCTTGCTGCAGGTCATAAAACATTAATACCTGAAGTAATAAAGCAGCTTAAAAAGCATAATCGTCAAGATATTTTAGTAATTGCAGGAGGTGTAATACCTCAACAAGATCATGATTTTTTATATAAAGCTGGTGTATCTAAGATTTTTGGTCCTGGAAGTGTTATAGCAAAATCTGCAATTGAGATACTACATAAGTTATTGTAAAACCACAAACTTTGTAACTGTTTTATTTTTACCACTTAAAAAACTCAAAAAGTAAGTTCCATTTTCAAGGTGGCTTATATCAATTTTCAAATTATCTAAATAACTTTGTAGATTCTTAAAAGAATAAGATTCTATAGCTTTGCCATAAATATTTTTTATTTCTAAGCCTTTAAAATTAATGAAATTTTCTTCAGTGAAAGTTATATTTAAAGTTTTACTAGCGGGATTTGGAAAAACATGAATAGATGAATTAGCAATATTTGGCACAAAACTTAGTGCCAAAGCATTGTTTATTGCCATTTCAACAGCCGCATAATTAATTTTATCATCATTTTCATTATAGAGAACAGTATGATCCTCACCTGCTAAAACAACAACTTTTGGCATTCCTGGTGAACCGTAATCAAGCATATTTATTGCAGGAGAAGAAAATGCAGTATGATTTGGCATATTATAGTTAATTGCCCAGTTAGCAATCGATGCACAAGAACTATTTGCATAATCATCAGCTAAATAAAAATCAACTAAGCCTGGATGTGTTGAAGAAAACGCCTGAACAGCATTGTAGGCAGGAAGTGTATATGTAGCACAAGGACCACATGGCATTACCCACGAAATAACAATTACATTTCCAGCATCTAAAGAGTCAAATAAATTATGTGTTACACCATTACAATCCTCAGTTGTAAAATCTGTAGCATTATTCTGTGAATAGACAGAGTAATTTAAAATAAATAGCAAAAGAAGTAGTAAATTTTTCATTTTCAGTAGAGTTAAGTTTTTCATTTTCATAAACATTAATTAAATTTATATCTAGCACCTAAATAAAAATTCCTTCCCATAACTGGTGCCCATATTAATGCAGCATCAAAATCATTACCAAAAGGATTTTCAGAATCTATTATTGGATTAGGCTGAGTAAAATTAGTAATATTTTCTCCGCCTAAATATAAATCAAATGACTCAAACTTATAAGTAACTTGATTATTTAAAATTAAAAATGGATCAGAAAATTTTTCATTGGAAACTAAGTTTTCAGGAAGTCTACTCTTTCCATTGTAATTTAGTGTAATATCAAACAACAGTTTTTCATCATTAGTTTCGTATGATAAATTTATTAACGCTCTACTGAATGGCTGTAGAGGCAGTTCCTTTTCTATATTATTATATGTAGAAATAGAGTTATTTAATTTGTAGCTTAAACGTAAACTCAAATTATATAAAATATTGTAGTCTGCATCAATTTGTAGTACATTTGAATATGATACTCCCTCAAGATTACTAAATTGTAATACATTTCTTTCCTCAAGATTAACGATAATCTGATTATTAAATACTGTTCGATATAAATCTACATTTAAAACTCCTTCATTATCTAGAAAGTAAAAGCAATATGACAAATTTAAGCCATAATTCCATCCAACTTCTGGATCAAGTGTATAATCATTAAATATAAGTCGTGATGATGCTAAATATTGTAGATTCTCAGAAAAGATATTTGATATACGAAAAGATCTTCCTGCTGAAATTCTTAGAGCTGTGTTATCATTAGCATTGTACTTTAAGTTAAATCTTGGCAAGACATAAATCTTATTTTTATTATTATAATAATCTGATCTAATACCTGAAATCAAATTTAACTTTTGTTTTTCATATTGATGCTCCAGAAAAACTCCAGAAACTAAGTCAACTCGTCTTTTGTTATTAAAAGGGTTTGATATGTTTCCTGTAAATGACTCTACATACCTATCAGCAAAATAACTTGACCCATATTTTATTAGATTAAATTCATTTGTTTGTTCTTCGCTAATAAAATTAAATGATATGCTTTCCTGTGTTGCATCATATTTATTATTACCGAAAACTGCACCTAATTTATGCGAGGTAAAACTATACTGAGATCCTATACTTTTTGCTGTATCTCTAATATAGCCTAACTTACCATATACTTGAAATATATTATTATTTATATCAGCTTTGTATGGGTTATCAATTGATGTAATTTGACCAGCCAATCTTTCCTCGAAAACACCTCTAAAATTTATTTGATATTTTAATTTATTAGATCCATTATATTGCCATCTATTGAGAATATTAAATTGTTTGAATTTGGGCATGTCAATAAAACCATCTCCTTTTTCAGATGAATTTAAACTGATGCCATGATGGTCAATTTCTCTATCAAAATAACTCATATGAGCAAATAAATTTGAGCTCCATTTATCATAATGTTTAGTTAAAATTAAATTTTTTTCTAATTTTCCAATCAAACTTGCATATAAATTTAATTTGATTTTATCTGATGAATCTTCAGGTTTAAAGTATTCAACATTGATCTGTCCTGTTAAAGATTCAAAACCATTAACTACTGAAGCAGATCCCTTAGTAATTTGAATATTTTCAATCCAAGTTCCAGGTACATAAGTCAAACCATAAGATCTTTGCATCCCTCTAACTAATGGAAGTAGTTCGCTTGTAATTTGAACATAATTACCCGCTAAACCTAACATTTTAATCTGTTTAATACCACTAACTGCATCAGAATAAGAAACATCAACTGAACTATTTGTTTCAAAAGTTTCTGACAGATTACAACAAGCAGCTTTGTGAATTTCTTTAACTGTTATTGTTTGGGTATTTACAGGATTTATTAAAGAAATTTGAGTTGCATTTGTTTTCTCATTTATTTCAACGTCTTTTAAGTCTACTGAATTTTGCATTACAACAAAAAGGGTGTTATCTATAAACTGAGTACTTAATATATTATAGCCAACATAACTAAAATTTATTTCAGAAAAATCATCACTTATATTTCTTAAAGTAAAAACACCATTTTTGTCTGTAGTTGTTCCGATAGTTGAATTTTTCCAGTATACATTTGCACCAAAAATAGGAATAGTATCACCGCTACTAGAAAATTCAAAAACTTTACCAACTATGTTAGGCTGAGATTTTGCGTCTAATATGAGGAAAAAAAATAAAACTATTAAATTAGTTATTCTCATTTTTTTCTTAATTTAATTGTATAAATATACAAAATTCCAATTAAACCAGAAATTAAAATAGCAACAGAACCTAAAGCATATTCATCTCTTCCGTCCCAACTTGCATAATCAAATATATTTCCATTACCGAGTGTCGAAAGTGAAAAAACAAAAAAAGATGATATTACAGTCATAAATGCAATCATTAGCACAATAATATTTTTAACCTTACTTGTTAAAGTTTTTCCAGATGCATAATAATCAAAAATTGCTGCACCAAAAAAACGGTTTGAAAGTGTCCATACAAAAAGTCTTTTACTAGATAAAGAAAATAAAAACGCAGCAGGCACTGCCCAAGAAACAGTAGGCCATCCAGGAATCCAAATACCAATGATAGCAAAAACAACGAACAAAAAACCTAGTGAAATAAATAATTTTTTTTTAAAGGGGCTACTATCAACAGAATATTTATTGACAATCTCATCAACTGTTTTTAATTTTTTACTCATGTTTAAAATGAAAGTATTGTTTTTTTAATTATAAAAATACATTCATGTAGTTGTTTTTCTGAGATAATCAAAGGAGGTGCGAATCTAATAATATCACCATGGGTTGGTTTTGCTAACAAACCATTATCTCTTAACCTTAGGCATACATCCCATGCATCATTTCCATTTTTAGGTTTTATTACAATTGCATTTAATAAACCTTTTCCTCTTACTGTAGTTATCATATCTGAACTTATTTTTTTAAGCTCATCTCTTAAAATATTGCCTAAAATTAGCGCGTTTTCGGCTAATCTTTCATTCTTTATAACTTCTAATGCCGCAACAGCAACTTTATTAGCCAATGGATTACCTCCATAGGTAGAACCATGTTCACCAGGCTTTATACACATCATTATTTCATTATCTGCTAAAACAGCAGAAACTGGAAAAACACCACCTGAAAGGGCTTTACCTAAAACTAAAATATCGGGACGAGCATCTTCATAATCAGTTGCCAACAATTTTCCTGTTCGAGCTATTCCTGTTTGAACTTCATCGGCAATAAATAATACATTGTATTTATCACATAATTTTCTTACACCAGACAAATAACCTTCAGATGGAACAACAACTCCTGCCTCACCCTGAATAGGCTCAACCATAAATGCCGCTACATTTGGATCTTTAAACTCTTTCTCAAGTGCTTGTAAATCATCATATGGAACTAAATCGTATCCTGGCATATATGGTCCAAATCCTTCATATGATAACGGATCGTCGGATGAAGAAATAGCTGCTAATGTTCTCCCCCAAAAATTTCCTTTAGCAAAAATTATTCTTGCTTTATTATTTGGAATCCCTTTTTTCATATAACCCCACTTTCTAGCCAACTTATTTGCAGTCTCTCCACCCTCAACACCTGTATTCATTGGTAATACCTTTTCATAACCAAAATATTCAGTTATATATTTTTCATATTCACCCAAAGTATCATTATGAAAGGCTCTTGAGGTTAGAGTTAAAATATCTGCCTGCTGTTTCAAAGCTTGTATAATTTTTGGATGAGAGTGTCCTTGATTGACAGCAGAATATGCAGAGAGAAAATCGTAATATTTATTACCTTCAACATCCCAAACAAATACACCTTCCCCCCTACTTAAAACAACTGGAAGTGGATGGTAATTATGAGCCCCGTATTCATGCTCTAAGTTTATGTAGTATTTTGATGAATTCATTATGTGTTTTTTAATATAGCAAATATACAGTATTATTAAGTAAATATATAACTTTACAAAATGGGAAGAAGAAACAAAAAACCTATGCTGTTAAAACAAATTTTAATAACAGATATTGCATTTAAAGGCAAATCAGTAGCCAGGCATGATGGTAAGGTGATTTTTGTGCATAAAGGTGTACCAGGAGATATATGTGATATTTTAGTATTTAAAAAAAAACGCAAATACTGGGAAGCAAAAATAGAAAAGACTATAAGTTATTCAAAAAAAAGAATCAAACCAAAATGCGAACACTTTGGCACATGTGGTGGATGCAAATGGCAAAATATGAATTACCAATCTCAGCTAGAATTTAAAGAAAAAGAGATTCTTAATAATTTAATTAAGATAGGAGGAGTTAGTTTAAAGAAAATTAATACCATTATTGGAAGTGAAGATCAATACTATTACAGAAATAAAATGGAATTTACATTTTCTAATAAAAGATGGCTGAATTCAGCTGAAATAAAATCAAAAAAAGAAATAAAAAATAAAAATAGTTTAGGATTTCATATTCCAGGAATGTTTGACAAAGTATTAGATATAAAAAATTGTCATCTACAAAAAGAGCCTTCCAATTCAATTAGATTATCCGTAAAAAAATTTGCTGAAAAACATAATTTAACTTTTTTTGATTTAAAAGAACAAAAAGGTCTTCTTAGAAATTTACTAGTTAGAATATCCTCAACTAATGAGCTTATGGTTCTTGTACAATTTTTTGAAAATAATCCAAAACAAATTAAATTTCTTCTTGAACACATTAAAAACTCGTTTTCAAGTGTTACATCTCTATTATATACTATCAATCAAAAAGCAAATAATACTATCTATGATCAAAAGATTATATGTTATCATGGCAAGGACCATATAACTGAAAAAATTGATGAGCTAGAATTTAAAATAGGGGCTAAAACATTTTTTCAAACAAACATCAAACAAACAAAAATTTTGTACCAGAAAACAAAAGAATTAGCCAAAATTAAAAAGTCAGATGTTGTATATGACTTATATACTGGAACTGGAACAATAGCCCAATACATAGCTAAAGATGTAAAAAAAGTTATTGGTATTGATTCAGTAAAAGAAGGAATAGTTGCAGCAAAAGAAAATACCAAAAAAAATAATATAAAAAACTGCTCTTTCTTTACTGGAGACATGAAAGAAATATTTTCTGAAGATTTTATAAAAGCAAATGATAGTCCTGATGTGATAATTACAGATCCTCCAAGAGACGGAATGCACAAAAAAGTAGTTCAACAGATACTAAAAATCCAACCTAAAAGGATAGTTTATGTGAGTTGCAATTCGGCAACACAATCAAGAGACCTATCAATACTTAAAGAACAATATGCAGTTAAAAATATTCAACCTGTTGATATGTTTCCACAAACTCATCACGTGGAAAACATACTGGTTTTAGAACATTTTACAAAAAATTTACAATGAAAAATATTTGGGAAAAACTAAAAGAGCTATATGAAATAAATCCTACTTTATTTGGATTACTTTTGTTTATAGATTTAGCAATTTTATTTTATATAACGACATTACTTTTTAAATAATCGTAGATTTAATGTGATTAATAATTCCGATAATTTGCGGTAAAATTAGTTCAGATTCGTTATTATTAATTAAATAGTCTGATTTTTTTACTTTTTCTTGTTGACTAATTTGTGAACTAATTATTGATTGAACATGATTCTTGTCTACATTATCTCTTTTCATTACTCTATCAATTCTAATGAATTTGGACGCAACAACACAAATAACTTTATCGCATTTTCTATCAGAATTACTTTCAAATAAAATAGCTGACTCTTTTAAAAGTATTGGGGATTGACTATTTAAACACCACTGATTAAATCTTTTAAATACATAAGGATGTACCAGACTGTTCAATAAAATTAATTTTTTTTCATTATTGAAAATAAGTTTAGACAAAAGTTTTTTTTGAAGTTGATTATCTTTGTAAATCTCATCACCAAATGCTCTTTTAATTTTATTTTTCAAATCTAAAGATTGATGCATTATTTTTTTTGCTTCATAATCAGCGTTAAAAACAGGAATACCTAACCTTTTAAAAATATTAGCAACAAATGTCTTTCCTGACCCTATCCCTCCTGTTAAACCTATTATTTTATATTTTAAGCTTTGCATAATTCGTAATAGATATTTAAATACATAGGTAAAATTTCTTGTAAATCAAATTTAGAAGCCCTTTCATAAGCATTTAGTTTAAATTTTTCTAAAAGCACTGGTTTTTTTAATAACAAAATTATATCATTTGTCATCTTTTCAATATCACCTACTTTTGACAAGAAACCTGTGGTTTTATCAATATTTAGTTCAGAAATACCACCAATATTTGTTGATACTATAGCATTTTTACTAGCCATAGCCTCTAAAGCAACTAATCCAAAACTTTCAGATTCGGATGGTAAAACAAAAATATCAGAACAAGCTAAAATTTTGTGTGTAATATTTATCTTTCCTAAAAAGCGTATTTTGTCTTCAATTCCTAAATCTCTAGCAAGATTTTCAGCTCTAATTCTATCGGGGCCATCTCCTATCATCAATAGTTTTGATGGAATTTTTGAATTTACCCTTTTAAAAATTTTAACAACATCACATACTCGCTTTACTTTTCTAAAATTAGAAATATGTGTTAAAAGATATTCATCATTTTTAACAAATGTTTTTTTTAAATTGACATCGTAATTATTTTTATATATATCAATGTCTATAAAATTAGAAATTGTATTTATTTCCTTAGTTATATTAAAATTCTTTAGTGTATCCTTTTTTAAACTTTCTGATACTACAGTTATAGCATCAGATTTATTAATAGCATATTCAATTACAGGTTTAAAAGACTTATCTTTCCCTAGTAAAGTAATATCTGTCCCATGTAAAGTAGTAACAATGGGAATCTTGATACCATAAGAAAGTAAAATTTGTTGTGCGTTTACAGCAGCTGAAGCATGTGGTATGGCGTAATGAACATGTAAAAGATTTAATTTCTCATGAATAGCAACATCAACAAGCTTAGATGTTAAATTAAGTTCATAAGGAGCATATTCAAATAATGGATAGTCAGGAACTAATACTTCATGATAATGTATATTTTCAGAAAATATATCCAAACGAAAGGGTTGGTCATAAGATATAAAATGAACCTCATGACCTTTTTTTGCTAGTGCAATACCAAGTTCAGTTGCAATAACACCACTTCCTCCATAAGTTGGATAACAGACAACTCCTATTTTTAAATTTTCGTTCATATACTATCGTAAATTACTTTCATTATCTCGGTTCTAATATTCATTTTAATGAGTTTTTTATTCTCGGCGTCCGGATGAATTCTGTTAGAAAGAAAAACATAAATTATATTGGTGCTGGGGTCAGCCCAAACTAAAGTACCTGTAAAACCACTATGCCCAAAACTGTTTTTTGAAATTCCCTTACAAGTTGGACCTGCTAATTTATCATCTAAAACTGGCTTGTCAAAACCAGCACCTCTTCTATTATCATCTTCGGGAAACTGGCACTTAGTAAATTCTTTGAGTGTTTTTTTAGAAATATACTTTTGGTTAGCATATTCTCCATCTTGAAGATACATTTGCATAATTTTAGCTAAATCATTTGAATTTGCAAAAATACCGGCATGCCCACCAACACCACCCTGCATAGCTGCCCCTTGATCATGGACATAGCCTTTTAATAATTGACTTCTAAAAACAAAATCCAATTCTGTTGGTATAATTCTTGAAGAATTAATTCGTTCTAAAGGGTTATATCCTAGACTTTGCATCCCAATACTTTTATAAAATTTACTTTCGAGTATTTTATCCAAACTTAATTGATAATAATCCTCAATAATTTTTTTAAAAAAGTAATAACCTAAGTCAGAATATTTGTATTTACTCTTATTCAATAAATCAGACTGAACAATTTGATCTATAATTGAATCAGGATAGTTTTTATGTAAAAAAAGATTATTTGCGACATGATGTGTATAAGTTGTGTCTTTAATTTCACTGTATAATGTGTCTCTTAATGTAAATAGACCAGTAGAATCTGAGTTTAAAGTTTCTGCATAAAAAGGTATCCATGGCTTTAATCCAGACTGATGAGCTAAAATATCTCTGAGAACTAATGTATCTTTATTTGTAGAATCTAATTCTAAATAATCACCCAATGTCTTTTCTAAATCTAAATATCCACTATCAACCATTTTCATAAGTAATGGTAGTGTAGCAACGATCTTTGTAATAGAAGCAACATCATAAACATCAGTTGTCAAGACATGATTTTTTTTTTGGTAGGTGTGATAACCATATGCTTTGTTAAAGAAAACATTACCGTCTTTAACGATTAAAACTTGACATCCTGGCGTCGCTTTTTCAGAAATTGCACTTTCAACAATACTGTCAATTTTATATAAATTTTCAGATTTAAAGTTTATTTCTTCTGGAATAACATAACGCATTCTTATAGGATATGTTTTAATTCCTTGATTTAAATTAAAGTGTTTAGTTGACACAGGTATTTTACCTTTAAATGCAAAACCTCCAAAAATAGCTTGGGCTGTTTTATCTTGAGCAATCTCACTATTTTGGTATGATAAAACTAATGCATCAAAATTATTAGTGATGAAAAGAGAATTTAAACTGTATGGGTTAGCAAAAATTGTAAGAATAACCTTTGACTGCATAGCTACAGATTGCAAAAAAACATCAGTATTTCTATTAATTTTATATGACTTCCAGGGGTTTGAATTTGATTTATGTACACTAGCTATAACAAGATTGAATTCAGATAATTTATTTAATAAAAGTGCTTGTTCTTTTGAACTTGCATTATCAGAAATTGTAAAATGAGTAACTTTGGTATACTTTGATAGGACCTGTTGAAATACAGATGTGTTTTCTCCAATACAAACTGAAGCAATGTTCAATGTATCTAAATTTTGCAATGGTAATAAGTCATCATAATTCTGCAATAAAGTTAAAGAAGACTGAACTAATTTTCTATTTATAACTTCAGTGTTATTTGTAATGATCTTCTGACTTATTCTCTCAAGATCAACTGGCTCATATTTATCTAAACCCATCCACTTTTTTGCCATTAGCACTTTTTTACACCTTGCATTTATTTCATCTTGAGATATTTTTTTTTGTTTTATAGCTAGCTTTATATTCTCTATTGCTTTTGGCACGTCTTCAGCAAATAACAAAACATCATTACCCGCAAGCAGTGCCATAACATCTACTTCACCAGGCTTGTAAAATTGACTAACTCCCTTCATATTTAAAGCATCAGTAATGGCAAGACCTTTAAAACCCATTTCATTTTTTAACAAACCTTCAACTACCTTTTTGGACAATGAAACTGCTAAATCTTTTGTGTTATCTAATGATGGTATATGTAAGTGAGCAGTCATAATTGATCCTAGTCCACTATCAATTAACATTTTATAAGGTAGTAATTCAACATTCTCTAGTTCTGTTTTATTCTTCTCTACTACAGGTAGTGTTTTATGCGAATCATCATCTGTATCTCCATGACCAGGGAAATGCTTAGCACATGCTAAAACATTGTTATCCTGCATTCCCCTCATATATAATGTTGACAACTCTCCAACTTTGACAGGGTTCTCACCAAAAGATCGATTGTTGATAATTGGATTATTAGGATTAGAATTCACGTCTACTACAGGAGCAAAGTTTATATGTATACCAAGTAACTTACATTGACGTGCTATTTCTACACCCATTTCATAAATTAAACTTTTGTCGCTAGTAGCGCCTAATGTCATTTGCCATGGAAAACGTAAACATGAATCTAGTCTCATTGCAACACCCCACTCTGCATCAATAGCAATCATTAGTGGTGTTTTAGAAATAGATTGATAATAATTTGTAAGTTTAGCTTGTCTAACAGGCCCTCCTTGCAAAAACATTAATCCCCCTATTTTATATTTCTTAATTAATTCTGACACATACGTCTTATGATTATCGTCTTTATTAGAATAAGCAGCGACCATTAATAACTGTGCTATCTTTTCCTCATCACTCAACTCAGACAATATACTATCTGCCCAATGAGTATCTTCTGATAAAAAAACCGTACTTTTTTGAGCATAGACAAGCTGATATTTACTTAAAAAAAGTACAAAAAAAATAAAAACGTATGCAAAACATCTCATAGCTGTAAATGTACATAATGATATTTAAATTAGATTATAAATTAACAAAACTAAAATGATTACTTTTCAACTAAAATATTTAATATTTTTGCAAATATGAAAGCACCTCAAATACCATCTTTTTTTAAGTCTAGCACTGCTAAAAAATTTAATTTTCAGCCTAGATATTATAACGAAACAAAAGAAAGGATTGAAAATTTAAAAAATAAAGAAAATATAAATATAAAGTTTAAGAGAAAAAAGCACAAAAAAAATAAATTCAACCGATTAATTAGAATAATCATTTTAGTTGTATTTTTATACATGATTGCTTATAACTATTTAATAAATTAACGAAGGTGGATATAATTAAAATTCTTCCAAAACATGTCTCAAATCAAATAGCTGCAGGCGAAGTAATTCAAAGACCTGCATCAGCTGTTAAAGAGATGCTAGAAAATTCACTTGATGCTGGATGTACAGAAATTAAACTCTTAATAAAAAATGCTGGTAAAAAATTAATTCAAGTGGTAGATAATGGTTGTGGAATGAGTAAATCAGATGCTAGAAAATGTTTTATAAGACATGCAACTTCAAAAATAGAAAATGCTGAAGATTTATTTAATATTACCTCAATGGGCTTTAGAGGTGAGGCGATGTCTTCTATTGCCGCAATTTCTCAAGTAGAAATAAATACTAAACTAACAGATCAGCAAACTGGAACGTACTTAAGAATTGAAGGAGGAAAAATTGAGGAAGTAAAAGAATCAAGTACTACTGACGGTACTTCAATTAAAGTTAAAAATATTTTTTATAATGTTCCAGCAAGAAGAAACTTTCTTAAGTCTGATAATGTAGAAATGCGTCATATTACAGAAGAATTTACAAGAATTGCACTTGCAAATCCAAATATTAAAATGCAATTAGTCAATGATAATAAAGAACTTTATCATTTACCTATATCTAATTTTAAAAAAAGAATTATCAATCTTTTTGGAAATAAAAAAAATGAATCACTTGTTCCAATTTCAGAAAAAACTAGTATTATAGAATTGAACGGGTTTATAGGAAAGCCTGAGACTGCAAAAAAAACAAGAGGTGAGCAATATTTTTTTGTTAATGGAAGATTTATAAAAAATCATTATTTACAACATGCTGTATTTAAAGCATTTGAAGATTTAATCCCAACTAAATATTTTCCTTCTCAATTTATTAATTTAAAAATTGATCCAAAGTTAATAGACATTAATATTCATCCAACCAAGCATGAAATAAAATTTGAAGATGAGAAAGCAATATATTCAATAATTAAATCAAGCATAAAAAGATCACTTGGAATGTATAATATTGTTCCCTCATTGGACTTTTCTCAAGAAAATGCATTTGAATTAGATTTTAAAAACATTGAAAATACAAACTTCAAACAACCAACAATTAAAATAGATAAAAATTATAATCCATTTAATCATAAAAAAATAGATAGTGATAGTAGTACTAAAAATAATTTAGATCTTAAAGATAACACACTATTTGATAGTGATATTTTAGATAATAATATAAGTATACCATTTCAAATCAGTAATCAATTTATAGCTATATCATATAAAAATGGTATTAAAATTATACATCAAAGAAGAGCGCACAAACGTATTTTATTTGAGTACTATACTAACTCACTCAAAAAAGGAAATGGAAAATCACAACACTTATTGTTTCCCAAAAGCATAGAATTAAGTCTGAAAGAAATAAACTTAATTGAAAATTTAAAAAAAGATCTAAATAGCCTTGGATTTATTTTTAAATTGAAAAATCAAAATATGGAAATATATGCTGTTCCAACTGAATGTAGAGAAGAAAATATCAAAGAAATAATTGAAGACATATTAAATCAAGCTCAAAGTAATCTAGAGATTGAAGTAAATCAGACAAAAAAAATAGCAAAATCTCTTGCAAAATCTCTTGCAATTAGTAATTCTAAAATGCTTAAAACAGAAGAAATGAGCTCATTGTATAATGAGTTATTAAAATGTAAAGTATCAAATTTATGCCCTAATGGAAAATCAATTATAAAAAATTTTAAAATTGATGATTTAAAAAAATATTTTTAAAATGAATATATCGTCTTTCAGAGAATTACCGGATGTAATAAAAAATATACTTATTATTAACTGCTTATTCTATTTAGCTACCATTACATTAGAAAGTCAAGGAATCAACTTAACAAAAATTTTGGGCCTACATCAATTTCAATCACCTAATTTCAGGCCTCACCAACTTATTACACACATGTTTATGCACGGAAGTTTTGCGCACTTATTCTGGAATATGTTTGCTGTTTGGATGTTTGGTAAAGTTTTGGAAAATGTTTGGGGAGGTAAACGATTTCTAAAGTTTTACATTATTACTGGCCTTGGAGCAGCTTTAATTTACATGGGATATATTCAATTTCAAATTAATGTTTTTTCTAAAAATATAGATCCCTCACTGCTTCAAGAGTTACTGTATGTAGTTAAAAATCAAGGAGCAGATATCATTAGCCAAGGTCAAAATTATGATAATCGAATCTTAGGTAAAATGAATGGACTAATAAATGCTCCAATGGTAGGTGCATCTGGAGCATTATTTGGAATTCTTTTGGCTTTTGGTTTACTATTTCCAAACACCTTATTATACATATATTTCGCTATACCAATAAAAGCCAAATATTTTGTTATGATATACGGTGCTATGGAATTATTTCTCGGATTAAGAAATCACCCCTCAGATAATATTGCTCATTTTGCCCATTTGGGAGGAATGATTGCTGGTTTTATTATTCTTAAGTACTGGAAACAGGATAGAAATACTTTTTATTAAAATGAGTAGTATACTAAAACAAATAAAAAATAAATTTAAAAAAGCGTCAATTATTAATAAATTGATTTATGCTAATGTAGCTATTTTTATATTTTTTAGTCTGATTGATGTTATTTCATACCTTATTAATGCTAATGTAAATAATTTTACAAACAAATTTGAACTACCTTCTAACACTGATATATTTGTTAAACAGCCCTGGGCAATAATTACATATATGTTTTTTCATAATAGTATTTTACATTTATTATTTAATATGATTTGGCTTCATTTTGGAGGTAAAATTCTTATTAATTACATAAATGCAAAACAATTCTTAAGTTCTTATTTAATTGGCGGTATATGTGGTGGTATTCTATTTATTTTATCTTATAATTTTATACCAGCTTTTAGTGAAATTTATTTATCTTCTTTTGCTTTAGGGGCATCAGCTTCAGTATTTGCAATTATGATTGCTGCAGCTACATATAGTCCAAATTTAGTAATACAGCTACCATTATTTGGAAGAATTAAACTTAAACATATTGCCATATTTATGATCACCTTAGATATAATAAGCATACCTAAAGGAAATGCTGGAGGTCATATAGCACATATTGGAGGAGCAATTTTTGGTTTCTTTTATATAAATCAATTAAAAAGAGGAAAAGACTACTCAATAACATTCACTAAAATTATAGACATAATAATTAATACCTTTAACAAAAAACCAAAGTTTAAGAAGGTACATAAAAGACCAAAAACTGATTATGAATTTAATGAAGAGAAAGCTAATCAAAAACAAGAAATTAATAAAATCTTAGAAAAAATATCAAAATCCGGATATGAGAGTTTAAGTCAGAAAGAGAAAGATATACTTTTTAGTGCAAGTAAAAAATAAATGAAAAAATTATCTTTTTTAAACAAGATTTTATTTGTTATAAATTTTATTTTTTTATTGCTATTACTATTATCATATACAGCTCCAGATATTAGTCCATCTTTATTTTGGCCTACTGCATTTTTAGGTCTTTTATTTCCCATATTATTTCTGATTAATTTATTTTTTTTGATTTTGTGGTTATTTAAACTCAAGAAATTAATTTGGCCTAATATAATTGTATTGGCAATAGGACTAGCTTTTGTAGATTCATATATTGGATTTTCATATCAAAAAAAAGATTTAAATTACGACTTAAAAATTATGAGCTATAATGTTCGTTTATTTAATAAAAACCAAAATATAGCTGAACCAATGATTAAAGAAAAAATCATTGATTTAATAATCAAACAAGATCCTGACATAATTTGTTTTCAAGAATTTTACAACAATGATATTTCAAAACTTAATAAAAATTATTTTTATAAAAACCATACAGAAAAGAACTCGTTACTTTTAATATACAGCAAGTATCCAATAATAGAAAAAACAAATAATAAATCAGTACTGGAAAATACTGAAAACATGAAAAATACATTTATATTTTCAGATATTAAAATTAATACAGACACAGTGAGAATTTACAATATACACCTTGCCAGTAATTGGTTCAATGAATCTGAATATGAATTTATGCAAAATCCAAGTAAAGAAAAACTAAAAGCTGGTACAATAAGCATAATTAAAAGAATGAAAAAAAGTTATCTAAAGAGATCTATGCAAGTAGAAATAATCAAAAATCATATTAATGAGAGTCCTTACCCAGTTATTGTTTGTGGGGACTTTAATGACACACCTTTATCATATGCATATAATCATATTAAAGGTGAACTAAAAGACGCATTCAATTCTTCGGGAAAAGGTATTGGTTCTACAATTACAAAAATGCCTGCACTAAGAATTGACTATATATTGCATGACAAAAATATTCAAAGCATTAATTATAAAAAAATCAACAGAAAACTATCAGATCATTTCGCCATTTCTTGCGAATTAAAAATAAATAGACGATAAATTTACTTTTTTTCTATTGAAGTTTCTCCTCCCATTGAAATAGCTGACTTTTCAACTTTCAACTTAATACCTGTACTAACTTCAATATAAACTACAGTATCTTTAACATCTAAAACCTTTCCATGTATGCCGCCAATAGTCATAATTTTATCTCCTTTTTTCAAAGAAGATCTATAGGCAACTTCCTTTTTTTGTTTTTTAATTTGGGGACGAATCATAAAAAAATACATTACAATAAACATAGCTCCCATCATTAATAGAAAAGGCATACCTCCTCCAGTATTTAATAAAATCATATAAAAAAATTTAAGGCACAACCGTACCAGTTATAGTTAAAACTTGAACACTTGGGATAGCATTTGTAACAAGGGTTACTTTTTTGTTAATTTTCCCTTTTCTTGTACCACTGTTAAATGTTACTTTAATGCTTGCTTTATCACCTACCGCTATTTTTTCTTTTGGCCACTCTGGAACTGTACAACCACAGCCTGCTTTTGCAGAACGAATTATTAAAGGTTCAAGGCCGATATTTTCAATGATAAATTCAGTACTTACAGAAGTATTTTGTTTTATAGTACCAAAATTGAAAGTTTCATTTTCAATTTTAACCTTTGTTGGTTCTAAATTAACCTCTCCTTGGCTATTGCCATCAACACATGAGACAAGAAAAAAAATTGAAAATATTATACTTAGAAACGAAATATTTAAATTCATACTCAAAATTAAAATAATTTTTAATTATAAATTAGTTAATTTATTTATTTTTCCTTTTTCTTTATAGTCTTTAACAAAACTATCAAGCATACCATTTACAAAAGATTTACTTTTTAATGTACTGTAATACTTTGATATCTCAATATATTCGTTCATTGAAACTTTTACGGGTAAATTTGGCATATATAAAATTTCTGCAAATGACATCTTTAAAAAAATCTGATCCATAATTGCAATACGTTCAAGCTCCCAATTTTTGGCATAATTTTTAATTATCTTTTCATAACTTTCATTATTTGTGATAGTTTTTCTGAGTAAATCTAATGCAAATTCTTCATCTGAAATGTGCTTAAATGGCCCACTAATTTTAATTGTAGAATATTCCTTGATACTACCAAAAATAATAGTTGCTACAAATGGGAGATCGTCAACCCAATAAATACTTTTTTCTTCTAAGACATGATTTACAAGCTCATTACTCAGAATAAAATTATTCATTAAATCAATAAAAAATATTTTATCACATTTTAATGATATATCCTCGGATTTTAAATAATTGACATAGAGCTGAGACTTATAAATTTTTATAAAAATTTTGCTTATGATGTCATGATCATTTTCCAACCATGTAGACTTAAAACGTGATGCACTTTTTATCAAATCTTTGTCAGAAATAATATTTTCAATTAATTTATTTTGAATAAATCTTTTGTTAGGATTTAAATCATCTTCGTCAGGAAGAAATTTGTTTTTTCCATCTTCATAAAAATTATCTGCATAGTTTATTATTTCAAGCATAAGAGAGACAATTGAATATGCTAAATGAACTATTTCATCACAATTTTTTAAAAAAGATTTTTCAATATCTTTAACATGAGTATTCTTTTGTGAAAAGAAGGAGTACAAAGATTGCATTACTTTGATTCGAATGTGTCTTCTGCTAAGCATTACTTAAGATTTTTTTCTCTTATTATTTGTTTAGCAAGCTGTAAAGCAGCTGCGTTAGTAGTTAAATTACTTATCTCAGCCTTTCTAAATATTTCAAGCGTTGTATCATATATTTTTCTTGTTTGATTTAATGCATTATTCAAATCATAATTATGTAATTCTGAATAAACATTAATGAGACCACCAGCATTTATTAAAAAATCAGGGGCATAGCATATTCCTTTTTCTAAACATAATATTGAGTCTCTATATTCATCAGCTAGTTGATTGTTTGCTGCACCTGCAATAATTTCACATTTAAGTCTTTCAATTGTATTTGGGTTGACCGTTCCGCCTAAAGCACATGGTGCATAAATATCCATATCTAAATCATATATGCAATCTCCAGTCACTATTTTTGCATTATATTTTTTTGAAATATTTTGAAGTTTATTTAAATCTAAATCATTTATCAGGACATTAGCTCCTTCCTCAGACAAATACTTCACTAATGTTTCCCCTACATGACCAATCCCTTGAACTAAAACTATTTTATCTTTCAAATTATCATTACCCCATTTATATTTTGCAGATGCCTTAATACCCAAATAAACACCAAAAGCAGTAACAGGAGAAGGATCACCACTGCCCCCAAGGCTTTTAGGGATACCTGTAACATGATTTGTTTCCATCCTAACATATTCCATGTCTTTTGGTGTCATCCCAACATCCTCAGCAGTTATATATTTACCGCCAAGTGAATCAACAAATTGACCAAATTTGCGCATTAATTTTTGGGTTTTATCTTTTCTTGAATCTCCAATTATAACAGCTTTACCACCTCCCAATGAAAGGCCAGAGATTGCAGCTTTAAATGTCATACCTCTTGATAAACGTAAAACATCTGTTATTGCATCTTGTTCATTATCATAATTCCACATTCGTGTCCCACCTAAAGCAGGACCCAAAGTCGTATCGTGAATTGCAATAATTGCTTTTAAACCTGTTTCTTTATCCTGACAAAACAATATTTGCTCATGACCCAAAAGCTCCATTTCATTCAAAACTACTAAATCATTAAGTATTTTAGTTTTCTTTACGGTTTTCATTTTTATTTAGTAAATTTATTGTTAAGTCCAAAATAAATGCATAATCTTTTAACGTTCGCGAATTTACTTATTATTTTTGGCAAATTCATTAAGTAGGCAATCAAATCATGAAGCATTTAAAATATTTAAATAAATTTTTTTGGAAATATAGAATACGTTTATTTTTAGGAGTTATTTTTATATTCATTTCAAATGTATTTGCATTATACCCTGCTGAATTTGTCAGAGAAGCATTTGATACTGTATTAGAAAGAAAACAACTTGAGAGTAGAAACATTAATAATGTTTTATTTAAATATGCTGGATTAATTGCTTTATTCGCAATACTTAAAGGAATATTTATGTTCTTTATGAGGCAAACGATTATTGTGATGAGTCGTAAAATAGAGTTTGATCTAAAAAATGAAATTTATCAACAATATCAAAAACTAAGTTTTAATTTTTACAAAAAAAATAAAACTGGAGATTTAATGAATCGAATTTCTGAAGATGTTAGCAGAGTAAGAATGTATCTAGGTCCTGCCGTAATGTATGGAATAAATATAACAATTTTATTTTATCTTGTAATATCAAAAATGCTTTCAATAAATACTACATTAACAATATATACATTATTACCATTACCAATACTTGCGATACTTGTATATTTTGTTAGCATAAGTATTAACAAAAAAAGTGAATTAGTTCAAATACAGTTGTCTACATTGACCGAAACAGCTCAAGAATCATATTCTGCAATAAAAATCATAAAATCATTTAATAGCCAAAAAATTACCTCAAAATCATTTCTTAAGTCATGTAAAGAGTATACTAAAAGACAGCTTAATCTCGTGAGAATTGAGGCTTTTTTCTATCCAACAATATTAACTATGATTGGTATAAGTACAATTTTAATTATTTATGCTGGTGGTATTGAAAGTTACAATAACAACATAACAACAGGAAATATTGCAGAATTTGTAATTTATGTAAATATGCTTGCCTGGCCAGTTGCTTCAATTGGATGGGTTACTTCAATAATTCAACGAGCTGCCGCTTCACAAGAAAGAATTAATAGTTTTTTATATTATAAAGAAGAAATTAAAAACTTTAGTTTGGACTTAAAAAAAATAAAAGGTACTATTGAATTTGATAATGTTTGCTTCACTTATGAAAACACAAATATTAAAGCACTCAAAAATATAAGCTTCGTTTTAAAAGAGGGTGAAACGTTAGGTATAATTGGTAAAACAGGTAGTGGAAAATCGACAATTGCTCATTTAATTTGCAGACTGTATGACATAAAAAAAGGCAATATAAAAATTTCAGGAACTGATATTAAAGAACTTAATTTGTACAATTTACGCAGTTCAATAGGATATGTTCCACAAGACGGATATTTATTTTCTGGAACGATTAAAGACAATATCTGCTTTTCAAACTCTGAAAAAAATAATTCTAGAACTATTGAATCCTCAAAAAAAGCTAAATTATACACTGACATTAAAAAATTTAAACAAGGATTTCACACATTAATTGGTGAAAGAGGTGTTAAATTATCGGGAGGACAAAAACAAAGATTATCAATTGCTCGTGTTTTTTATAAAAATCCTGAAATATTTATTTTTGATGACTGTTTATCCTCTGTAGATGCTGTTAAAGAAAAAGAAATAATTAAAAATCTCAATAAAGAAAGTGATAATAAAACAACAATTATTATCAGTCATAGAATAGCATCAGTAAAACATGCAGAAAAAATCATCTATCTTGATGATGGAAAAATAATTGAAGTTGGTAGTCATAAAGCACTTATGAAAAATAAAGGTCCATATTACAGTTTAGAACGAAAACAAAATAAAAACATAAATGAATGACAATAGTTTTCATAAAATTAATAATAATAGAAATTTTATTATATTTGAAAAATAACTAAATTAAATTTAAATAATGAGTACAATTAATGATATGCAAGAAATTTTTTCAAGAAAAATTCGCGCTGGTAGAAGAACTTATTTTTTTGATGTAAGGTCAACTAAAGCAGGTGACTATTATATGACTATAACTGAAAGTATAAAAGAATTTGATGAACAAGGTACTCCTTCATATCGAAAACATAAAATATATCTTTACAAAGAAGAATTTCAAAACTTTAAAAATACCTTCAGCGAGGTGAGTGACTTTATTATTGCTGAAAAAGGCGAAGAAATTATTTCCAATAAAAAAGATCATTCAACTGATGAAAAATCTAAAAAAGAATCTAATGATAAAGATACAACTGATTTTACTGAAGTTAGCTTTGAAGATTTAGGTAAAGACTAAACAAATCTTTTTCACTCATTATAATTACATCTAGTTATCTTAACAACTCAGCCTTTTTGTTGATAATTCTATTTAATATAAGAACTATCAAGTTGAAAAGAGATATTACCTTTATGGCCTCAATTAACAACTTAGATTATGGGTAAAGTTATCGCAATTGCTAACCAAAAGGGAGGAGTTGGAAAAACTACTACTGCAATAAATTTAGCTGCTTGTCTTGGAACATTAGAAAAAAAAATCTTACTTGTTGATGCAGATCCACAAGCAAATTCAACTTCTGGTGTTGGTTATGATCCAAAAAAAATTAATATTGGGCTCTATGAATGTATAATAAATAGGGCAAATACCAAAGATTGCATTTTGACAACAAAAAGTCCAAATTTATATTTACTTCCTTCTAATATTAATTTAGTTGGCGCAGAACTTGAATTAATCAATCTTGAAAAGAGAGAGTTTCAAATACAAAATACATTAGCATCTGTAAAAAATGAGTATGATTACATAATCATTGATTGCGCGCCTTCGCTTGGGCTCTTAACTCTAAATGCATTGTCTGCTGCAGACAGCGTAATCGTTCCTATTCAATGCGAATACTTTGCACTCGAAGGACTTGGAAAGCTACTAAATACAATAAAAATTGTACAGCAGAAATTTAATATTAATTTAGAAACAGAAGGATTATTATTAACTATGTATGATACTAGACTTCGTCTCTCTAATCAAGTTGTTGAAGATGTAAAAAAACATTTTCAAGATTTAGTGTTTAAAACTATTATACATAGAAATGTTCGCTTAGGAGAATCACCTTCATTTGGTGAGACAATTGTAATACATGATGCTACAAGCAAAGGCGCAATAAATTACATGAATTTAGCAAATGAATTGTTACAAAAATTAGAACTGAATGTTAAATAAAATAACATGAAAAGGGATCGAAATGTTTTAGGAAGAGGATTATCATCAATTTTAGGCAATAGCAATGACGATGCAAAAAGTTCTAAAATTGAAAAAAAAACTGACACATTTAATAAGTCAGAAAGCTTTAGAAATATATCTGTTTCACAAATTTTTATTAATCCATTTCAACCAAGAAAAAAGTTTGATCAAGAAAAATTAAATGAGTTAGCTGTTTCTATAGAAAATTTAGGTATTGTTCAGCCAATAACAGTTAGAAGAATGGATAACGATAAGTATCAATTAATATCTGGTGAAAGACGATTGAGAGCAGCTAAACTAATTGGATTAAAAAAAATTCCCGCATTTATTAGAATAGCTAATGATCAAGAAACACTTGAAATGGCCTTAATTGAAAATATTCAAAGAGAAAATTTAAATCCAATTGAAATTGCACTAAGCTACAAAAGACTAATTGATGAAGTTAAACTAAGTCAAGAGAAATGTAGTGAACGTGTAGGCAAAAGTAGAAGTACCATTGCTAATTTTTTACGTTTATTAAAACTTCCAGCAATAATTCAAAAAGGATTAAGGGCACAAGTTATTAGCAATGGGCACGCTAGATCATTATTAGCAATAAACTCTGAGGAATCTCAAATTAATTTATTTCATGATATAGTTGCTCATGGATACTCAGTAAGAGAAGTAGAACAAATTTGTAAAGAATTCCATGATAAAAAGTATGTAAGAGTTTCAAAAAAAACTGCAATACACGAACTATCTTTTTCTAATCAAAAATTACTTCACGATATCTCAAAAAAACTTAACACAGACATAAATATTAAAATGAATAAAAAAGGTAAAGGAAAATTAGTTATCTATTTTGAAAATGAAGAAGATCTTTTGAGAATAACAAATAATTTTAAAAAATAAATTTTGAAATTAAATATAATAAAATTTTTTTTAGTCATTTTATTAGTCCTAAATTATTTTTCTGCTGAATCACAAGAAAAAGCAAACAAAGATCCAAGAAAAGCAGCATTATACTCTAGTATTTTACCAGGAGCTGGACAATTTTACACAAAAAAATACTGGAAAATACCTATTATTTATGCAGGAATAGCTACATCACTATACTATGTAATTGAATCAAATACAAAATTTAAAAATTATAGAGATGGGTATTTAGATAGAATATCAGGTAATAATCATGTCTTCTCTGAATATTCTAATGCTCAGCTAGTAACTTTGACCAATTACCACAAAAGAAATAGAGAAGTATCTACGCTATGTTTGCTTGGTATTTATTTGATAAATATTATTGATGCCTCAGTTAATGCTCATTTATTTAGTTATGACATTAATGAAGACTTATCGCTTATAGTACAGCCATTATATATTCATGAAACAGAAAGTGCTGGAATACTATTATCATTAAATTTGTAAGTTTGTGTTATGAAAATCGCAATATTTGGAAATGGAAAAATGGGGAAGAAAATTTCTCAAATTGCTATTAGAAAAGGTCATAAAATAGTTTGCACTACTGACTCTAAAAGACCTGCCAAATTCTCTCAAATTAAAAATGCTGAAGTTGCAATTGAATTTAGTACACCAACTACTGCATTTGAAAATATACAATATGCAATTCAAAATGGAGTACCAGTTGTAGCTGGAACTACTGGATGGTTAGAAAAAAAAGATGAAATAAATGAAAAATGTCTAAAATATAATGGTACATTTCTATACGCATCTAATTTTAGTATCGGTGTGAATATTTTTTTTAAAATAAATGAAGTTATAGCAAAAATTATGAAAACAAAAAATTACGCCACTTCATTACATGAAATACATCACAAACAAAAGTTAGATTCACCCAGCGGCACAGCAATTACAATATCAAAAAAAATAGAAAAAATTTTAAATAAAAACATTAGTATTTCTAGTGAAAGAGTAAATAATGAGCCAGGCACTCATTTAGTAAAATATGTTTCAGATTTTGATAAAATTGAAGTCAAACACTCAGCATTTAATAGAGATGGTTTTGCTTTAGGAGCAATTATGGCAGCGGAATGGATTAAAGATAAAAAAGGTATTTTTGAAATGTCTGACGTTATTCACGAATTAATATGATATGATATACAAAGCACTTAATTATTTAAAAAAACAATCAATAGGCTTCTTATTTATTTTAGGAACAATAGTATGGACTATTTTTATTTATTTAATTGGAGGGGAATGGCTTTATTTTATTCCTTTATTAGTTGGTGATATTTTATTTTGGAAAACAATCCCGTGGCATTTTTGGAAGAAAAACAAAGAAAAAAAAGAAAAAAGAAAAAAAAGTGAATTTAGAACGTGGATTGATGCGATAGGCTTTGCGGTAATTGCTGCTACGATTTTAAGAACATTTCTAATAGAGGCTTATACAATACCAACCTCTTCAATGGAAAAATCTATGTTAGTAGGAGACTTTTTATTTGTAAGTAAATTAAGCTATGGACCCAGAGTTCCAATGACACCACTAGCTTTTCCTTTGGTACATCATACAATGCCTTTAACTGGGGGTAAATCTTATTCTGAAAAAATTAAAATTCCATTTCACAGAATGAAAGGATTAAATGAAATAGAAAGAAATGATTGTGTTGTCTTTAACTGGCCCGCTGAAAATAAAGGAAGACCTATTGACAAAAAAGATAATTATGTTAAAAGGTGTGTTGGATTGCCTGGTGACATTATTGAAATTAAAGATGGTGATTTATTTGTAAACAAATTACCTCACAAAGAGCCTAAGGGAATGAAAAAGCAAGCTAAATATACTCTTAAATCAAAAACTAGACTAAATGAACAACTATTGTATGAAAAATATGATATAAATACTAATTATAATATTGATATCAATGCATCAAATCAAAATTCTGATTTTCAAATAAAAAGAATAGAAAATAACATTATTGAGTATAATTTTAATGCTACATCTAACGCTATTTTAGATTTAAAAACACAACCTTATTTATCAGAAATTACAAAACAAACAAATGGTTCTGGATTTGAAATGTTTTCAAATAACTGGCAGTTTAGTAATCCAAATAAATTTCTCTACAATAATCCATACAACTGGAATGAAGATAATTATGGACCAATTACCATTCCTAAGAAAGGAGTAACAATAAACTTAACAACTAAAAATCTTCCTCTCTACAAGGATATTATTAAAAGGTACGAGAATAATTCTTTGAAAACCATAAATAATATCATTTATATTAACAATAAAGTAGCTACTAAATATACATTTAAAATGAACTATTACTGGATGATGGGTGACAATAGACATAACTCTGCAGACAGCAGAGTTTGGGGATTTGTTCCTGAAGATCATATAGTTGGAAAAGCACTATTTATTTGGATGAGTTGGGATAAGAGAGCAAAAGGATTCAAAAAAATTAGGTGGAATAGACTTTTCAAAAGTGTTAAGTAAAATCCTTTTACCATCAGCATATCTCGCTCCAATAATGTATTATGGAGTTCTTATAAATAATAAATGTGTAATAGAATCAAGAGAAAATTTTGTTAAACGAAGCATTAGAAATCACTGTAACATATACACTTCAAATGGTAAACTAAAATTAAGTATTCCAGTTAAAAAAAATATAGAAAAAAAAATATGTAAAATTAAAATATGCTATAATGAAAATTGGCAAAAAAAACATTGGAATTCAATAATTTCTAATTACAACTCATCTCCATTTTTCAAATACTATAAAGACGAATTATACGATAGTTTTGTTGAAAAAGAAACCTATTTATTTTCATTCACGCAAAAGATTAATAAAATCATACTCAAATTTTTAAATTATGAAAATAATATTCTAAAAACACCTATTTATAAAAAAAATGGAGAATTTATAGACTTAAGAAATTTTAACTGGAACAATATAAGTTTAAAAAAATATGATCAAGTTTTTTACGGTAAATCTGGATTTATAAATAACCTATCGATACTTGATCTTCTGTTCAATTTAGGTCCTGAATCTCAAAATTATCTTAAAAATATTAATAACACAGCATACATTAACGACATTAGAATTATAAGTTAATGTAGTCTTATCATTTTATAATTTCTATTTTTCTATTTTTGAAAAAAAATGTTTATGGCCAATTTAAATTTTAATAAAAACGACGATAAAATAAGATTGCTTATTTCTGACATGAAAAGAAAACATTCTATCATTTCATTAGGAGGTGGAAAACAAAAAATAACAAAACAACATGAAAAAGGAAAACTCACAGCTAGAGAAAGAATTAATTATTTAAAAGACTCTGATTCGAAGTTTTTAGAAATTGGTTCCTTTGCAGGATATAAAATGTATGAAGAATATGGAGGATGTCCTTCCGGAGGAGTGGTAGGTGGATTAATTTATATAGGAGGTAAATTATGTGTGGTTGTGGCAAATGATGCCACTGTTAAAGCTGGTTCCTGGTTTCCAATTACAGCAAAAAAAAATTTAAGACTTCAAGAAATATCTTTAGAAAATAAACTACCAATAATTTATTTAGTTGATAGTGCGGGTGTTTTTCTTCCAATGCAAGATGAAATATTTGCTGATAAAGAACACTTTGGACGCATTTTTAGAAATAATGCAAAGATGAGTTCTTTAGGAATAAATCAAATATCAGCGATAATGGGTTCATGTGTCGCTGGAGGCGCGTATTTACCTATTATGAGTGATGAATCTATTATTGTAAATAAAACTGCAAATATTTTTTTAGCAGGAAGTTACTTAGTAAAGGCAGCAATTGGAGAAGATATTGATAATGAAGAACTTGGTGGCGCAACAACTCATTGCGAAATATCTGGTGTAACAGACTACAAGGCAAAAAATGATAAAGATGCACTTGATAAGATAAAATCTTTGATAGATAAAATAGGTAATTATAATAATGCTGGGTTTGATAGAACTAGCCCTATCAAACCAAAAAAAAATGAAAGAGAAATTTATGGAATTCTTCCAAGAGAAAGAACTATGCCATATGATATGAAAGAAATTATTTATCGCTTAGTTGACAATTCAAAATTTGAAGAATACAAAGAAAATTATGGTAAATCCGTAATTTGTGGATATTCAAGAATTGACGGATGGGCGGTTGGTATTGTTGCAAACCAAAGAGAAATTATCAAAACTAAAAAAGGAGAAGTACAGTTTGGTGGCGTTATTTACTCTGACTCTGCTGATAAATCTGCACGTTTTATTGCAAATTGTAATCAAAAAAAAATCCCACTTGTATTTCTGCAGGATGTTACAGGTTTTATGGTAGGATCTAAATCAGAACATGGAGGAATTATAAAAGATGGAGCTAAAATGGTAAATACTATGTCTAACTCTGTTGTGCCAAAATTTACTATCATTATTGGAAACTCATATGGCGCGGGTAATTACGCTATGTGTGGTAAAGCATATGACCCAAGGTTAATTTTAGCATGGCCTACAGCAAAATTAGGAGTCATGGGGGGAGAGCAGGCTGCTAAAGTATTGCTTCAAATTGAAAAATCAAAAATTAAAGCAAATGGAGAAAAAATTGATACCAACAAAGAGAAGTCTATTTTAAACAGCATAAAAGAAAAATATGAAATACAAACATCACCATATTATGCAGCATCTCGTTTATGGGTTGATAACATAATTGATCCACTTGAAACAAGAGAATTTATTTCAATTGGAATTGAAGCAGCCAATCATTCTCCGATAAAAGAAAGATATAATCCTGGAGTAATACAGACATAAATAAGATCCAATTCTTATATTTGCAATCTTTAATTTAATTAATGATAAAAATAACTTTACCAGATGGTAACATAAAAGAAGTTAATAAGGGTACAACATCACTAGAAATTGCTATCAGTATCTCTGATGGATTAGCTAGAAATGTACTTTGTGCAAGTGTTAACGGAGAATTGTGGGATTTAGATAGACCAATTCATGAAGATTCATCTTTAAAGCTACATACCTGGAGTGATTCTGAAGGTAAAAAGTGCTTTTGGCACTCTACTGCACATATAATGGCTGAGGCATTAGAAGAGCTTTATCCAGGTGTAAAATTTGGTATTGGTCCTGCAATAGAAAATGGCTTTTATTATGATATTGATTTAAACGGAAAGATACTTTCATCGGACAACTTTTCAAAAATTGAATCAAAAATGAAAGAATTATCTTCAATGAAATTAAAATTTGAAAGAAAAAAAGTTTCAAAAAAACAAGCTTATTCCTACTTTGAAGCAAAAGGTGACGAATATAAACTAGAATTAATTGAAAATTTAAATGAAGGTGACATAACCTTTTATACTCAAGGAAATTTTACTGATCTGTGTAAAGGACCTCACATTCCCTCATCTGAAAAAATCAAAGCAATAAAGCTATTAAATGTTGCAGGTGCTTATTGGAGAGGAGATGAAAACAGAAAGCAACTAACACGTATTTATGGAATATCTTTTCCAAAACAAAAAGAACTAATCAACTATTTAGATTTTTTGGAGCAAGCAAAAAAGCGTGACCATAGAAAAATTGGTAAAGAAATGGAACTATTTACCTTTTCTCAAAAAGTAGGCCAAGGTTTACCTATGTGGCTTCCAAAAGGAACTAAACTGAAAGAAAAATTAGAAAATTTTTTAAAAGAAGCGCAAGAAAAAGCTGGCTATCTACCTGTAACCACTCCACACATTGGGAACAAAGAGTTATATATTCAATCGGGTCACTATGACAAATATGGAGAGGATTCATTCCAACCCATAAAAACACCAAACGATGGGGAAGAGTTTTTCTTAAAACCAATGAATTGTCCGCATCATTGTGAAATTTATGTGTCAAAACAATATTCCTATAAAGATCTTCCTATTAGATTAGCAGAGTTCGGAACTGTTTATCGTTATGAACAGTCTGGTGAACTTCATGGTTTAACTCGCGTTAGAGGATTTACTCAAGATGATGCACATATTTTTGCACGTCCTGATCAGCTAAAAGAAGAATTTATAAATGTTATTGATTTAGTACTTTTTATTTTTAATGCTCTTGGATTTACAGAATTTAAAACTCAAATTTCGCTAAGAGACAAAGAAAATAAAGAAAAATACATTGGATCGGATGATAATTGGGAAAAAGCAGAACAAGCAATAATTGAAGCTTCTAAAGAAAAGAAGTTAGATACTGTTGTTGAATATGGTGAAGCTGCATTTTATGGTCCTAAGCTAGATTTTATGGTTAAAGATGCAATAGGTAGAGAATGGCAGTTAGGAACTATACAAGTAGATTATAACCTCCCAGAACGTTTTGAACTTGAGTATATTGGACCAGACAATAAAAAGCATAGACCCGTAATGATTCATCGAGCTCCTTTTGGATCGATGGAAAGATTTATTGCTGTTCTTATTGAACATTGTAATGGTAATTTCCCTATATGGCTAGCACCTGAGCAATTTATAATACTTCCAATAAGTGAAAAATATCACGATTATGCTGAAAAAGTATTGAGTTTTCTAAAAAAATACGATATTTGCGGCCCTATTGACCGAAGAGCAGAAACAACAGGTAGAAAGATTAGAGATGCTGAAGTTTCAAAATTGCCATATATAATAATAGTAGGTGAAAAAGAAGTTGAAAGAGATGTAATTACAATACGAAAGCATGGAGGTGAAGACTTAGGAAGTATGAGCGTTGATGCATTTAAAAATTTAATAAAAAAAGAAATCAGAAGTATTATAAAATTTAATAACTAAAAAAAACAGAAAAATCGTACAAAAGAAAAAATCATTTAAAGGACGAGTAATTAAGAAAAAGTTACACAAGACAAATAGAGAAATTACTTCTCCATTTGTTAGAATGGTAGGTGATGACATAGAAGCAAAAATTTGCTCATTAGATGATGCAATCAGCACTGCACAAAAGCTAGGTCTTGATCTTGTAGAAATTTCTCCAAACGCCGATCCTCCTGTTTGCAAAATAATAGATTACAAAAAATTTATCTATGACCAAAAAAAGAAATTAAAAAACATACAAAACAAAAGTCAAAAGATTGTTATTAAAGAATTAAGATTTGGTCCTAACACGGGCGATCACGATTTTGATTTCAAACTAAAACATGCAAAAAGTTTTCTTGCAGACGGTGCAAAAGTAAGAGCCTTTGTGTTTTTTAGAGGAAGAACAATTGTTTTTAAAGAACAAGGACAGATTTTACTTCTGAAGCTGGCTCAAGCATTAGAGGACGTTGGAGTTGTTGAAGAAATGCCAAAGCTAGATGGAAAAAAAATGATAATGATAATTGCACCAAAAAAAATAAAAAAATAATACAATGCCAAAAATGAAAACTAAAGCTGGAGCCAAAAAAAGATTCAAGTTAACTGGTTCTGGAAAATTAAAAAGAAAACAAGCCTTTAAATCACATATTTTGACAAAAAAAGAAACAAAACAAAAACACAACTTAACTAAAACAGCATATGTATCCAAGCCAGATACAAAAAATGTAAAGCTTCAGTTAGGTTTATAATTGAAAATAGGTTATTAACCAGTTGTATAGTTTTAAGCACTTAAAAGTCACTATACAACAAAAAAACAAAAAAAATGCCAAGATCAGTAAACTCTGTAGCTGCCAAAGCTAGAAGAAAAAAAATTTTAAAAGCCTCTAAAGGATATTTCGGTAGAAGAAAAAATGTTCATACAGTAGCAAAAAATGCTGTTGAAAAAGGATTACAATATGCATATAGAGATAGAAAAAACAAAAAAAGAAACTTTAGAGCACTTTGGATACAAAGAATAAATGCGGGTGCGAGACTACATGGGATGTCATACTCTCAATTTATGGGAAAAATTAAATCCAAGAAAATTGACTTAAACAGAAAAGTGTTAGCAGATTTAGCAATGAATCACCCCACTACATTTCAGGCAATTATAGAAAAAGTAAAATAGTTTAGTTATTTTATTAAGTAAACAGTATACCACTAATTAATCATATTGTTTTTTTGTTGTAACATGCTTAAAGCATCAATAGCGTAATAATAATCTGGATTTAATTGGATAGCTCTTTTATAGTCTGATTCTGCTTGTTTAATATTACCTAAAGTTTCAAAGCATATTCCTCTTGAGTAATAGGCCTGATAGAATGAAGAATTAGAATATATAGCGTCTGAAAAATTATTTGCTGCGATATCATATAATTCCAGCTCCATATGAATAAATCCTAAATTATAATGACTATCAGAATGAAACTTATTTACTTCATGAAGTTTTGCATATGCTGACAATGCATTATTCCATTCCTGCATGTCTTGATAAAACAAAGCTTTATTGTATAAAACAAGTTCATTTCTTGAATCTAACTTTATTGCATTATCATAATAGAGTATTGCATTTTTGTCTTTTAACAAATGATAAATCTGACCTAATTGCATGTTAGCTTCAAAAAAAGATGGATTAATTAGTAACGAATTTCTAAAGCAATCGATTGCTTTAGGGTAATCTTTTAACTGCTTAAAAGTATATCCTAATAAAAGATGAGTATTTTCTTGATTATAATTTATTTGTAATGATTTAGTTAAAAAATTTATAGACTCTTGATAATCTCCAGACGCCAAAAGCAACTCTCCCATTAAAGAATATGCGATAAAGTTTTGGTTATCTAATTCAATTGACTTTTCAAGATTTTGTTTTACCAAAGATGGAAATGAAGGGTTAGCATTTCTCTTTTTAGAAAGTTCAAAGTAAATATTGGCAAGATTTAAATAACTTTTAGATTTTTTCGGTTCAAGCTCAATAATATCCTCAGCATATTTAATAGCTGCGCTCAAATCATTAATAGAACTAAGATAACTAATTGTTTTGTACAATGAATCAACTGATATATAACTAGATGATAAAAAAAGAGATAAATAATCTTTTTTATTATTTTGATTGTAACCAATTAGATTTGAGGTGGTTTTATATATTTGATTTTCATCTTTTTTGTAAGAATAATCATCTTTTTTATTACCACAGCTTGAAAATAAAACAATAAAAAGAAAAAAAAATTTATACATCAGTCTATTCTGCAGGGCCCTCTTTAATTTTTAATTCAATTTCTTGAGATAACTCTGGATTATCAGCAATCATTTTCTTTACAGCATCTCTTCCTTGACCTAACTTTGTGTCTTGATATGAAAACCATGAGCCAGATTTTTGAATAACTCCTAATTCTGTTGCAATGTCTAATATTTCTCCAGAACGAGAAATACCTAGACCAAACATAATATCAAACTCAACTTTTCTAAAAGGAGGAGCAACTTTATTTTTAACAACTTTTACTCTTGTTCTATTTCCAATAACTTCATCTCCATTTTTAATAGCTCCTACTCTTCTAATATCAAGACGTACTGATGAATAAAATTTTAAGGCATTTCCACCGGTTGTAGTTTCAGGATTACCAAACATGACTCCAATCTTCATTCTTATTTGATTTATAAATATAACAGTACAATTTGTTTTGTGAATAGTTGCAGTTAATTTTCTTAAAGCCTGCGACATTAATCTAGCATGCAAACCCATTTTACTATCGCCCATTTCGCCTTCTATTTCTGATTTTGGTGTTAAAGCTGCTACTGAATCTATTACAACTAAATCAACTGCTCCAGAACTGATAAGATGATCTGCTATTTCTAATGCTTGTTCTCCATTATCTGGCTGTGATATATATAAATTTTCAAGATCAACACCTAATGCAGATGCATATGATGAGTCAAATGCATGCTCAGCATCAATAAATGCTGCGACACCTCCTTGTTTTTGAACTTCTGCAATTGCATGTATTGTTAATGTTGTTTTACCAGATGATTCGGGCCCATAAATCTCGATAACTCTCCCTCTAGGATAACCTCCAACCCCTAAAGCTATATCTAAACTTACTGATCCAGTAGGAATTGACGAAACATCATCTTCAACTTTATCTCCTAATTTCATCAAAATGCCTTTACCATAAGACTTTTCTAATTTACCAATAGTAAGTTCTAATACCTTTAATTTTTCATTTTTTTCCTTTTCACTCATAATAAATATATTTTTTACAAAATTCAATAATTCTTTTTCAAAAAGAAGTAAAATTAAAAGAGATTTATTAACAAATCTATTTAAAGCTATTTTAAAATACTCTTTCGGCCTACTTTACTTGTTATTATATCTTTATCAAGTTGCCAGCATCTGGCTGGCGAAAATTCTCTTCCGTAAAATATTATTTGTAAATGTAACTTATTCCATAAATTTACTGGAAATAGTCTCTTTGCATCTTTTTCTGTAATTTGAACATTTTTTCCGCTTGAAAGGCCCCATCTATACATCAATCTATGTATGTGAGTATCAACAGGGAAACTTGGAATTCCAAATGCTTGTGACATTACTACACTGGCGGTTTTATGACCAACTGCCGGAAAAGACTTAAGTTCATCCAAATTTGCAGGAACAACGCCATTATATTTTTCAATTAAAATTTTTGATAGACCATAAATACCTTTACTTTTCATTGGAGAAAGACCACACGGCCTAATTACATCCTCAATTTGTGTAACTGATAATCTAACCATCTTTTTTGGTGTATCTGCTTTGTCAAATAAAATTGGAGTAATTTTATTAACTCTTTCATCAGTACATTGTGCTGATAACAATACAGCAATAAGTAACGTATAAGGATCTTTATGATCAAGTGGAACAGCTGGATTTGGATATAGTTTTTGTAAAGTATCAACAATAAAATTTACTTTCTCTGATTTATTCATTAATCAAAGATAAATAGATTTTACTAAAAAAATCTAATAAATTAGTTTAGTGATATAAAAAAATCATTTCCACTATTTGTCTTGATATTCTTTGTTGATTTAGCGTATGCAAGAATAAATAATACTGATTGTAAACTTGGTCCAGATTCGAGTTTATTTTTAATTATAATTTTTTCTTTTTGTTTCTTTAATTTCTCTATAGTTAATAAAGTAGAATTTTTTCTCATAAATATTGTTTAGTTGTTTAATCATCAATCTAAACGAAAAGAGAAAAAAAATATTATAAAAAATTGATAATTATCTATGTGATAAATCTATTTTACGTTCTTCAGAGATAGTTCGTAAATTTATTAAAGCATACCTCATCCTTCCTAAAGCTGTGTTAATACTAACATTAGTTAATTCAGCAATTTCTTTAAAAGATTTATCTTTAAAATATCTAAACTTGATGACATCCCTTTGTTCAATTGGTAATAGTTCTATTAATAAATTAAGATCAGAATAAATTCTCTTACGAATCATTTCTTCTTCTTGAGACTTTTCACCATTATTTAATATATCAAAAATATTAAAATCATCTGTTGAACGTATATTTTTAACTTTATTGGATTTTCTAAAATAATCTATTACTAAATTATGCGAAATTCTCATCATCCAAGGTAAAAATTTACCCTCTTCATTATACTTCCCCTTTTGCAAAGAATTAATCACTTTAACAAACGTATCCTGAAAAATATCTTCAGCAAGATCTCTGTTTTTAACTTTAGAAAAAATGAATGAAAAAACTTTATTCTTATGACGATTTAATAGCTGTTCAAAAGAGTTGTTATCTCCTTTTAAATAATTCACAACCAAATCCTTGTCTGATTTTTTTTGAGTCAACATATACTTGTTTTTAGTTAATAAAAAATTAAAGTAAATGTTGAACTATAGGCAGTATTTTGGTTAGTAAATTTATAACAAATATATAAAAAAATTATAGTATGAGAAATAATATCAAATCCTTTACTTAATTTTGTAGGATTTTTTAAAGTAGGAATAAAGTAGGAATGAAAAAAAAAAATAAAAATTATCATATTGAAATTAAAGGTGCAAGAGTACATAACTTAAAAGATGTATCTCTGAAAATACCCAAAAATCAGCTGATAATAATTAGCGGTGTTTCAGGTAGTGGAAAATCATCATTGGCTTTTAATACATTATTTGCAGAAGGTCAAAGAAGATATATAGAAAGCTTATCTGCATACGCCAGACAATTTTTAGGTAAATTAAAAAAACCAGATGTCGATGAAATAAAAGGAATATGTCCTGCAATTGCAATTGAACAAAAAACAAAAACTAATAATCCAAGATCAACTGTAAGCACTTCAACTGAGATTTATGATTATTTAAAATTAATGTATGCGCGTATTGGTAAAACTTTTTCTCCTATTTCTAAAGAAGAAGTAAAAAAAGATTCAGTTGAAGATGTTATAAATTTCATTACTACACAAAAAGAAAATTCTGACATTCTTATCCTTTTCAATAAGGAAATTAAAAGTGTAGATACTTATTCTAAGCTAATAAAAAAAGGGTACTCAAGAGTTCTTGTAAAAAATAAAGTACATAGGATACAAGAAATTTTAAAATCTAATAAAAATTTAAGTCAAAATAAAGCTAAAGTAGTTGTTGATAGAATAATTACAGAAAAAGAAAATGATAATGCTAGAATTTCTACATCTATAGAAACAGCTTTTTATGAAGGAAATGGGGAATGTATAGTCTATCAAAATAACAAAAAACATTATTTTTCAAATAAATTTGAAAAAGATAATATAAAATTTACTTATCCTTCTGTTAATTTATTTTCATTTAATAACCCATATGGAGCTTGTAATGTATGTGAGGGGTATGGTTCTGTTCTAGGAGTAGATGAAAATAAAGTGATACCGAACAAAAATTTATCTTTATTTCAGAACGCTGTTGCTTGCTGGAATGGGCAAAAATTAAGTAAGTGGAAAGATAGATTCATAAATGAATCCGTAAAATTTAACTTTCCTATTCACAAACCATACATTCAACTGTCAATTGAAGAAAAAAATATATTATGGAAAGGAAAAGAAAAATGCAAAGGAATATATCAATTTTTCGAAAAGTTAGAAGAAAAACAATACAAAATACAAAATAGAGTATTAATAGCAAGGTATAGAGGAAAAACAATTTGCAACAGCTGTAATGGAACACGTCTAAGAAAAGATGCACTATTTGTAAAAATTGCACAAAAAAATATTGCTGAAATAAACAATATGAGTATTGATGTTGCTCTTGATTTTTTTAACAATATCAAACTATCATCTGAAGATGAAAAAATAACTGATAGACTTTTATTAGAAATTAACTCTAGATTAAATTATCTTCAAAGCATAGGTTTAGGATACTTAAAACTTAATAGAAAATCTAATACTCTTTCAGGAGGAGAATCTCAAAGAATAAATATAGCAAAGTCTATAAGTAGTTCATTGGTTGGTTCTATGTACATTTTAGATGAACCTAGTGTTGGATTACACCCTAAAGATACTGAAAAACTAATCCAAATACTCAAAAATCTTAGAGATATTGGTAACACGGTAATTGTTGTTGAGCATGATAAAGATATAATGTATGAAGCTGATCAAGTTATTGATATAGGCCCAAATGCTGGAATTAATGGGGGTGAAATTATTTTTCAAGGAAGTCTTGATAAAATAAAAAAAAGTAAAAATTCATTAACAAAAAAATACTTATTTGATGATTTAAAAATATTTATTCCTAAAAAAAGAAAAATACTTAATGAAAGTATTTGTATAAATAAAATAAATATAAATAATCTTAAAAATTTAAATGTAAAGATACCAATAGGAGGCTTGACTGTAATATCTGGTGTTAGTGGTTCTGGAAAATCATCATTAGTAAAGCATACACTTAAAGGGGCATTAGAAAATTATCTTCAGCATAAAATAACAAATACAAAACAATATTCTGATGTCAAAATAACAAATAAAGCAATTAAAGATTATGAGTTTATTGATCAAAATCCAATTGGAAAATCATCAAGATCTAATCCATCAACTTATTTAAAAATCTATGATGATATACGCAAATTATATTCAAATCAAAAACTATCAAAAATTAGAAATTATAAGACAGGTTACTTTTCTTTTAATATTGATGGTGGAAGATGTGATAAATGCAAGGGAGAAGGAGAAAATACAATTGAGATGCAATTTATGGCAGATGTACAGATTATCTGTGATGAATGTAAAGGAAAAAGATTTAAAAAAGAAATACTTGAAATTAAATTCTTTGACAAAAATATTTCTGACATTTTGAATCTATCGATCGACGAAGCAATTATATTTTTTAAAAAGCATAATGAAATAAAAATTGCTAAAAAAATTCAACCATTACAAGATGTTGGTTTAGGATATGTTAAATTAGGTCAATCATCAAGTACTTTTAGTGGTGGAGAGGCTCAGAGAATCAAGTTAGCTTATTTTCTGAGTAAAGGTAGTACTAAAGAGAAAACAATATTTATGTTTGATGAACCAACAACAGGTCTTCATTTTCACGATATAAACAAACTACTTATTTGCTTTAATGCATTGATAGAAAAAGGTCATTCAATTATTTGTATTGAACACAACCTTGATGTAATAAAATGTGCTGACTGGATAATAGACATGGGTCCCAAAGGTGGTGTTGATGGAGGTAAAATTATATTCAGTGGTAGTCCTGAGGAAATTGTGAAAAGCAAAGAGTCCATTACGGGAAAATATTTAAAAAAATACATTAGTTAGAATTTAAATAATCTTGTAAAATAATTGTTGCGCTAACTTTATCAACTAATGATTTATCTTTTCTTTTTGCTTTTTTAATTCCACTAGAAACAATAGCTTTTTGTGCAATCTTAGATGTAAATCTTTCATCTATCACACAAACCTCTTTGTTAGTGTATTTATTTTTAAGTCGTTTGACAAATCCTTTTACATGTCCTGTAACATCTGTTTTGTTATTTTTTAAATCAACAGGAAAACCAACTACAAAACAATCAATATTCTCACATTTTATAAGATTTGAAATAAAGTCCTCTAAACGATATGTCTCTATGGTTTCTAAGCACGAGGCAATTGTTTTAGTTTCATCAGAAATTGCAATGCCTGTTCTCTTGGTCCCATAATCAATACCCAAAGCTTTTGCCATTAATATTTAACAATTTGATATGTAATATTTTCAGGTTTTACTTGTATAGTGTATGTTCCTGGAGAATATTTTTGTAAATCAATAATAGTTTGATCTTTATTGTTATCAATTTTCTCTAACAACTTACCATTATGATCAAAAATATTTATTGAATGAATTTTATTGTCATTATATGTTAAATAGAAAATACCAGGAGACGGATTTGGAAATAATTTAAAACTAAAATTATCTTCAGAAATAAATGAAGTTTGGCCTAAATCAATTGGAGGAAAAACAATATAATCTACCCATGCACAGTCTTCCCCTTCCTCTGTCCATCCGTCTTTATCATACTCCCATTCAAATTCATGTACGCCTACAGTAACAGGGTAAGAAGCAAAACTCCAAGAATTATCTATTCCAGACCATTCTCCTTTTTTATTTCCATCAATATAAAATTGCAAAAAATCCCAATGTTGTTCAGAAGACACAAATTTCCAGAAAGAAATATCTCCGGGTGCAATTACATTAACATTAATTTTTAGATTAGAGACAGCGTTATTTGGAAGAGCTCCTGATCTACAAGAATTATTACCTTCATAAACATTTACATTGTCTATTATCCAAGGATAGTCAACATCATTGTCCCATGCATATTGAGTGAAGTCTCCTGTTTCATAATCCTCATTAATAACACCAATTACTTCGTTGAAAATTGCTGAATGTGAATAAGAACTGTTACCAATATTAAAAGAAAATTCAGCTGGAGTTCCTACAGGAGTATTTGGAGCAATACTTATATTAAAACTAGTAGTCTGCTGTCCGTTAATACTCATACCTGAAACATTATCACTTGAATTATTGAAATTAACATAATTAGTAAAACAACTCATATTAGCTGTAAGTATTGATAATGGATCGAAATCGGCATGCCCTATATTTGTTACATCTACAATGAGATTAACTGTTTCACCAGCATCTAATTTACCATTTCCATTACCCAGAGTTACATCATCAATACTAAAAGAAATATGATCAATTTGTGGAGCATTTACAGATATATTTTGTATTGTATTCCACGAGTTACCTAAATTATCTGTCATTTGCAAGTCAAAAACTACTTCATGTTGATCTGGAATTTGATTTGAAACCTGAAAAGTAAATGGATTATTTGTACTAACAATTTGTTGAGATGGTATTAAATTAATGATATCTGTTGCATTTATTAAAGTAATGTATGGGTCTGTTGTAGAGATATTTATATTTACAAGATTAGCATCTGATGAACCAACATTTTGAACATCAACACCCATACTTATAAATTCTCCAAAATCAACCTCTTGATTATTATTACCTGTATTATCATCTATGGTATGTGAAGAATAAATTACATATGGTCCATTAGGAGAAATAATTTGTATTGTACCCTCATATGGCTGTTTAAATTGCTTTGTGATAACAATATCTGCAATTCCTATATTTGCGATTGCAGGAAATGTTAAGTTAACTATTCCACTCGCATCTGCTAACTTAGCATCCAATAAAATTCCATTCATAGAAATAGCAACATAAGCATTTTCTTCAGTATTTACTACAACTGATGTAGTTCCTACAGGAGCAACAGAAGAATGAGATACTGTTAAATTAGTAGGTACACCAATATATGGCATTAGTGATGGATCCCCCATTACATGGTAAATTTCCCAATAATACTGTTCAGACCCTCCTGCTTCAGTTACTGCTAAATTCCCCGCATGTGAAATTTGCCCTGTTGTTATAAACCAATCATTTTGTTGTTCACCGTTTTCATGCATTAAACAATCATATACACCTAAACCTGTCTGTGTATATAAAGGATTTGCAGGAGGTGGAGTAGTACCATTTCCTACAGCCCACCAGTAATCTTCATCCCAATAAGTATTATTAGAGCCTCCAATATAAGCAACAGCACCTTTATTGTTAACTCTTAAAATTGCTTCTCCAAAGCACTCTTGAATATCAAACTTATTAGATTGACAGCAATTTCCAATTAACACCCCAAACTTATCATCATTTTGTAAAGTAGCAATATCTGATGTTTCAAAAGCTGGATCAGCCCAGCCAAAACTACCACAGTGAGCTGTATAGTTTGCAAAGCAAACTCCATCACTTATATCTGATATAATAGCTGCTGAAGCTGCTGATTGATCAGAGGTAATAGGTGAACCAGTTCCATAAAGATAGGTATGAGTATTTATACCATTAGAAATATTAAAATAATTGTCAGTTGCATAATTAATTTGTCCGTTGCCATAAGTTGGTGCCATACTCGCATCAACACCTGCTACTAAAACCATATCATCTAAGAATGATGGATCTGAAAATAAATATCTTTCATGCTTTAGAGTCTTATTTACTTGTGCTTCAACTTGACCGGAATTGGTAGCTGAAAACCTACCAAAATACATTTCTGGATAGAAGTCTCCTCCTCCATCATATTCACAATAATACATGTCAGATAGATGATTTCCAGTATTTCCATCAAAAGAAGGAACTTGATCATCATCACCAACAATCAAAAGATATGTTGGTGAAATACCATCAGAAGGATTATCATACAAGTCTTTTAAAAATGTATAAATAGAAATAGGAGTATTACCAACATTTGGATCATTGGTATAGGCCTCGATAACTTTAAAACCTTTTTTAGTTTTCCAATCAATTAATGGCTGTAAAGCAGATTGAAAATTTGGATCAGAAATAATAACATATTTTGTAGGGTATGTTGTAATTACATCTTTAGCTCCGTCATATTCGATGTAATTGACACATTGCTTAAAAAGATGTTCAAATTCATGTGAATAAAAACGACTTCTTTTTTCATCTAATATGTCGTAATTAACATTATTGAAGTCAATACTTACTTCTAATTTTGTAACAACAGAAATTTTATTTTTTTTAGGATTGTAGCTTATAGGAGATAAAGTAAGTCTCCCTAACTGTTGTCCTCTCATTTCACCTAATATTTCAATTGAAACTAAATCTGTATTATGAAAACCATCATAATTATAATATTCTTTATCAAAATGAAACATCGCATTTTCGGCATTTTCACTTTTAGATAAAGAAGGCTGTGATGGAAAAATAAAGTCACTTATGTTGTAATCATTTAAAGAAAATTCTTTTTCTACCTTTTGAATTATGTTAATATTTATAGTAGCTCCCTGTGGAATATTAATTAACTGTTCAAGGACGGGTAAAGAGGCAAAACCATTATCGGCATTTTCTCCATATCCATCAACGCTAAGCTTAATAAACTGGAGGTCATTTTTTTTAACTTTACTTGTGTTAATATCAGATAATTGATTAACAAAATTAAAACCAGTAAGTGATTTACTATTAATAGCAAATCTATTTTCATTTTCTGTGAGCTTAATATCTTTAGCTAAGCAAGAAGCTGATAAAAAAGAAAGCAACATCAGTGATTTTAATATTTTCATATTTTTTTATTTTATACAAATTTAATTTAAAATTTAGTTTAAACAGCCAATATAAGCATATGTTTATTCTATAACTATTACTTTTTCAACCGAACCATCATCATAAATATGAAGTATTACGTCATATTTATATATCTTATTTAAGTTAACTTTTTTTCCTAATAAATCTGTTACAGCGATCAACTTTTTTGACTCATACATATCAACCTTTGCAGAAGCAGGCATGGTCCAAAAAACAAGATTTGTCCAATAAGATGAACGATAAGCACCACCATTAGGATCACACCAAGTACGAGCTTGAGCTCTATATGATTGAGCCGGTATTAAACCATTTTTATTCTTGGTAATAATAGGATAATTGACTCCAAAACCACCTGCATTAAACCAGGGCGCTCCAACATAATTTTCTCTTAACTTAATTCTAAGAAATTCATATTGGCCATTTAACGCCCAATCAAATCTTACTTTAGTATTAGAAATTGGTGTTGCATCAAAATTTTCTATCAAGGGACAAGAATCAGCTGTTGTAAAATAATGCAAAGGTGACCATGAACTACTTCCACTGCCACAGTACCAAGCTTTCATCCTAACCTCATATTGAGTACTTGGTATTAAGTCATATAACATCCTGTCTGTTTTTTGATTTCCTGAATTACAACTTCCAATTGGTCCCCCCATTGTTTTTTGTAACCAAAAAGATGACCCAACAGGTCTGTAATTTATTCTATACTGATCAACAACACAGCTGGTAGAATTCATGTTATCCCAATGAATTCTTGCTCTATCATGAATAACATCTGAACTAAATAAATTTGATGGATAATCTACATTACAATTTTGAACTATTTCTTCAATAACATCAATATCAAGGCCAATAAAACAATTATTAGCATCAACAATATATACGCTATATGTACCAGCTGAAAGATTTGATATATCCTCAGTATTTTGTGTAGGGGTTGTAGTCCAATAAAAACTATATGGAAGTGTACCTCCTAAAGGTGTTAAGTCGATGGAACCATCATTACCTACTAGTGAAGACACATTATTTACTACAAATAATGCATCTAATGAATCGGGTTCTGTGATAGAATATGTAACAGTAATAAATTGACCAAAATTATCACTAACAACTACAGTATATGAACCAGCACTAAGATTAGATATATCCTCACTAAATGATCCATTGCTCCAGTTAAAAGTATACGGCGGCAATCCACCATTAACAGTTATATCAATTGATCCGTCAATCTCACCGAAGCAACTTATATTTGAGATATTCTGAGTCACTGATAGTGAAGAAATTTGTCCTTCTGGAACAATAATAGAAAAAATTTGTATACAACCATTATAATCTGTGACATATAGATTATAAGTTCCTGCAATAATATTTGTAATATTTTGAGTTGAAGCTGTATATCCATTTGGACCTGACCAAAAAAAAGAATATGGACTAACTCCTCCAGAAGTAACAACAGAAATACTTCCATCACTGTATCCTGAGCTAGTAGTTGAATCAACTAAATAAGATACAACAATTGGATTTGGCTGACTTATATAAACTAAACTATTCTCTACTTGTCCTAAAGCATCAGTTACAGTGACACTATAATAACCACTAGAAATATTATAAAGATTTTGAGTTGTGGCTCCAGTAGACCAAAGATATGAATATGGAGGAGTTCCTCCTGATACTGATAAATTAATACTACCATCAGAACCGTTACTACAAGAAACATTTGAAGTTATAGCTGTTATTACGGGAATATATAAGCAACTTCCATCATCAATGGTTGCATTTGGATCAAAATTGGAAGCACTTGCATCAGTACAACCATAGAAATTACATGTAGTTAAACAACTTGCCGAATTAATTCCAGGATTTAAAGCATTATTAATTACGATGGGATGAAAATCAATATTTATACCATATCCACCAATATGACAATAACTCATAATTGTTCCATACTGTGGAGTTGGGTTATTTGTACAACTTCCTTCAACATCAACACAATTATCTATTGGCCCTCCTGGCCATCCACACCAGTGTGTATGTTCTGACCCTAAATTATGTCCTATTTCGTGAGTACACACCATCAGATTCCAGCTATATGATGGGTTTGGAAAATTAAAACTTGTATTGTTATTTAAATCTGAACTAAATGCATACCCCCAACTATTATTACATATTCCGTCTAAATATGCTATACCTCCTGTACCTGTATTGGTTCTTTTTGTCATTAAATGAACTAAATCTCTACTAATTGATCCATTATTTGAAATCCAATGATTTCTTAAAGCAGATAACATATTACTAGCATCATTTATATGTGAAGCATACGGATCCATAGTTTCCCAAATAATTGTTGTTGTAACTGATATATTAAGAGTTACATCACTATCGAAAACTTGACTGACACCAGCAATAATAGCAAGCGCCCAATTTGTAGTTGATGTAGTGGAGTTAAAAGTATTTCTTGTGTAATTATCAACTTCAACTGCTAATTCTATACACTTTGGATTCGATAATGATGATTTTATTTGCTCATTATTATTATAAATTTTTATCTTCTTATCTTCAACTTGGCATGAAAAACTTTTTAAATGTAAAAAATCATTGACATCAAATAAAATAAATTCATTTTCTACATTATTAATTTCAAATTGTTTTTTGTTAAAAGTATAAGTAACAATTATAGAATCATCAAAGAGTAAGAGGGTTCCAATAGATAAATTATCTAACAAAATTTGATAGGATTTAAAACCTTGTTCATAAGGAATAACCTTATTTCCATCATTACTAGAAATTATCAACTGATGGTGAGGACTAAGAATAGAAAACTCAACTAGATTAACTGAAATAAATTGTTTATTGAGAAGAGGTAAATTGATTTCACAAATATTACTTTGATTTATTTTATCAATTAGCACCTCATTATTAAAAATTAAACCAATAGAATTCTCTTTTTTTTCTGTTACTTTATAAGATGATTCACTAAATTCAAAAACACTTTCTTGAGCTGACATGTTAATGCAACAACAAAATATAACACATACCAAAACTAATCTCTTCGAAATGTATTTATTAAATTTCATATTTTGATATTATCTATATAATTTCACCATTTACTAAATTTATAGTCATCAGATTTTACAAAATCTTCTCTAATTATTCTCAATAGAACTTTAATTATTATCTTCTCAAAAATATTTATAACATCTTGGTTTATAATTAAAGGAGAAGATTTTTTTCTAGACTCTGCTCTAGATAAATATATTAATTCGGTCTGTATATTTTTAAATGAAATATTTGCAACTTTAATTTTTTTATTAGTTGAATGAACTGCATTTTTATAGTATAAATATGCATACATCATTAATTGTAATGCCTTGGGTTTGCTACCGTTTATGAGTTCCTCGTATTCATAAAAGACAAGATCCATAGGATCAACTTTACCTGTTTTATAATCTATAATTCTAATTTCATCTCCAACATGATCAATTCTGTCAATAGTTCCAATTAAATTAAAATCGATTCCATCACACTCTATTTTGTAATCTAAAGTATCTTCTTTAGCTAATATATTGAGGTCTTTGTTATTACTTGCAGCTTTCTTTAATTGTTTTTCTTCAAATTTTAAAAAGTTATTAATTAATTTTTTGGCGATTTCTAAATTTAAATAATTTTTACCTGAAATAACTGAACCTTCAGGCATAAGCTTTTCAAAATTTAGAATCAAATTATTAATTATTTTATCTTTATTTTTCTTTATAAAATCTTTATTGAGTTTACCCAAAGGATAAACATCATCGAGTGTATTATGTATAGCATTACCTATCGTTCTTTCATCTGAATGTTCTGTTAGTTCATCATTAATTTTAATATCAGCTAAATAATGATAGTAAAAATGCAAACTACAATTATTATATAAGTTCAAAGCAGATGGAGAAACACCCTTTTTTGCCCATAATTTTATTTGTTCTTTTAAGCCATCATTTTTAATTATATGTTGATTAATTTGTAATTTATTATCCAAAATTCTATCATAAACGTATTCATTGATTTTCCCATCATATTCAGCAAGAAGCTGAGTAATAAATCTACTCTTTTCTCCATTACCAAAGTCATCTGTTTCAGAATTATAAATTAAACTTACATTCTTAGCACGTTGTAACAATCTGTAAAAATGATATGCAAAAACAGCATCTCTTTCAGAGTATGTAGGTAATTTAAAATATTTTTTCAAATCATATGGAATAAAAGAGTTTACTGATTTACCTGTTGGTAATTTACCTTCATTTACACTCAACATAATAACATTATCAAAATCTAGTGTTCTACTTTCAAGTATACCCATAATCTGTAAGCCTTTAAGAGGCTCTCCCTTAAAAGGTATACTTTCTTTTGCAACTAATTGTTGCATAATTACATGTAAAGTTTTTAACTCAAAATCAAACTGACTTTGATCTAACAAATTATTTATTATGTTCAAGCTTCTATAAAAAGTAGCAAAAATCTCTGACTCTACAGATGCTTTATCACTTAATACATGTGGTCTTATTTCTTCAATAATATTTACTAATAATAAAACAAAGTCTTTTGGGTTTTGATCATTTTGAAAAATATCATTTAATAATTGGTTTTTAAAAATATTATCAATAGCTATCTTGTTTATAAAGACAATATTTCTCTCATTAGTATAATTATTAAAAGATTCTATATCTTCAGAAGTGACAAGCAAATTAAAATAAGCGTGTTGTATTAATCTTCTAATGTCCCTAATATGAAATCCATCATGTTTATATTTTAAAGCATTTAAATGTATATCGAATAATACTTCAAAGAAAGAAAATAATGATGATCCTTTCAAAGGATTACCCATAGTAACGTTAATCATCGGTATCGATGATGGTAAATTGTGTAATACAGGATATAAAAGAGATTCATCTGATAATACTAAAGCGGTATTGCTTTCATTAACATCTATTTCTTCTAAAGAAGATAGAATTTCAGAAGCAACCTTTGCTTGACTAATATTTCTTGGGCAAGAAATTATATTAAAGCTATTTTTTTTTGATTTAAAATAGTTTCCTACTCCATCAAAATCTATCTCTGACCATTTGCTTCTTTGTTCTCTTAAAAAACTACCTGCTTCATGCATCTCATTTTCATAATAATACTTATCTGCATCCCAAAACACACGAGCAATATTTTTGTTTTTCAAAAAATCTAATATAACCTGTTCTGATTTAGTTAGAGCATTTAATCCAACAAACCAAATCCTTGACCATTCTTTATCCATTGATTGAATACTATTGGCAGCTTGTTTATATGCTAATCCTTGATAAGCTAAATTTTCAGATAATAAAGAAGAACTAAAATCATTATACCACTTTAAAATACCTTCATAAAAATTAATATAATCGTTTTGCATAACGGTTAAATCAGAGTTAGAAAAACTCCAATTATCTATACTCCAGCTTTCCAACTTCTTTATATCTGATAAATTAGTATATATTGATGATGCATCTACTAAACTTTTATCAATTTCATTAAAATCATATAGTAAAGTACTACTCCATTTTAAAAAATCATCAAATGAATCAACCTTCTTAGGAGGATTTTTTAAATAAGTTTTGTAAAGTCTAAATTGTAAAGATATATTGTCTAAAACCTCTAAATTGGATATCTTCTCAACAAATTCTTCAATTGAAAATAGTTCTGGCAAAAAAATTGGTCGGTTAATTTTTTTTGAAATATAATGCTTCAAAAAAACCTTTGCTCTTTTAGAAGGTAAAACTACTGCAACACTACTCATATCATAAGAAAATTTATCTATTAGTCTTGCAGCTATTTTATCTAAAAAAGGTGTCATAAATTAACGATATTAATATTTTCAGAAGTATAAATCAACATTTTTTCAATGTTCTTATAACCCATTAAGCTTAGGGTTTTTGCATAATCAATAACTTGTTTTTCATCATCTACAGAATAGCTTCCAGATTTATAATCAATTATAACTACCTTATCAAAAGTTTTTGAAAAAGCTATTCTGTCAGGAATATATGTTTCTCCATTTTCCAATAAAATTTCTTGCTCATTTTTAATTTCCCATTCTTTGGTAAAATAAGGATATATTTTTTCATGAGAGAGGATACTGTCAATAGTCTCTTCTAATTTCTTTTGATCTTCTTTTGTTATGAAGCCTAAATCATATAAGCTTTTTAAAGCTGTTTTTTTGTCTTCAAAATAGTTTATTTTTGATAAAGTTAAATGCAACAACTTACCCCAATCTTTTTTCTTTTTTACATCTTCTAGATCCCAAATATCATTAGAAGAATGTTTTACAGAAATTATATCTCTCCATTTTAACTTATCCTTATCACTTATTTTAAACTTATTTTTAAATTTTTTATTACTGTGATAGTTCATGTTATAATCTCCTTTAATAACTGGAAATTTGTCACTAAATTTATATAAGAAAGAATTTAAATTTTCTTTTTTTTCATATTGTTTTAAATTCTTTGGCAAATACTTTGAAAAAATATAAAGTCTCTCTACAGGCCTTGTCATAGCAACATATAGCTTGTTTAATGAATCGAGCAAAGTTTTTTCTTTTTCTAACTGATAATTTTCTTTAAAGTATGAAAGTTCCAAATGATTATTACTGTTAATTAAAGCCGTCTGTAATTGAGAATCAAAATAATTTGATGTGTTTACCCATATTTCATTTGTTTTTTTTCTGTCTTCCCAGTTAAAAGGAATCATAACTATATCAAAAGACAGTCCCTTAGATTTGTGTATAGTCATCACTTCTACTGCATTATTATCTTCAGGAACGACTATAGATTCCTTTTCTAACCTATCTTCCCACCAAGACAAAAAACTGGTTATACAACTACCATTCTTTTCTGAAAAAGATAACACTGCATCTAAAAAGAAATCAATATAAACATCATTTTTAATTTTAAAAACACTTAAAACTTGTTCAACTATTTCATATAAGGTAAACTGTAAAATTTTAATTGGATTTAAATAAACATTAAATTGATTTAAAAACTCTAAAAATCCTTTGTTAGACTTTATTTGCTGAT
>CACOJQ010000003.1 GCA_902627575.1 uncultured Bacteroidota bacterium
GGAATGCTGAAAACATGTATATTGTTGCATATATTTATGATAATGTCACAAAAGAAATCATGCAAGTGGAGGAAACCCCATTAAATAATTAATCAAATTTTATGAAAAAACTTAAATTTATATTACTAATAGTGATTTTTTATAATTCAGCTTATTCTCAACAAAATATTTTACAGAATAATTTAAATCAAGGTGAAAAACTTATAGAGGCATATTTTACACCTATGGCTGAGACATTTGGGGCTGGATTAAATAATGCATGGTATAATACTGCAAAACCCCATAGTATACTTGGTTTTGATGTGACATTTAGTCTAAATACAGTGATAATTCCAAATTCCGCAGAAAATTTTATGATTGGAGATAATTTTGATGGAGTGTTCACTTCTTCTAAAGCAGATGCTTCAACTATCTTTGGAAGTATGAACTCTACGAATATGAATTATAATCCTGACAATAACCTGCCTTCTAGCTCATTTAGCATGCCTGGGGGACTCAAAACACCAATACTTCCTCTTCCTATGGTTCAAGCAGGAATTGGTATTTTTAAAAAAACATCAATAGACATAAGATATATGCCTATGTTAAATGTTGGAGATAATATTAATGTAAATCTATCTGGAATTGGAGCAAAACATGATTTATTGCAGTGGATTCCTGCTGTTGGTAATGCAATACCAATGAGTCTTTCTGTTCAAGCTGGATATACCAACTTAAATACAGAGTTAAAAGTAGCTGATCAAGAAGTAGCCCTTAACACAAAAGCAACAACATTTAATCTTATAGCTTCTAAAAAAATATTAATGATAACTGGTTATGCTGGAGTAGGCTACAACTACTCAAATACAACTTTTTCGGCAAACCCTAATTTTGATTTAAATGGATTATCATTTGATCAAGAATTAGATATTTCTTTTGAATCTAAGAAAAATTTAAGAACAAACATTGGAATAAGATTAAACATAGCACTAATGACTATTCACGCAGATTATACATTTGCTGATTATCCTACAGCTTCAATTGGAGTTGGGGTGAGTCTAAGATAAAATGCTAAGAATATTTTTCATAATGTTTATTGCATTAACTAACAATATAGTTAGTAATAGCCAAAATTTTGAAGGAGGAATAATATTTGGGGCAAATACTTCACAAGTTGGGGGAGATGATTTATCAGGTTTTCATAAAGCGGGTCCTATTGTTGGTATCTTTTCAAACAAATCAATAAATTCTCAAATAAATTTACAATTTGAAATGTACTATATAAACAAAGGAAGTAATAATCAAGATATGAACAATGATCTCCATACTAATTATCTTGTCCCTGATATAACGTTAAAATATATTGAAACCCCTCTCATACTCCAATATTATTTAAAAAACAGCTTATTAATTGAAGGTGGAATAACAACTGCTTATTTGATGGATGGATACTATAATGATCTTTATGGAAAAATAAAAAACCAAAGCAATTTTCCTTTTAAAAAGTATGATATTGGATTAATATTAGGTGTAAATTATAAATATTCTGAAAATATTTCATTTAATACTAGAATATCAAATTCAATTTTTCCAATTGGCAAAGAAGATAGTTCTATTTTTAATGAAAATAATAATTATAATTCTATAACTAAAGGAAAATACAACTCTGTTTTAAGTATTTCCGTCTATTATCATATAATATGAAAAAAAGAAAAAAATTACTATTGAAATTTCGATCAGATAGCCTAAAATAAGTTGCCTTGGTTAGAGGGTTTGATTTTTCCTAAGTGAGTAAATGCTTTTTCAGTAGCTTGTCTTCCTCTTGGGGTGCGCATTAAATATCCTTCCATAATTAGAAAAGGCTCATATACTTCCTCAATAGTTCCAGCTTGTTCTGCTACTGCTGTTGCAATTGTATTTAAGCCAACTGGGCCCCCTTTAAATTTTTCTACAATTGTTGACAAAATTCTATTATCCATTTCATCAAGACCATGTTCATCCACATTAAGTGCATCTAAAGAATATTGTGTTATTTTTTTATCTATATTTCCATCTCCCTTTATTTGTGCAAAATCTCTAACTCTTCGAAGCAGTGAATTTGCAATTCTTGGTGTGCCACGACTTCTTCTGGCTATTTCTGCAGCAGCATTTTCTGATATTGAAATATCAAGAATATTTGATGATCTTTTAACTATTTTAGTTAATAAATCTAATTTATAATACTCTAATCGAGAATTTATCCCAAATCGAGCTCTTAAAGGAGAAGTGAGTAGTCCGGAACGTGTAGTTGCTCCGATTAAAGTAAATGGATTTATTTGAATTTGAACGGAGCGTGCATTAGGACCTGACTCAATCATGATATCAATTTGATAATCTTCCATGGCAGAATACAAATACTCTTCAACAATTGGATTTAATCGATGTATTTCATCAATAAATAAAACATCTCTCTCTTCCAAATTAGTTAATAAGCCAGCTAAGTCACCGGGTTTATCTAAAACAGGACCAGAAGTAACTTTAATATCTACGTCAAGTTCGTTTGCAATTATATTTGCTAAAGTTGTCTTTCCCAATCCAGGAGGACCATGCAATAATACATGATCCAAAGCTTCTTCTCTTTGTTTAGCTGCAGAAATAAATACATCTAAGTTTTCCACAATTTGATCTTGCCCCTCAAAATCAATAAATTTTTTTGGACGTAAAACTTTTGCAAGCTCAATGTCTTCTTTGATATTATCGTTTTCTAATTCAAAACCATCATTCATATCAACAAAAATACATATAAAAAAGGTCAGTATATTCTGACCTTTTAAAATATATTAACAAAAACATCATTATATTTAAGTATGCAAGTGCTTTGACTCATCTAAGAATGGATGATTCTTTGGTTCTAATGGTTGCTTTGTTAAACTATTGAGTGTTAAATAAATTAATAGTCCTGCAAAACCTAAACCTATTCCAATTTCTGTAAAACCGATATGTCCATGTGTTTTTAAGGTTCCAGGTGTAACTAATAAGTAGGAATTAAGCCAATGACCAATTAAAATAACAGCACTAACAAAAACTAGTCTTTTGTGATTTCTTTTTGCATCTCTGCTCATTAATAATATTATTGGAAAGAGAAAATTAATTGACATACTAAACCAAAACAAAAACCTGTAATTTTTTACATCTATTCGATCAACATAATAAGCAACTTCTTCAGGAATATGAGCATACCATATTAGCATAAACTGAGAAAACCACATGTAGGTCCAGACCAAAGAAAAAGCAAAAATAAATTTACCTAAATCATGTATGTGACTATTATTAACATGTTCAAGATATCCTTTGTTTTTAAGATACAAGGTTACTAAATAAACAGTAGTAAATCCTATGGCACACCATTCAGCAAAAACATACCACCCAAAAAGAGTAGAAAACCAATGTGTATCAATTGACATAATCCAGTCCCATGCAGCCATTGAACCAGTTACTGCAAAAAACACCATAAACCAAGCAGATGATCTAACAGCTTTAGAGTGGATAGAAGTCCCCCCTAACTTATCTTCCAAGATTGATAAGGATCTTAATTTTTTTGCAAAATAAATCCATCCAATTAAATAAATAATTGTTCTAATAATAAAGAAAGGGGCATTCAGATATGCTTCTTTTCCAGCAATGATTTCGTCATAATAAGGATATTTAGCTCCTTCGGCTCCTTTAACATTTTTTGGGTCCGTTATTCCATCTGCGAGCCAATGATAAATATGATTTCCCCAAAGATGTAAAATAGCTGTAACAGCAATTATTAGCATGATAATACTGAAAGCTGGTAATGCTCCCATAATAGCTTCAGGAACTCTTTTTAAAACAATTGACCATCCTGCTTCTGCAACATATTGTAAAGCCACAAAAAATACAGCGAAGAGAGCAATACCTAAATAAAAATAAGTATTAAATAAAATAGCCGGCCATGTTGTAAAATGATATTTTGGATCTTCCTGATAATGTAAATAGTCCGTCACAAAACCAAATATTAATGAAACTAAACCAATAGCCATTAATATGAAAGTAAACTTTTTTGCTTTATTGTCTATTGTAAACATTATATTCTATTTTCCGTAATTTTGCAATTTCTCTTGTATATATAAAACAACCTTCCATCTTTCTTCTTCGTTTAGTAATGAAGCGTGTGGTCCCATAGCATTTAAACCATAAGTAATAGCATGATAAATATGTCCCTCTTTTAATTCACTCATGGGGATATTAGCTCTAGGGCGTATCTTTTCGCTGTCATTGTATGCAGGAACAGCAGAATAAGCCGGATGAGTTACAGAGCCATCACCCTCACCATTTATACCATGACAGTGTGCACAAAAAATACCATATAGCTTTTCTCCTTCTTCAAGTGTTTTTTGATTATTTTTAAATGGAATACTTTTAACTTTCCCTCCTAAATCAACCTTGTAAATGCTATCAGGATATGTCGATTCTTCACCTGCGATTAAATAACCCTCAGTCGTTCCATCATATTTAAAAGAAGAAAGTTTACCTCTTGCAATAGTCCCCTCAACTGGTATACCATCATAACCTTCTATTGTATGCTCAGCATAAGTTTCAATAGGAGGTGTTCTATACATATCAGGCATATATTCATATCCTGGGCTAGTATTATCTTTACATGAATAACACAAAGTAACTAACATAACAAATAAAAATATTTTAAAGATTTTATGCATAACTACTATTCCTTTAAATTAATTTCTGTGGCTCCCGTTTTAGTAAGCATTTTCTTTACTTTTGATATATCCCCATCAACTTCAATTTCCATTAAAAACTTATCATCTGTTGTTCTAGGATCTGGGCTGACTTCTGGATTTCCAGGAAACAATCCACATCTGATAAAAAAAGTTATTGACATTAAATGTCCTGCAAATAAAACTGTTAACTCAAATAAAACAGGAACAAATGCTGGTAAATTATGATATAAAGTCCAATTAGGCTTCCCCCCAATGTTCATTGGCCAACTCTTATATATTCCAGAGATCATGATATAATATATGAGAGCGATCCCAAATGTTAAACCAATACATCCATATATAAATGCGGTAATTGCCATTCTAGTTTCTTTTATTCCTAGTGCATGATCTAAACCATGTACAGGAAATGGAGAATATACTTCCTTAATGTGAATTTCATTAGATCTTATCTCCTTAACTGAGGATAATAATACCTCTTCGTCATCAAAAATCCCGTATATTGTTGTTTTATTCATTTATAATTTTACTTTTTATATTCTGATCCAGAAGATTTGACAATAGTTTTTAATTCAGCCTGAGCAATTACAGGAAACGTTCTAGCATACATTAAAAATAGTACAAAAAAGAATCCAATTGTTCCTAAATAAACACCTATATCTATAAACGTTGGTGAAAACATAGTCCATGACGATGGAAGAAAATCTCTGTGTAATGATGTAACAATAATAACAAAACGTTCAAACCACATACCGATATTTACAAAAATAGACAATACAAAAGTCGCTATAAATGATTCTCTGATAGATTTTATCCAATATAATTGAGGAGTTAACACATTACAGCCCATCATTAGAGCATAGGACCACCAATAGGGTCCAGTTGCTCTGTTAATAAATGCGTATTGTTCATACTCAACTCCAGAATACCAAGCCATAAACAATTCCGTAATATATGCTGTACCGACTAAAGAACCAGTTAACAAAATAATTACATTCATGTACACAACGTGTTTTATAGTAATGTAGGACTCTAAATTAACAACTTTACGCATAATTATTAAAAGAGTCTCTACCATTGCAAATCCAGAAAACAATGCCCCCAAAACAAAATAAGGTGGAAATATAGTTGTATGCCATCCAGGAATAACAGATGTAGCAAAATCCATTGACACAATAGAGTGAACAGAAAATACCAAAGGAGTTGCCAATCCTGCCAAAACTAAAGAAACTTCTTCAAATCTTTGCCAATGCTTAGCTTTGCCAGTCCATCCAAATGCCAAGAAAGAGTATAATTTCTTTTTCATTGGTGCAATCTTTGCACTCATCCTATCACGAAGCATAGCAAAGTCAGGTATTAAACCGATATACCAAAAAACAGTAGAAACTGTTAGATATGTAGATATTGCAAAAACATCCCACAATAAAGGAGAATTAAAATTAACCCATAAAGAACCAAACTGATTAGGGATCGGAAATACCCAGTACGCAAGCCAAGGTCTACCCATGTGTATTACAGGAAATAAACCAGCTTGCACAACACCGAATATTGTCATCGCTTCAGCAGATCTATTTATTGCCATTCTCCATTTTTGTCTAAATAACAAGAGAACAGCTGATATTAATGTACCTGCATGACCTATTCCAATCCACCAAACAAAATTGGTAATATCCCATGCCCAATTAATTGTTTTATTTAATCCCCAAGATCCAATTCCTGTACCAACAGTATATAATATACATAAAACTCCCCAACCAAAAAGTACTAATGATAAGGAAAACAATGCCCACCAATATTTATTTGCTTTACCTTCTACAGGTCTAGAAACGTCTCTAGTAATATCATGATAAGATTTTTTACCAAGAATTAACGGATCTCTAATTTCTGACTCTCTTTGCATACTAAGATTTATTTCTAATTTTTGTTTGATAAAATACAGATGGTGCTGTATTTAAATGATCTAAAAGACTATACATCCTTTCATCTTTTTTCAACTCATATATAGAATGTGTTTCGTTATTAGCATCTCCAAATACCATAGCTCCTGTAGAGCAAGCAGATGAACAAGCAGTTTGCACATCTTCGTCAGCTACTGGTTTACCTGTCATTTTTGCTTTTAATTTTATGGCCTGTATCATTTGAATACACATACTACACTTCTCTATAACTCCTCTGGATCTCACAACTACATCAGGATTTAAAACCATTTTGCCATAGTCATCATTCATATTAAAATCAAACTTATCATTTTCATTATATTTAAACCAGTTGAATCTTCTTACTTTATATGGACAGTTATTTGCGCAATAACGAGTACCAATACATCTATTATATGTCATATGATTTAAACCCTCTCGGCTGTGAGTTGTTGCGGCAACAGGACAAACATTTTCACATGGGGCTTTATTACAATGTTGACACATAACTGGTTGAAAAACTACTTCTGGATTTGCAGATGGATCTTCCATTTCAGCATACATTTCAATAGACGAAATATTTTCATCAGCAGCCTTTTGCTTAGTCATTTCTGATGAAAAGTAACGGTCAATTCTAAGCCAGTGCATATCCCTTGACTTTCTGATTTCTTCCTTTCCAACAACAGGAACATTGTTCTCGGCGTGGCATGCAATAACACAAGCAGCACAACCGGTACATAAAGATAAATCTATGGATTGATTCCAAAAATGACCTGTTTTATGATCATGATCGTCCCAAAGTGTAACTTCTTCAGCTGGTTGTTTACCTTTATATGTTAGGTATTTAGCCTTCTTATTTCCTGAACTAGGATCTAAAATGTAATCAGCAAGAGTAGTTTCTTTAACAATATCTCTACCCATCATTGTGTGATGTAATTGGGTTGCTGCAAATTCATGTTCTCCGTCAATTAATTTAATATCTGCTTTTCCGTAACCTAGCTTAAAAGCGTTAAAGCCAATATTATTTCCACACTTACCTGCGGCAGTTCTTCCGTATCCAATAGCCATAGATACAGTATCAAGAGCTTGACCAGGTTGTATCATAACCGGAACATTGGTATAGGTTAATCCATTTACAGTTAACGAAACGACACTTCCGTTAAGCGCACCATTAGAAACGTTCCAATTTTTGACTCCAAGTTTGCGAGCAGTTGCAGCAGACATAGTAAGATAATTGTCCCAACTGGCTCTAGACAAAGGGTCAGGGAGCTCTTGAAGCCAAGGATTGTTAGATTGGGACCCATCCCCCATTGAAATTTTTTCAGCCATTTCAAACTCAATATAATTGGCTTTATTTATTTTAGTCAAGAATCCATTGAAACCATCTACATATTTATAATTAGGAGAAACAAAGTCTTCATTAATATTAAAATAGCCATCATGCAATGCTTTATCCCAATTAATGCCCCAGTTATTATAAAAAACCTGTAAAAATTTTTGATAACCATCAGATAAACCCATCCACACCATTAGACTATCTTGGAATTGCCTACCATTAAAAAGTTGCTTTATTGTTGGCTGCATTAAGCTATATTCTCCGAATGTTGGATGTGCATCTCCCCAGCTTTCCAGAAAGTGGTTATCTGGTACACAATACGTCATTTGACTTGCAGACTCATCTTTGTAAAGAGATGTTGCAACTTTTAAACCAACTTTTTTAAGTCCTTTGTCATATTCTGATCCATTTTGCAAAGTATATGAAGGATTAACATTATGAGTGATTAATGCGTCGATTTTTCCATTATTCATATCACTAATCAAAGAATTTACTTCATCATCACTTGCTTGCTTTAAATAAGAAGGTTTAGACAATATTATAGTTTTTTCAAAGTTTTCTAATTCAAAATTTATAGCATTGACTATCACTTGAGTTTCGATATCATTACTGTTACACACAACAATTGAATTCCCTTTATTATTTTTTAAATTTTTGGCTAACTTCTCGATTCTTTTATCCACCTCGCTTTTGCCAACTATGTACTCGTATAAATTAGAAAGCAGTCCTTTTTGTTCTGAAGGCTTGATCTGTAATCTTTCGCAAGCATTAGATCCCGTTAGAGTAAGTGTTGACTCTATTTGATAATGCTTAGACATTATTTTATTTTTTGGATTTCGTCCTTTTATATAGTCTCCTTCGTTATTTGGATGACCCCATCCTCCAATAAAATCTGCTCCAAAAGAAGCAATAACTTTTGCTTTATCGAAACGATACATTGGTAATACTCTTGTATCAAAAGATAGTTTATTAGCTTCTAATATACTGTGGCTTGATACAGAATCTAGCTGAATATGCTTTACATTGTTATACTTGGATGAAAATTGATTAATAAGTTTTCTTGTTGACGGACTTATAAGAGATGGTGTTAAAATAACAATATTTCCATTTTTTTCAGAAATACGAGACAATTGACTTTTAATTTCTGAATCAAGCGAGGAATAGCTAATAATATTATTATTTTTAATAGGTTCTTTTAACCTACCTGAATCATATAAAGACAAGACAGATGCTTGCACTCTTGCATTAGTACATGTTTTATTAGACTCAATTTTTATTGGCCTACCTTCTCTGGTTTTAACCAAGATAGAAGCATAATCATGTCCATCATACATTGTCGTAGCATAATAATTAGCAATACCAGGAACTATTTCTTCGGGCTTGTTTACATAGGGGATAGATTTTACAATTGGAGCTTCACATGAAGCCAATGTAGCTGCTGCAGTACTAAAACCTAAGAACTTTAAAAAATCTCTTCTTGTTGTTGAGGTTGATGGAATATTTTTGTCAGATAAAAAATCATCAACAGCAATTTCCTCAACAAACTCATTTTGTTTTAGCTTTTCAACTAATGGCTTTTGATTAAATTCTGCTAATCCCTTCCAATATGTTTTTATTTTTGTCATTCTACTTTACTATATAGTTACATTAGTAATGGCATTTACCGCACTCTAAACCACCTATTTTATCAACAGTAATTTTTTCTCCTGCATACTTTACTTTTAATTTTTTGTGCATTTCATCATAATATTCATTATCAGCCATCATTACTGCACTTTCCCTATGACAATCAATGCACCAACCCATCGTAAGTTCACTATACTGGTAAACTTCTTCCATTTCTTGAATTGGACCATGGCAATCTTGACACTCAAGTCCCGCAACACTTACATGCTGAGAATGATTGAAGTAAGCATGATCTGGTAAGTTGTGAATTCTAATCCATTCAATGGGTTTTTGACGATATCCCTCAATATATTGACGTTTATCTGGATCCCAACCTACGGCATCATATATTTTTTGTATTTCTTCAGTTCCCGAAGGACCCTCTGCAACAGCATTATGACAGTTCATACATACGTTGGCTGATGGTATGCCTGAGTGCTTGGATGTTCTAGCAGAGGAATGACAATAATTACAATCAACACCTTGCATGCCAGCGTGAAGTTTATGAGAAAAAGCAATAGGCTGTTTTGGCTGATAATTTGTTGTAACTGCAATTCCCATTGTTACGTCATAAAAAAGCTTTATACCTATGATAGCAACAAACAAAACAGAAAATAACTTGTTAATAGGTTTTTTAAAAAAAGATAATATTGACTGCTGAACAGAAACCGTTTCTTCATTTAAGCTTTCTTTAAGACTATTCTTAACAGATATTAAAACCCAAGATATGATTAACAGTGCTAAAGCAGCAAGCATTAGTTGAGTAGATGCATCCATACCATCTTCAGCAACTACAACACCATCCACATCAGCATCAGCAACAACTTCTTCAACAGGTGGATTTTCTAGGTAGCTAAACAGTGCCTCGAATTCATCATCAGAATAATAAAAAGCTGGCATTGCAATTTTATTATACTCTTCCCAAATAGCAATAGCCCGTTCATCACCACTTGCTATAAATTCAGATGAATTTGTAATCCATTTTACTAACCACTCTCTTTCATATTTTTCTGTAACTCCCTTTAGTCCCGGCCCAATAAGTTTTGCATCAGTAATCATGTGACATGAAGCACAGTCTCTTTTAAATATTTCTTCACCTGTTTGAGCAGACAGAATATTTAATGAAACAAATAATGAAAGTAAAATAAAATACCTTACAAAAATCATTCAAAGATTAATAAAATTTATCTACTACAAATTTATAATTTTTATCTAACAAGAAAGTTAAAAATCTGGATGTTTTTTTGGCTATTTTTATAATTTATAATGAGTCTAAATAACTTGAAAAGAGATGGTCTTCGAAAATGGTTATTTTGATGACACTTCTATCACTTCTTTAACTTGTGGGACAGCATTTTTTACTGCTACTTCAACACCATTTTTTAATGTCATCATACTTACACTACAACTCCTACATGCTCCAGTGAGTTCAACTTTAACTACCCAATCTTCTGTAAGCTCAATAAAATTAATATCCCCCCCATCTGCCTCTAAAAATGGTCTAATCTCTTGCAACGCTTTTTTAATATTTTGAATAACTTCTTTATCTTTTGGATTATCTGACATGAGTACTATTTTGTTGAACAACCCCGTGAATTAGTTAACTCCACAGCTTTTGTTGGGGCTAAGTTAGTGATTCTTTTTTTAATTGATTTAACTATATTATCTGCAACATCTGATAAATAATTAGCAACTGTGGTAGATCCTTGCAGAACAGCTGGCCTTCCAGCATCTGAAGCTTCCCTTACAGACTGAACCAATGGTATCTGTCCTAAAAAATCTACATTCATTTCCTCAGAGAGTGCTTTACCTCCGTCTTTACCGAAAATGTAATATTTATTATTTGGAAGTTCAGATGGAGTAAAATAAGCCATGTTTTCAATTACGCCAAGAACTGGAACATTAATACTGTCCATCTGAAACATATTAACACCCTTTTTTGCGTCAGCAAGAGCAATATCTTGTGGTGTAGTAACGATGACTGCCCCTGTTATGGGAATTGATTGAACCAAAGATAAATGAATATCTCCAGTGCCTGGAGGCAAATCAACTATTAAATAATCTAATTCACCCCAATATGCGTCCCATAAAAGTTGATTTAAAGCTTTTGATGCCATTGGACCTCTCCAAACAACAGCTTGCTTGCTTTCAGTAAAAAAACCAATTGATACAAGTTTGACACCGTAATTTTCTAAAGGTTTGAGTCTGGTTTTACCTTCTACCTCAATAGCACCAGGCTTTGCTGCTTGCAAACCGAACATTATGTGCATAGATGGACCATAGATGTCTGCATCAACAACACCAACTTTGTAGCCTAAGTCAACAAGACTAACAGCTAAATTTGCAGTTACTGTAGACTTCCCAACACCTCCTTTTCCAGAAGCCACAGCAATAATATTTTTTACACCTGGAATCTCTTTGCCTTTAATTTCGTTCTTCTGAACAGGTGTTTTAACTGTAAAATTTAATTTAACTTTTAGATTATTATTATTCAAAAAATCATGAATTGCCTTTGAACAATCATTTTCAACTCGTTTTTTGTACTGAAGAGTTGGGTTTTTAATTTCTATATCAAGTTCAACTTCATCTCCAAAGATCTGAATATTTTTAATAGCACCAGAATCAACTATACTTTTACCTTCATTAGGCAAAGTAATTTTAGAAAGCGCTGAGAGTATAGATGTTTTATTTATATTTTTCATTTATTAAAAAGTAAGCAAAATTAACAATTTTTAGCATCATTCAATTTAAACTTTATGTAAGTGATCGGTTTTCCTAAATCTAAAAACTTTTGTTCATAATGAGTTTTAATCTCCATATGATCTCTTTTTTGTAACGATGAATACAAATCATTTGTTGCATCTAATAAATGATGATTATCTGCGCTTATTACACCTAATGTAAAGCCATATAAAAATTCACTATCTGTTTTTAGATGCACAAAACCATCATCTATTAATATTTTAGAATATTTTTTTAAAAAAAGAGGGTGTGTCAATCTTTTTGTAGACCTTCTTTTTTTTATTTGAGGGTCTGGAAAAGTAATCCAAACTTCACTTACCTCACTACTTGAAAAACATTCTTCAATCCATTCTATTCTGATTCTCAAAAAACCAACATTATTTAATTTTTTTTCTAAAGCTTTACTAGCGCCCTGCCACATTCTTGCTCCTTTTATATCTATACCTATAAAATTTTTATTTGGGAATTTTTCAGCTAAGCCAACAGTATATTCCCCCATGCCACAGCCGAGTTCCAATACAATTGGAGCATTATTCTTAAAAAAATCTTTATTCCATTTGCCTTTTAGTGGAAGCCCTTCTTTTAGCAATGCTAAACTTGGCTGTTTAACATTACTAAAGGCTTCCATTTGGGCAAATTTTTTTAATTTGTTTTTAGCCAAAAAATATTTATTTTATGCAAAAATACTTTGTTTTAGTTATTTTCGGCCAATGAAAACTAAAAAACGAATTTTAGTTGCCCCTCTTAACTGGGGTATAGGTCATGCAACAAGATGTATACCAATTATTAACGAATTAATTGAGCATAAGTTTGAAGTTATTGTTGCTGCAGATGGCAGAAGCCTTGATCTTCTGAAAATTGAATATCCAAATTTAGAGTTTATTTGTTTTCCAGGTTATCACATTAAGTACCACAAATATATTCCAATGAGCATTAATATGCTTAGTCAAACACCCAAAATATTTTCTGCAATAAAGAAAGAGCATTTATTTTTGAATAAAATTATTGATGAATATAAAATTGATGGAGTAATTTCAGACAATCGCTTTGGCCTTTACACCAAAAAAGTTAAAAGTGTATTTATAACGCACCAATTAGAAATACAAAGTTTGTTTTTTTCAAAAATTATCAAGTCAATTAATTATAATTATATAAACAAATACGATGCTTGCTGGATAGTAGACGACCCAACGAATAATATTGCTGGAAAACTCTCTAATCCTTATACAATACCAAAGAATGCAAAATATATAGGCTCTTTATCGAGATTTAAAAATATTAAAAAAGAAAAAAAATATGCTTTCTTAGCTTTAATATCTGGACCGGAACCGCAAAGAACACTATTTGAAAAAAAATTAATAAGTAGTCTAAAAAAAAGAAGTGAAAAAGCATTAATTGTACTTGGACAGACAGAAAAAAATGAATCAATAGTTGACAAAAACATAACTATAAAGTCTCACCTCAGGGCAGATGAATTAAACAACGCTATTGCTGAATCTGAGTTAATCATATCTAGATCTGGTTACTCTACAATAATGGACTTAATAAAAATGCAAAAAAAAGCAATTTTCATTCCTACTCCTGGACAAACTGAACAAGAATATTTAGCAAAAATTTTAAAAGAAAAAAAATTGTGCTTTTATCAAAATCAAAATAAATTTAATCTTGATGAAGCTATAGAAAAGAATAAGAAGTATAGTGGTCTAAAGCAGCTAGAAAACTACAAAACAAACTGGCAAGAACTATTCTCCCTTTTCTAAAATAAATGAAAATGTTGACCCTACATCTTTTGTACTTCGCACATTAATTGTTTGATTATGCCCCTCTAATATATGTTTGACAATTGCAAGGCCTAAACCTGTTCCGCCAATCTCTCTGGAGCGATTTTTATCAACTCTGTAAAATCTTTCGAAGAGACGATCTAAGGAATCTTCTTCAATGCCTATCCCATTGTCTGAAATCTCTATAAGCATATTTTTATCCATATTGCAGAATCTAATTGTTGTTTTACCTCCTTTTTTACCATACTTGATAGAGTTACTTAATAAATTGATAAAGACCTGTTGTATTTTATCTCTGTCACCTACTGCAAAATTTGTTTGACACTCATTAACTACCTTTAGTTTAATATTCATTTCATCTGCTTTCAATTCTAACGCCTCAGTAGCTTCATGTGCAAGCCTAACAATATTAAACGACTGTAAATCTAACTGTGACTGCTCAGTCTCTAAGCGTGAAATAACTTCTAAGTCTTCAACGATATTTATCATCCTATCTATGCTCTTATTTGCTCTTTGTAAGTATTTTAAGTTTATATTTTGATCTTCTAAACCACCATCTAATAAAGTTTGAACATATCCTTGAATATTGAAAATAGGTGTTTTTAATTCATGAGACACATTGCCAAGAAATTCTCTTCTATAGCCTTGATCTTGCTTGTAAGCATTGAGCTCCTCTTCTTTTGCATCTGCCCACTCCTCCGCTTCTTGCTCAACTTTTTCAATGTTCATTTGACTAAGATTTGAGGTTCCTTTGAATTTATAAATGTTTTTATATATTATTCGAATTTTCTCAAAAAAAAGTCCTTTAAGAAAAAAGTATATTAAAATGAAAGTCACGAAAAAAAGTAAAACATACCAAAATAAAGAACTTTCTTCTATTATATAGGAACAAATTATCGTTAATAAAATGATTATAAAACTAAGAAATAATGATATTTTAAGTGGTGTGTTTAAGCGCATAATTTATATATCAAATTTGTAACCTACACCCTTAACTGTCTTTATATAATTCTCTCCAATTTTTTCTCTAATTTTTCTAATATGGACATCTAATGTTCTATCGCCAACATGAGCCTCTCCCCAAATATTAGTAATGATATCCTCTCTTAAGAAAACTTTTCCAGGTACTGTCATAAGATAATACAAAAGATTAAATTCCTTTTTAGCTAAATGAATTTTGTTGTTTTTAAACATTAATTCATATTTATCTATATCTATATGTAGATCTCCAATGTTAATTACTTTTTGTTGAGACTTATTACTAGTTCTTTTTAGTAAAGCCTTAATTCTGCTTATTAGCAACTTAGGTTTTATCGGCTTGGTAACATAATCGTCAGCTCCAGCAGCAAATCCAGCTAATTCTGAGTATTCTTCAGCACGTGCAGTTAAAAAAAGAATTAACACATCTGAAAGAGATGGTATTTCCCTTATTTCGCTACAAGTTGAAATACCATCCATTTCAGGCATCATAACATCAAGTATAATTAGATCGGGTTTAAATCTTTGCGCAATATCTACAGCAAGTTTTCCATTATTAGCTGTCTTTACTACAAAACCTTCCTTTTTGAGATTATAAGAAAGAAATTCTAAAATATCATACTCGTCATCTACTAATAATATTTTCATAAAAATTAAATTATTCAAAAATAATAAAATGAAAAAAATATTATTAAAGATTAATTAAGAAATTAAATACAAATAATATTTAACAATTTCTTAACATAACAGTAATATTTTAATAACAAAACTATTACACGCACTGTTTATTTTTGGCGTATTAATTAACTAAAAAAATAAAAAATGAAAAATTCGAATGTTAGTTCAAATACATCAAATGTAAAAGATTTATCATCAGTTCTTTACTTAGTTATAATGATTACTGTCTTTTTGGTAGCTCTATAAAAGTATATCAGTTTTATAAATGATATAAAATGAAAAAAATATTTAAATCTTTTGGCTATCCAGAAGTAGTTTGGCTACCTAAAGGAGAAAGACCTTTTTTAGCATTTATTTGTATTGCATTTATGTTAGCAATGTTTGTTACTCCTTATCCTCAATATGCTATGTGGGTAGGATTTTTATTTGCTGCTTATGCAGCAGTAGCAAACGACAGTATACAAACATTAGGAACTTTTATTGCTTCAAACCAAGATAAGAAATGGTGGGTTCTTTGGATCTTTATTGGAGGTGTATTTTTGGCTACACACAGTTATAGCTGGTTTTTTTCAGATTTTACTGGGGCAATTGATGCAAATGGTGAACCAATAGGAGATGGAATCCCTGATGGAGATGTTAGTCACGGTAGACTACTTGCTAAAGGTTTTGAAGAAGCTCCTCAAAGCTTTCACTTTTTACAAATAGCTGCGCCAGTATTTTTATTAATTCTTACTAGACTAAGAATGCCTGTTTCAACAACCTTTATTTTACTGACTTCATTTGCAGCTAGTCCTGCAGCTGTAGGAAAGGTGTTAGCAAAAAGCATGTCGGGTTATGTTCTTGCTTTTTTCTTGGGGCTAGTAGTATTTGGAACGATTGCAAAATTAGCTCAAAAATATTTTACTGGAGAAGCAAAGTTTGGCTGGACAATAGCTCAATGGATAACTACAGGAACTCTTTGGTCCGTATGGCTAATGCAAGATGCTGCAAATATTGCTGTTTATTTACCAAGAGATTTATCTTTTGCTGAGTTTTCTGGTTTCGCTGGAGTACTTGTTATTGGATTAGGGCTTTTACTATATTTTAAAGGAGGGAGAATACAAAAAATTGTAACAGAAAAATCTGTTGTTACTGATGTTAGATTTGCCACATTAGTAGATTTTGTATATTGTATAATTTTGTTCTACTTTAAACTATACTCTCAAGTACCAATGAGTACTACGTGGGTGTTTATTGGACTTCTTGGAGGAAGAGAGCTTGGAATGGCAATAAGAAATAGTGGCTCAAACAGTATTTTACAATCAGCAAAATTAATTGTTAAAGATTTTTCTTTTGCGATGATTGGATTAATAATCTCAATTGCTATTGCAATTGGCGTCAACGATCAACTATCGTTAGATATAATGATGAAAGAATTACCGTCTCAATTCTCAGAGGGACTAACTAAATTCTTTGATAAATTAGGTTTTTAAATAAAAAAATAAATAAATATGAAAAAAATTCTTTTAACACTTTGTTGTGTTTCTTTTGTTTTAAATAACATAAATGCGCAGTCTGGAAAGCCAGCAGTTAAAATCTTCTCAAACTTTAATTATGATCTTTCTAGTAAAGATAGTGAAAATGCTTTTAAAGAATTTGAAATTAAACGTGCCTATCTTGGCTATTCGCATGACATAAATGAAAATTTCTCTACTAACATCACTTATGATATTGGAAGTAACAGTAGCGGTAGTTCATATACTGCATTTTTAAAAATAGCAGCATTAAAATGGAAAGCTACTGACAACATGAGCATAAATATTGGTATGATAGGGACCAAAAATTTTAAGTTTATGGAAAAAGTTTGGGGGAGAAGGTATATTGATAAATCTGCTCAGGATAAGTACAAGTGGGCAAGTTCAGCAGATGCAGGTGTAAGTATGGATTATAAATTAACTGATAACGTAAGTGTAGATGCTCAAGTTTTAAATGGTGAGGGATACAAAAGAACTCAATCAGATAATGGATTATTCAGAGGGGGAATGGGTATTACATTTAAAGCTTTGGATAATTTGTCATTAAGAGTTCATCATGATATATCTCCAAGATCTACATATGATGACATGAGTGAGTCTCAAAGTATTACTACTGCTGCTATTGCATATGCTTCAGATAATATTACTTTAGGTGCAGAAACGGGTATGATGAAAAATGTAAATAACATTAAAGATGAAGAAGAAAATTTAATTTCAGTTTATGGGTCAATTAAACTATCTGAAAGCTTCACATTATTTGCAAGACATGATGATGTCTCTGAAACAAGTGAATACGGGACATATACAATATATGGACTAGAAAGAAAAATGGCCAAAGGAGTTACTGTTGCGTTAAATATGCAATCTTGGACTGACTCCTCAGATGGAGCTGAAGCGGAAAACACTTTATATTTAAATTTAGAGTATAAGTTTTAATTCATAATGCTAAATAGAAGCAACAAAAACTCTCTAATTAATTAGAGAGTTTTTTTATTTCAAAAAATTTATAAAACATTAACTTTACCTGAAAATCGAAAATTGATATGAATAATAAAACTAAAAAAGAAATCTGGCTTTTTATTTCGGGTTTTGGCATTATGTTTGCTGTACTTTCATGGCTTCAAGAATCATCTATTTTATCAAAAGATATAGGATGGACAAAAGGATTTTATGCTGTTATATCAGGATTCTTTTTATATAAATATTTTAGAGGTGGACTATAATCAAGTGTTTGAAATACAAAACGCTCATCAATTTGAGGAGATAAGCTTAGAAGCTTTTGAATTTCAAATGAAAAACAATCCAATCTATGCTTCATATGCATCACAAATTCTTAAAGGAAAAAACCCGGTAAACTGCTATGAAATTCCTTGTCTTCCAATTGAGTTTTTTAAAACTCACCAAATTATCTGTAAAAAAAAGGGAGTAGATAAAATATTTGTTAGTAGTGGAACATCAAACATTAGAAGTAAACATTTAATATCAGATATTTCTATATATGAAACCTCTTACTTAAAAACATTTAATAATTTCTACGGAGACATAACACAATATTGCTTTCTTTCGCTTCTTCCAAACTATCGAGAAAATGAAAATTCATCTCTAATATATATGATTGATGACCTTATAGAGAAAAGCGTTAATAAAGACAGTGGTTTTTATTTAAATGATTATCTCAATTTATCACAAAAACTTATAGAGTTAGAAGCCGATAATAAAAAAACTATTTTATTTGGAGTAAGCTATGCCTTACTTGAGTTTGGCAGTAAATTTCCACAAAAACTTAAAAACACGATAGTTATCGAGACTGGGGGAACAAAAGGAAAAGGAGAAAATATTACTAAAGAAGAATTACATGAAAAATTAAAATCCGCTTTTTCATTACCTTATATTCATTCAGAATATGGTATGACTGAACTTTTATCTCAAAGCTATTCAAGTGGAGACGGTATTTTTAAATCTCCTTCATGGAAAAAAATATATGTTAGAGATGTAAACGATCCTTTATCTATTTTAGAGCATAGTAAAACAGGAGGTATTAATGTTATTGATTTAGCAAATATAAATTCCTGTCCATTTATAGCAACGCAGGATTTAGGCAAAACATTTGACAACGGAACATTTTCAATATTAGGGAGATATGACAACACAGATTTAAGAGGATGTAATTTATTAATTGAATGATTATCAAAAGAGCTGAGATATCACATCTAGAAAAAATTATGGATATGTATGATTCATGTGTCGCTGGCATGATAAAAAAAAATATAGACCAGTGGGATGAAACATACCCTAATAAGGAAGTTATTAAAGAAGATGTTAAACGAAAAACATATTTTATTGCTACAATTGATCAAGAAATTATTGGAGGTATAAACATTGATCAAGAACAAGACCCTACGTATTTAACAATTAATTGGGAGGATAAAACTGCTTCTTTTCTAGTAGTGCACAGACTTGCAGTAAAAGAAGAATTTTGGAATAAGAAAATTGGAAAAAAATTAATGAGATTCGCAGAAGATTTAGTTGTAGAACAAAAGTTAAAATCTATAAGACTAGATACTTATTCAAATAATCCACAAGCTATAAACTTTTATAAAAAATTAGGTTACAAACAATTAGGCACTATAAATTTAAAACCCAATAAAAAGCATTATTATTGTTTTGAAAAGTTATTAATTTAATGAATCAAGCAAGTAAGTCAAATGCATATATTGTTGTTCTTGGAATAGCACAAGATGCTGGTTATCCGCAAATAAACTGTGAAAAAGAGTATTGCGCTGAAGCTTGGGAAAATAGCAGCTTACAGAAAAATCCTGCCTGTCTTGCAATAGTTGATCCTTCAACAAAAGAGCAGTGGATTGTTGACGCTACACCAGAGATAAAAAACCAACTATATCAGCTAAAAAAAATTAGTGGTTCAAATAAGATAAGTGGAATATTATTAACTCATGCACATATTGGGCACTATACCGGTCTTATGTATTTAGGTAAAGAAGCGTTAAATACACATAAAACACCTGTTTTGGCTATGCCAAAAATGAAACTTTTCATAGAAAAAAATGCTCCTTGGAATCAGCTGAATGACTTAAAAAACATTAAACTAGTTGAATTAAATAGTAATTTAAAAATAAACTTAAGTAATAAAGTAAGCATATCTCCTTTTTTAGTTCCTCATAGAAATGAGTTCTCAGAAACTGTTGGCTATAACATCAATATAAATGATAAATCTATTATTTATGTGCCAGATATTGATAGTTGGAAGAATTTAGATTTTGACATATATGATCTAATAAAAAAATGTGACTATGCATTTATAGATGGTACGTTTTATGACCAAAATGAATTAGGAAGAAATATGAAAGAAATTCCTCATCCAACGATAAAGGGCAGCATAAATCTTTTTGATAGTTTGGCAGAAAAAGACAAGAAAAAAATACACTTTATACACTTTAACCATACTAACCCTGTAATTTCAAATGAAAAATTTGGAAAAAAAAATGTACTAGAAAAAGGTTTTAGTCTAGCTTATGAAGGGCAAATAATTAGTTTTTAGTTTGAACAAAATTTAAAAACTTGAGTATAAAAATCATCTGGATTCTCAGCGTGTACCCAATGGCCGGCCCCATTTATTGTTTCAATACGTAAATTAGAAAAATGTTTTTGTATCAAAAATTCATCTTCTTTATTAATGTAATTTGAGTTTTCTCCTTTTATAAATAAAGTTTCTATATCACATTGCCCATTTAAAAAACCTGCATCTTTAATATTTGATATTTGCTGGATAAGTATCTCAATATTAAATCTCCACGCAAATTTTTTATTTATATCTCTATATAAATTTTTCAATACAAAACTTCTTATTCTAAGATCTGGAATATCATTACTTAAAATTTCTTCAATATCTGATCTTTTTTCATAGTTATCTAAGTTAACTTTTATAATCTTAGATAATAAGTCCTTATGAAAATCGATTGAATATACCCTTGGAGATATATCAACGATTACTTGTTTGTATAAAATTTCTGGATATGAAAACGCAAGTTTCATAGCTACTTTCCCACCTAGTGAATGACCCAATAAAATTGGTTTTCTAATATTATGATCATAAATATACTCGACGATATCACCGCTTAAAACATCATAGTTAAAAACATCAGAATGAGGTGATCTACCATGGTTTCTTAAATCTACCAAATGTACCTTGAAGTTAGCCGCTAACTTTTTAGCAATTGTACTCCAATTATCAGACATCCCAAAAAGACCGTGGATTATTATTAAATCTGTATTGCCGGAGCCATATGATTTTGAAAAAAGTTTCATTTATAAAAGTCTTTTATACATCTGAATGGTATTTTCTAGGCCTAAATATAAAGCATCACTGATTAAAGCATGACCAATTGACACCTCATCGAGATTTTTAATGTTTTTAGAAAAATATGCTAAATTATCTAAATTTAAGTCATGTCCAGCATTTATACCTAAGTCAATTTCTGTTGCTTTTTCTGCAGCTAAAATGTAAGGCTCTATAGCTTGCTCTTTATTAGAATTGTATTGATTTGCATAATTCTCTGTATAAAGCTCTATCCTGTCAGTGCCACATAATTTTGCTGCTTCAATCATAGGTGCTAGCGGATCAATGAAAATCGAGGTGCGAATACCTTCATTTTTAAATTGTTGTATAATAGGTTTTAAATATTGTTGATATTGTATTGTGTCCCACCCAGCACATGAAGTGAGCACATCTGGACCGTCAGGTACTAGAGTAACCTGATGTGGTTTAATTTCTAATACCATTTTAATAAAATCTTCTGATGGATAACCTTCTATATTAAACTCAGTAGTAATAGCTGATTTTATGTTTATAACATCTCTTTTTGTTATATGTCTTTGGTCTGGTCTCGGGTGTACTGTTATTCCGTCAGCTCCAAACAATTGACAATCAATAGCTGCCTTTAAAACACTAGGGGTATTTCCCCCTCTTGCATTTCTTAAAGTAGCTATCTTATTTATATTTACACTTAACTTTGTCATTACTTTTTGCAAAAGTAAAAATAGTATCTTTGTCACATGCAATCAAACGCACTTATTTCTTCAAGAATAGAAAGTATTCTTCCTGATGAAGATGGTAAAAGAGCTTTAGAAATGATGAAAAACTTTAGAGTACATCATCTTGCAGTAGTTAAAAAAGATTACTTTCTTGGCGTAATATCAGACAAAGAGATCAATAATTGGAACTCTACCAGTGAATATATAGAGGAGCATCTAACAAATCTCGCTTCTCCTTACGTAAAACATGATCAACATCTTTTTGATATTATACAAGTGCTTGAAAAAAATAACTTATCCGTTGTTCCTGTGCTAGATGACAACAATAAATACTTAGGTGTTATAACTCATAGAAAATTACTATATACGATTGCAAAAACTGCTACCATTCAGTCTGTTGGAGGTGTTATAATATTAGAGCTTGAAGAAATTGACTACTCACTAACTGAAATTGCAAGCATCGTTGAAAGTAATAATGCCAAAATTTTAAGCTCTTACATTATTTCAAATCCGGATTCAAAAAAAATAGAGGTTACACTAAAAATCAATAAGCAAGACATTCGCTCAATAATCAAAGATTTTGAAAGACATGATTATATTGTACAAGCATCATATAAAGAAGATGAAGTAGATAGTGACTTTACAGATAGATATGAATCTCTGATGCGATTCTTAAACCCTTAAGATGCGTAGATTCTTTTTGATCTTATTATTTTTTTGTTATTGTTTTGGTTTTAGTGAAGAAATACTCACTATTTCAGAAATAGTAATTTCAGGTAATAAGGTAACCAAAGAAGAAATTATAATACGAGAACTTGAGTTTGACAAGTCTGATTATCTTAGCATTAGTGATTTAAATGAAAAAATTAAAAAAAGTAAATACAATCTAATTAACTTAAAAATTTTCAACTTCGTTGAAATAAATCATTCTAAAAAAAATAATGAAATAAAGATAAATGTTGATGTTGTAGAACAATGGTACATTTGGCCATATCCAATATTTGAGATCTCAGACAGAAACTTTAACACTTGGTGGAAAGAATTTAGTAAATCCAAATTTTCAGATTTTTCAAGATTAAACTATGGTGTTTTTCTTAACTGGAATAATTTTAGAGGAAGAAACGAGATATTATTATTAAAATTTCGCAAAGGATTTAAAGAACACTATTTATTATCTTATCAAATTCCCTTCTTTAATAAACAACAAAATATCGGTATAAACACAAATTTACAGCTTTTTAGAAGAAAGAAATCATTCTACAAAACATTAAACAACAGATTAATTTATTATGAAAATAAAGATAATTTTACAACTCGAGACTATGAAATACAAACCGAGCTCATATATAGAAATAAGTTAAATAAAAGCCATAAAATTAAACTTCATTATTTTGAAACCATAGCTGACTCAATGATTGTAGCAGAAAACTACAACTATATGAGAAGCAACACAACAAAAGGAAATTATTCCAAAATAAGCTATGAATATACAAATGAAAATAGAGATTATATTGAATACCCGCTTAGAGGTAATTATTTTCAAATTTCAACCTCAAAATATATTGCGGGATTAAGTCCTGTTAAAAACTTTGAAATTCTTGGGCATATAGAAAAACATGCTGAAATTTATAAAAATTTGTTTGTTGGCTCAAGTTTTAAAGGTAAGTGGTCTTCTAACTCATATCAGCCATATTTCATGCAAGTGGCATTTGGTTTTGATGATTATGTTAGAGGTTATGAATATTATGTCGTGGATGGACAAGATTATTGGTTATCAAAAAATGCGATTAAATATGCTATTGTTCCCAAAAAAACATTTGAAATTCCTTATTTAAAAATGGATCAATTTAACAAGTCACATTATTCACTTTTCTTTGGTGTTTTCTCTGATTTAGGATATGTTATTGATAAACAAACAAATCTTCAAAACCCTCTTGCCAACACCATTTTGTGGAGCGGTGGAATTAGTCTTGATTACGTAACTTATTATGATAAATTATTAAGAATTGAGTTTTCAATCAACCATTTAGGAGAAAAAGGAGTATTTTTACACTTTTCAAATCCATTTGGAACAAAAAAAGAATTATGACAATTGCAATTTTTGGTAGTCCATATCCAGAACACTTCACAAAATATATCCAGCATTTAGTAAAGAAGCTTGAAAGTGAACATGTTAGAATTATAATAGAAGAAAATTTTAATAATTTTTTACAAAATAATATTCGATTTACATCAACAATAGATGTATTTAATTCTTATGAGTCACTTAAAGAAAAAGCAGACTTTTTAATTAGTATTGGAGGTGACGGCACATTATTAAAAGCCGTTACTTATGTTAGGGAACTTAATATTCCAATTATGGGTATTAATACAGGAAGACTTGGATTTATATCAAGTATTTCAGCTACACAAATTTCAGATGCCATTAATGATATCTTAAGAAAAGAATATACAATAAATGAAAGAACACTTTTACAATTAGATACTAATAAAAATCTTTTCAAAGACAAGAATTTTGCTCTTAATGAGGTAGCAGTTTCAAAAAAGGATACATCATCAATGATAAGAATAGACGCCTTTATTGATGATGAATTTTTAAATACATACTGGGCAGATGGGTTAGTAATCTCAACACCAACTGGCTCAACTGGATATTCCTTAAGTTGTGGAGGCCCAATTATAGTTCCAGGAACCAATAATATAATCATAACTCCTAATGCACCACACAACTTAAATGTTAGACCAATAGTAATTAATGATAATAGCGTTATAAAACTTAAGGTAGAAGATCGTGATCAAATAGCTTTAGTTTCTCTAGATTCAAGATCAAGAGCTTTTGATAGTGAAACCGAACTAATTATTAAAAAAACTGATTTTAAAATAAAACTAATTCAGCCTCAAAATAATTCATTCACTTCTACAATAAGAAATAAACTTATGTGGGGGTTAGATAAAAGAACATAATATCCCCTTGTAAAAAAAGAGAATATTTATATTTGCAAAACATTCAAGAAACCATAGCTATGAAAAGATGTAAATTTATTTTAACTTATTTTTTAACAATTTGTTTTTATATTCAGTCAGTGCAGGCTCAACAATTTCAAACTAACACAGAAGTAGGGGCTATTTTTGGTGCATCATATTATCTTGGGGACTTAAATACAAATCACTTTAATCAATCCTCAGCGGCAGCTGGTCTAGTAATAAGAGAAAATATTGACCGTAGATTTGTTTACAAAGCCGAAGCAATGTTTTTAAATGTTAAGTCCGATGAAAGAGATTCAGAAGACACAATAGCTTTAGATAGAGGATTGCATTTTAAATCTCCAGTTTTTGAAATTTCTGGGCAATTAGAATTTAACTTCCTGCCCTACCAACCTGGCAACCCTATTTATACATGGACCCCATTTATATATACCGGCCTATCTATCTTTAATTTTAATCCAAAAGCTGAAAATCAAAATGGAGAATGGGTAAATCTTCAAGAGCTTGGTACTGAAGGGCAAGGAACAACCACATATCCAGAGAGAGACAAATACTCATTAATTCAATTTGCTATTCCAATGGGTGGTGGCTTAAAAATTGCTGTTAATGAATCATTTAATATTTTAATTGAATACGGTATCAGAAAAACCTTTACAGATTATTTAGACGATGTGAGTACTACATACCCAGGAAGCAACTTATTAGACATGTCAAACGAAGCAATTTATATGTCTGACCCACAAGGAACACATTTAAAAAACGACCAAAGAGGAGACGATACAAAAAAAGATTGGTATTCTTTTGCAGGAATTACATTATCATTCAAACTAGATAAAAGAAATGATTGTCCTCCTTACTAGACTTTCACTTGGATGATAAACAATATAAATAACAAAAATATACCCAAGCACATCGCTATTATTATGGACGGAAACGGCAGATGGGCACAATCTAAAGGTAAAATGAGAGCGTTTGGGCATAAGAATGGAATAAAAGCGGTCAGAGAAACTGTCGAAGGAGCTGCAGAAATCGGTATAAAGTTTTTAACATTATACGCATTTTCAGTTGAAAATTGGAAGAGACCAAAAAAAGAGGTTAATGCGTTAATGAGTTTATTAGTAACGGCAATCAATAATGAAATGCAACGATTAATAAAAAATAATATTAAATTAACTGTTATTGGAGAAACAGATAATTTACCGTCAAAAACCAAAGAAGAGTTAATGCAAGCAATAAATATTACAAAAAATAATACTAGAATGACTTTAACGCTTGCTTTAAGTTACAGTGGAAAATGGGATATTTTAAATGCAGTGAAAAAAATCATTAATGACAAAATTGACCCTCAAAATTTAGATGAAAAAATATTTCAACAATATCTCACCACTAAAAACGTTCCTTACCCAGAGCTATTAATTAGAACAAGTGGGGAGCATAGAGTTAGTAATTTTTTGCTCTGGGAGATTGCCTACTCAGAATTATATTTCACTGATACCTTATGGCCCGATTTTAGTAAAAAAGATTTAAAAAAAGCTATAATTGAATATCAAAATAGAGAAAGAAGGTTTGGCAAAACTAAAGAACAAATAGAAAATTAAAAAGTTGGAAAAAATTACATTTATAATTATTACATTTTTGTCTTGTCTGATTATTCAGGCCCAAGAAAAAAATATAAACTATGCAGAACCCCAAATGTTTGAAATAGGCGGTATAATTGTAAATGGAGCTAATAATTTAAATGAAAAAACATTAATTGCAATTAGTGAATTAAGTATTGGTGATAATATTAAAATCCCTGGTGATGCAATAACAAATGCCATTAAGAAACTCTGGGACCAAGGATTGTTTGCTGATGTAAGTATCTCTATTGATAAAAAAATCAATAACTCTATTTTCTTGTCTATTAATCTAAAAGAACATGCGAGACTTTCTCAATTTAAGTTTAAAGGTAAAAAAATCAGCAAATCTGACATAACAAACCTAAAGGAAGAGCTTAAGCTAATGAGAGGTAAAGTTTTGACTCAAAATTTAATACAGAATAGTTTACAAAAAATCAGTAAATACTATGTTAATAAAGGATTTTATAATGTACAAGTAGGCTATGTAACCAACATTGACTCCTCTGTTGTAAATGGAAAAAATCTTATTTTTAATATCAATAAAGGTAATAAAATGAAGATAAAAGAAATTTACATAAATGGTAGAAAAAAAATAGTTAATGGAAAACAAAGTTTATTAAATTCAAATGACTCAGTTTATGCGTTAAGTGATAAAAAAATAAAAAAAAGCATGAAGAATACCAAGGTTAAAAACTTTTGGAGATTCTGGAAAATATCAAAATTTATAGATGAAAACTGGACAAATGATAAAAAAAATATAATTGCAAAATATAATCAAATAGGATATAGGGATGCACAAATCACGCATGACACATCATACATTAATGATGACAACACAATAACAATAGAAATCACAATAAATGAAGGGAAACCCTATCGATTTGGAAGTATTGAATTTATAGGAAATTCGATCTACTCTACAAGCTTCCTAAACCAAAAATTAGGAATTAAAGAAGGAGATATATTTGATCAGTCAATTTTAAATTCAAGATTATTTGGAGACCCAGAAGGAACTGATATAAGCTCATTGTATCTTGATGATGGTTATCTGTTCTTTAATGCTACACCAATTGAAACCAGTATCAATGATAATAAAATCGATTTAGAAATTAGAATTTATGAAGGGGAGCAAGCTAGAATAAGCAATGTCAAAGTAAAAGGGAATACTAAAACAAATGATCATGTAATTATGCGAGAAATTAGAACTCGACCAGGTGATCTGTTTAAAAGGTCAGATATAATGAGATCTCAAAGAGAACTTGCTCAAATGCAATACTTTAATCCTGAAAAATTCGATGTAAAAGTGGACCCAGATGGAGTAAGAAACGAAGTCGATATAACATATATTGTTGAAGAAAAATCTTCGGATCAAATTCAACTTCAAGGGGGATGGGGTGCTGGAAGAGTTGTTGGTTCTCTTGGTCTTAGTTTTAATAATTTCTCAACGAAGAATTTTTTCAAAAAAGAAAAATGGACTCCTCTTCCTTCTGGAGACGGACAGATTTTATCGTTATCAGCATCGTCAAATGGGATATATTACCAAAATTATAATATTGCATTTACAGAGCCTTGGCTTGGAGGCAAAAAACCTAATTCTTTGTCTGTTTCTTTATATAAATCTATATCATCTAATGGACAACAAGGAGATTCGAGACAAGCAATTGAAATTGCAGGTCTTACAATAGGCTTAGGCAAGAGACTTAAGTTCCCTGATGATTATTTTACTCTCTATAATGCTGTCAATCTTCAACAATATAAATTAATCAATAATCAATCTTTCTTTTCATTTAGCAATGGATATTCTAATAACATAAATTACAATATTAAGATTGGAAGAAACTCAACAGATCAACTAATTTATCCCAGAAGAGGCTCAAATTTTTCTTTAAGTTTAAAAATCACACCTCCATACTCTATGTTTGATGGTATTGATGATTATTCTTCCATTTCTGACCAAGAGAAGTATGCATGGATAGAATATTACAAATGGAAATTTAAATCATCATGGTTTTCAGCATTTTCTGAAAAGCTTGTACTTAATACTAGATTAGAAATGGGGCTTTTAGGAGCATATAACAATAATTTAGGAGTTGCTCCTTTTGAAAGATTTTATGTTGGTGGGGACGGGATGAGTGGGATGGGATATCAATTTGACGGAAGAGAATTAATCTCGCTTAGAGGATACAGCAATAATTCTATATCTCCTCAAACTGGAGCTACCATTTACAGTAAATATACAACAGAATTACGATATGCTATTAGTTTAAATCCAAGTTCAACCGTTTATGCTCTAGCTTTTTTAGAAGCTGGTAACGCATGGGATAGTTTTGATAATTATAACCCATTTCAAGTAAAAAGATCCGCTGGTTTTGGTGTAAGACTTATGCTTCCTATGATTGGAATGATGGGACTTGATTATGGATGGGGACTAGACGATATTGTGGGAAGGCCTGATGCGAATGGTGGACAATTTCATTTTTCCATAGGACAACAATTTTAATTAAATTTGCAAAAAAAAACTATGAAAACAAAAATATTTCTAATATTAATTTTCTGTCTAAACATTTTAAATACTAATGCACAAAAATTTGCATATGTTGATACAGAATACATTCTGAATAAAATACCAGAGTTTAAACAAGCTCAAGACAAGTTAGATGATTTTTCTCAAGACTGGCAAGAAGAAATTGAAGCTAAATATGCAGAAGTAGAGCGAATGTACAGAGCCTATCAACAGGATCAAGTCTTATTAACTGACGATATGAAGATCAAAAGAGAAGAGGCAATTATAAATAAAGAAAATGAAGCAAAAAATCTTCAACAAAAGTACTTTGGACCAGAGGGATCTTTATATTCAAAAAGACAAGAACTGATAAGACCCATACAAGACAAAATCTTTGATGCAATACAAACACTAGCAGAAAATAATAAATATCAAGTTGTATTTGACAGTTCAAGTGATTTAATAATGTTGTACAAAAATGAAAATCTTGATAAATCAGATCAAGTGCTGAAATTAATGGGATACTAAAATTAATAATAACAAACCATAAACTATGAAAAAAATAATCTTTATAACCTTAATATCTTTTTTAACAACAAATATCTTTGCTCAAAACAAATTAGGTCATGTTAATGCACAAGAAATTTTAGTTCAAATGCCTGCTTTTAAAACTGCAGAAAATGATTTAAAAAAATTCCAGATAAATTTAGAGAACAGACTAAATGGACTGCTATCAGAACTAGAACAACTAAGGAAGTCATATGAAGCAAATGCCGCATCTTTGACAGACCTAGAAAAACAAGACAAAGAATTAGAAATGCAAAGCTTATATCAAAGAATAGAAGCTTTTCAAGCTGACGCTCAGGTTCAATTACAAAAAGAAGAACAACGTTTACTAGCTCCAATACAAGAAGTTCTAATTAACGCAATAAATGATGTTGCAAAAGAAGGAAACTACACATATATTTTAACAGCTGAAGTATTTCTTTTTGCAAATGAAAGCAATGATGTTGGTAACTTGGTCAAGAAAAAATTAGGACTCTAATTGACGCTAAATAAACAAGAAAATCCAATAGGAATTTTCGACTCCGGAATAGGTGGGCTTACGATTGCTAATGCAATTAAAAAACGTCTGCCTAATGAACGTATTGTTTACTTTGGTGACACTGAACATCTTCCATATGGAGAAAAATCTAATAAAGCAATCAGAAATTATAGTAATAAAATAATTAATTTTTTAATCGCAAAAAAATGTAAAATCATTATTATAGCGTGTAATTCTGCAGCTTCAGTTATTGAAAATGAAATAATTACATACAAAAAAATTGTACCAATATATAATGTTATACGGCCTGTTGTTGACGTAATTGCGAAAAAATACCAAAACTCAAGAGTCGGAGTTATTGGAACTAAAGCAACAATAGGCTCAAATATTTACCAACAAAAAATACTTGAGCTATGTGGTAATATTAACGTCCCCTCATTAGCAACACCTTTACTAGCTCCAATGATTGAAGAAGGATTTATTAAAGGAGACATTAGTCAAAAAATAATATCAAATTATTTATCTCATAACAAACTTAAAAACATTAATCACTTAGTTCTAGCATGTACTCATTATCCCTTAATAGAAAGAGAAATTAGTAAATTTTTTAATGGAAAAGTAAATATAATTGATTCATCAAAAATTGTGGCGAATTACATTTTAAGTGAGCTTCAAAATAAAAAATTATTAAGCAAAAAGCCTCAAAAAGGTCATCACTTTTATGTTTCTAATTATACATACTCTTTTGAAAATAGCACAAAATTCTTTTTTGAAAAAACAATTAAGCTTAAGGAAGTTAAACTATTTAATCATTAAACCAAGAAGAATACTTAACATAATTTTTGGATAGATTTTGATTTAATTTTTTTATTTCTTCTTCTTTTAATTGTTTCACTTTTTTTGCAGGTACTCCTGCATATATTGAACCAGACTTTACGCGCTCACCTTCTAAAACTACAGATCCAGCAGCAATAATTGTATTTTTCTCAATTATTGCTCCATCTAATATAATTGCTCCCATTCCTATAAGCACGTTATCATTAATCTTACACCCATGTATTATCGCATTATGTCCAATAGATATATTATTACCTAATATAGTATTAAATTTTTTGTAGGTACAATGTACAACGGCTCCATCTTGAATATTTACTTGATTTCCCAAAGTAATTGAGTTAACATCTCCTCTTAAAACTGAAGAAAACCATATACTACAATTATTACCTGTTGTGACATCTCCAACTATTGTAGCATTTTCAGCCAAATAATTGTTTTGTCCAAAATTCGGCTTTGCTCCTTTAACACTTTTTATTAGGGCCATAATTAACTTTGTTTGTATTTTTGACAAAAATAATAATTATGAAATATAGTATTTATGCGGAAAGCACTCCAAATCCTAAAGTAATGAAATTTGTATCCAATATAATGCTAGCAGATAAAAGTATTGAAATAAATAATTTAAAAGAAGCAAAAGGAATTTCAATTGCAGAGGAACTACTAAAATTCCACTTTGTTGATAGTGTTTATTTGAGTAATAATTTTATTTCTGTTACAAAAATTAATGAAATTGAATGGGAAAATATTGCGATGCAGTTAAGGGTTTTTATTAGTGACCACCTAAACAGTAATGAAGTTAAAAATTATACAGAAAATGTTGATGTTTCAATCAATAATGAAAATAAAATTAATGAAGTAAAAATTAAAAAATTTACTGAAAATGAAAAAGAAATTGAAGATATTTTAAATGAATATATTAAGCCTGCAGTAGAAGCTGATGGGGGTGCAATTACTTTAAATTATTATAAAAAAAATATTGTTTGCGTAGATCTAAAAGGAGCATGTAGTGGTTGTCCATCAGCAACAAGCACTTTAAAGCAAGGGATTGAAGCATTACTTAAACAAAAAATAAACCCAGACATAGAAGTTATAGCAAATGAAAGATAAATTAATAATTTTAATTTTAGTTATAACTAATTTTATTTCTTATGGGCAAGAGCAAAAAGCTTCCTTCGGAATACAATACAAACCAATTATTCCTCTAAAATACTTTAACTCTTCATATCAAAATAGTAGTCAACTTGGATATGATTTTAAATTAAATCCAAGATACAGCAATACTTTTGGAATGATTATTAGATACAAAATAAATAAAACATTTTGGTTTGAAAACGCGTTAAACTACACAAATAGAAATTATAAATTGGAGTTAGAAAATAATAATATTAATATTAATGATTACAATAACTTTAATATTAGATCTTATGAAATTCCTTTACAAATACTAACTTATATACGTATATCCAATTTATGGTTTGTAAATGCTGCATTCGGAGCATCACAAACCATTCTTGCATCAGATGTGCAATCATTCGGAAATAATTTTAATGGTTTTCAGCAAAATTTTTATAGAAAAAGTGGTGGCTACAGAGCCTTGCTTGCTAACTTAGGTATGGAATATAGAAATCAAATGAAGGGTCACTACTATGCCGGAATAAGTTTACATTTTCCATTTAGTGAGACGGGAAGAATATATCCAGAGTTCTCAGAAGGAAACAATATATTCAATGATGGTAATTTTAATGACAAGTTCTTTATCGAAGTTCCTGGTAGCTATGTAACATTAGATTTAAGATATTTTTTCCCAAATTAGAACTACTCAATACAAACGATCTTTTTAGCATATAATTTAACTTTGTCTACATGTTATCATCGTCAGGCAAACAACAATTAACTTGACAAACATATACGTACGGATGCTCATTACAAACGCCAATAAACTCAGTACATTTATCAGTTGCAATGTGAAATGACTCTAGAGAACAGTTCTCGATCTTCACTATCCTAAAGCTTTTTCCCATCAGAAAAGCATCACCACTCTTCTGCTAGATAAATGGCATTATTAGCGCATTCAGGGTCGCAAGCTTAGCAGCTAATACAGTAATAAGTTATTTTAATGCAATAAAAAATTCATTTTTATCATATTTATTAGTAACAAATGTAGATACAAAAATCAAAATTAGTTAACTTTGCATTTAATTTAAAAAAATGATAAAGACTGATATAATAATCATTGGAGCTGGTCCTACAGGTCTCTTTGCGGTTTTTGAAGCTGGATTATTAAAATTAAAGTGTCATTTGATTGATGCTTTACCTCAGCCAGGGGGGCAATGTTCGGAAATATATCCAAAAAAACCTATATATGATATTCCTGGTTTTCCTGAGATATTAGCTGGTGACTTAACAACAAACTTATTAGAACAATGTAAACAGTTTAAACCAGGATTTACTTTAGGAGAAAGAGCAGAAAAAATAGAAAAAAATAAAGATAATATTTTTATTGTCACTACTAATAAAGGCACTAAACATCAGGCGCCTATAGTTGCAATAGCAGGTGGCCTAGGAAGTTTTGAACCTAGAAAACCATCTATTGAAAATCTCTCATTTTATGAAGACAAAGGAGTTGAATACATAATAAAAAATCCTGAAATTTATAAAAACAAAAGTGTTCTTATCGCTGGAGGGGGAGACTCTGCTTTGGACTGGACAATATTTTTAGTGAATATGGGAACTAAAGTTACACTTGTTCATAGGAGAAATGAGTTTAGAGGAGCTTTAGATTCTGTGGAAAAAGTCAGAGAATTAAAAAACCAAAATAAAGTAGATATTATAACACCAGCGCAGGTAATTGAATTAAAAGGTAAAAACAAAGTTGAAAGTGCAGTAATCTCTAAAGAAAATAATGAAATATTAGAAATTCAAATTGATCATTTTATACCATTATTTGGCTTATCACCAAGACTTGGTCCAATTGGAGAATGGGGACTAGAAATAGAGAAGAACTCAATAAAAGTTGATACTTTTGACTATCAAACAAATGTTCCAGGAGTTTTTGCAATTGGAGATATTAATACATACCCTGGCAAATTAAAACTAATTTTATGTGGATTTCATGAAGCCACTCTTATGTGCCAATCTGCATATAAAATTATTAATCCTAACAAAAAGCATATTTTTCGCTATACAACTGTAAGTGGTGTTGATGGTTTTGATGGAACAAGAAAGGAAGCAGAAAAACCTGTAGTTCGATCGCTAAACGATTAGTAATGTCTGATATTAAAATTTCGATTAAAGATCGAGAAAATAAAACCCATGAAATTTTGGCTCCCACTGATATGTCTATGAACTTAATGGAAGTTATTAGATCATATGAACTAGCACCAGAAGGGACATTAGGGGTATGTGGAGGAATGGCTATGTGTGCTTCTTGCCAATGTTACATAACTTCAAATCATAAAATTGACGATATGGGAGATGAAGAAGAAGCCATGCTTTCTGAAGCATTTAATACAAAAGCTAATAGCAGATTAAGCTGTCAAATATTTATAAAAAAAGAACTTGATGGTCTAATGTGCGAAATAGCACCGGAAGAATTATAGGTCTAATGCTAAAGAAACATTACTTGCAAGTAAAAATTCTTTTGGATTTTCTAAATACTCTTTTATTTTACACAGAAAACCAACAGATTCTCGACCATCAATTACTCTGTGATCATAAGACAATGCAACATACATTATTGGTCTAATGACAATTTTTCCTTCTACAACTACAGGCCTTTCAACTATATTATGCATTCCTAAAATTGCTGATTGTGGCGGATTTATTATTGGAGTGGAAAGCATTGATCCAAAAACTCCACCATTAGTTATTGTAAAAGTGCCTCCAGTTATTTCATCAATAGTAATTTTACCATCTCTAGCTTTAGTTGCTAATCTTTTAATCTCAGATTCTATCTGAGCAAATCCCATTTGCTCTGCGTTGCGTAAAACCGGCACCATTAGCCCTTTTGGTGCACTTACTGCAATACCAATATCAACATAGTTATGCGAAATAAGTTCATCGCCATCTATCATTGAGTTTACATCGCCATATTCCTTTATGGACTCTGTAACAGCTTTTGTAAAAAATGACATAAAACCTAATCCAACGTTATGCTTTTCTTTAAAGGGCTCTTTATAAGTATTTCTAATTTCGAAAATTGATGTCATATCAACTTCATTAAAAGTTGTAAGCATTGCTGTTTCGTTTTTAACAGCAACTAGTCGAGAAGCAATTTTTCTTCTTAAAGAAGACATTTTTTTTCTATTTTGTCCTCTATCTTCAGAGGAAGAACTTGAGTTAATTAAGTCTAAAACATCATTCTTTGTTATTTTACCTGCTTCTCCTGATCCAGTCAGATCTTCAGCAGATATATCATGTTCGTTTATTATTGCTGATGCAAGCGGAGTTGCTTTATTAATTTTAACTTTATTAATAGTTATATTTTTTTCAGTTATTGATAAATCTTTTTTCTTCTCAGTAGAATTATTTTCTTTAGTCTCTTTCTTAGCAGAGGTATCAATAATGCAAACGACATCTCCAACGGAAACAGTTATACCTTCCTCAGTTAAGATTTTTATTACCCCACTTTCCTCGGCTGGAAGTTCTAATGTTGCTTTGTCTGAGTCTATTTCTGCAATAGATTGATCTTTTTGTACATAATCACCATCGGCTACTAACCATTCTATTATTTCAACTTCCGATATTGATTCTCCCGGGCTGGGAACTTTCATTTCTAGTAACATTCTTTTTTTATTTAAAAACTTTATCAATTATTTCTTTTTGCTCTAAAGCTGATGTTTTACTTGACCCTGTAGCTGTAGCTGCAGAAGGAATTCTTGCAATCACCTCAATATTAAATGCTCTTAATTCAGACAAAATATAACTCCAAGCTCCCATATTTTCAGGTTCTTCTTGTACCCAAAGAAGTGTATTTGCATTATACTTTTTAATTAATTTAATTAAATAAGCTTTATCTAATGGAAATATTTGTTCAATTCTAACAATAGCTATGTTAGTTATGTTATCATTCTTTCTTTTTGTATCAAGTTCATAATAAATTTTTCCGCTACATAAAATAAGCTTTTTAATCGATTGATTTTTTACTTCATCATCAATAATTAATTCAAATTTACCTTTGGCTAAATCAGAAATTTTTGAAATACATTTAGGGTGTCTTAACAAACTTTTAGGTGTAAAAATAATTAATGGCTTTCTAAAATTTCTGTTTAATTGTCTTCTCAAAACATGGTAGAAATTTGCTGGGGTGGTACAGTTTGTAATTTGCATATTATATTTTGCACACATTTGCAAATACCTTTCTATCCTTGCTGAAGAATGTTCAGCCCCTTGGCCTTCATAACCATGAGGTAATAGCATAACTAGACCACTCATCACCTTCCATTTATCTTCAGCACAAGATATAAATTGATCTATCATAATTTGAGCTCCATTTGAAAAATCACCAAATTGAGCTTCCCAAATAGTTAAATCATTTGGGGAGGCAATAGAATAGCCATAATCAAATCCCAAAACTCCATATTCTGAAAGTAATGAGTTATATGCATTAAAATTTGAAGTATCACTAATCCTGTTTAATGGAGAAACCTCCTGCTCAGAATCCTCTATTTTTAAAATTGCATGTCTGTGTGAAAAAGTCCCTCTTTCTACATCCTGACCACTTAGTCTAATACTATGTCCTTCAGATAACAGTGAAGCATATGCTAATAATTCTGCTAATGCCCAATCCACACTATTGATATCTTCAATCATTTTTTTTCTATCTAATAGTAGTTTTTTTGTTTTTTTAAATAATTTATCTTGATTAGGAACTTCGTAAAGAAATTTAGCCAACTCTTTTAATTTACTCTCACTCACATTATTTGATTTTTCCACTGTAAAATCCTCACTAAATTTTCTTTTGAAGACCTTCCACTCTTCGTTTAAAAAAGGTGTTATTTTAGCTTTTATTATTTCTTTTGCTTCATCAAATCTTTCTTGTAGTAAATTTTTAAAATCTGTATCTAAGTCTTGTGCAATACCAGATTCAACAACTCCTTCGTTCATTAGTTTTTGCCTATAGATTTCTCTAGGATTTTGGTGCTTAGAAATTGCTTCATACAAAAGAGGCTGTGTAAATCTTGGTTCATCTCCTTCATTATGTCCATACTTTCTATAACACAACAAATCAATAAAAACATCTTTATTATATTTTTGTCTATACTCAACGGCTATTTTTAAAGCATGTACTACAGCTTCAACATCATCACCATTTACATGAAAAACCGGCGATAATGTTACTTTAGCAACATCAGTACAATAAGTACTAGATCTAGCGTCATGGTAATTTGTAGTAAATCCTACTTGATTATTTACTGCAATATGAATAGTCCCCCCGGTTTTATAACCATCTAACTGAGCCATCTGTATTACCTCGTACACTACACCCTGACCTGCAAGTGCTGCATCTCCATGAATTAAAATTGGTAATATTTTGTTCATCTTTCCGTTATATTCGGAGTCAAGTTTAGATCTAACAATTCCTTGTACAACAGGGTCAACTGCTTCTAAATGTGATGGGTTTGGCGTTAAATTTAACTTAATATTGTTACCATTATTACATTTTTGCATAGAGGTAAACCCCAAATGATATTTAACATCGCCTGCAATATTTTCGTCTTCATACAACTTGCCTTCAAATTCTGAAAAAATTTCTTTATATGTTTTATTGAATATATTAGCTAATACATTCAGCCTCCCTCTATGAGCCATTCCTACAACAAATTCTTTGACTCCTAAGCTAGCACTGTGCTCAACTAATGCATCTAGCGCAGGTATTAATGATTCAGCACCCTCTAACGAAAATCTTTTCTGACCAACAAATTTTTTATGTAAAAAATTTTCAAATACTACTGCCTGATTCAATTTATGTAATATATGTTTTTTTTGATTTGCATTAAAATTTGGTGTATTTGAATTATTATGAAGTCTTTGCTTAATCCACTCTATTTCTTGCGGATCACGAATATACATGTACTCTACTCCAATAGATTGACAATATACTTTCTCTAAATGAGATATTATATCTTTTAATTTTGCCGGTCCAATTCCTACTTGAGTGCCCGCTTGAAAAACAATATCTAAGTCACTTTTTTCTAAATCAAAATTAGTATAATCAAGAGTGGGATTATATTTTCTCCTTTCTCTTACTGGATTAGTTTTAGTAAATAAATGTCCACGCTTCCTGTATGCGTCTATCAAATTAATAACTTTAAATTCTTTTTGAAAATGCTGAGGGATTTCAGTTTCTGAGTATATTGTTTTAGCAAAATCAAATCCTTTAAAAAAGTTTACCCACTCATGATCAACACTATTTGGATCTTCTAGAAATTTATCATAAAGTTCCTCTATCATAGACGTATGAGCTGCTCCTAAGAAAGTAAATTTATCCATTTAACCTGTTGTAATTCAATTAACAAAATTATTTATTTTTTGTGACTTATTACAATAAATAAAAATTAGTTATTAAATAGTATTAATGTGATTTTAAGAAGTCCTGTCCATTAAATTATTTGCAAAATAAATTAAAGTTGCTTTGTTTTTAGATTCGACAAGATCAAGATGTTTCATTCCTTTTACATAATACGATTTCATTAGTGCAACAGTATGCTTGTCAACATTTAATTTTGAAAAAATAGTCTTTACAGAATTAACCTTATTAATGCTATTTGTTGATTTACTATAGTAATCTTGTAATTTTTTTTTCGTTATCTCATCTGCTAGTTGTAAGGCCTTTAAATATAAAAACGTTTTCTTATTGGACAAAATATCACCACCGGTTTGCTTGCCAAAACTTTCATTACCAAAAACATCAAGCAAATCATCTTTTAATTGAAATGCTAAGCCAATATTAATGCCAAATTCGTATAGATGGTTCTGATCCTTTTCAGAAGCACCTCCAATTATAGCTCCTATTTTTAAAGATGCAGCTAACAATACTGCTGTTTTAAATTGAATCATTCTTATATACTCAGAAATTGTAACTTTGCTGCTATTTTCAAAATCCATATCAAACTGCTGCCCTTCACAAACTTGATTTGCTGTTTTACCAAAAATATCTAAAACTTTTTCTAAATAATGTGATTCTACTTGAGATATCAATTTATAAGCTTGAATCATCATTGCATCCCCTGATAGTATTGCAATATTTTTATCCCATTTCATATGTACTGTACTATTTCCTCTTCTCAAAGGTGCATTATCCATAATATCATCATGAAGTAATGTGAAATTATGAAAAAACTCTATTGCTAAAGCAGGAGAAATAACATTAGAAAAATCTGACTTATAGAGATTGTATGAAATCAAAAGAAACAATGGGCGTATTCTTTTTGCTCTTAAACCCATTATGTATTTTATAGGTTCATACAATAGTTCAGGAGTTTTAGGATAAGAAAAATCACAAATTTCCTTCTCTAACAAATTGTGTATTCTATCTATTTCGTTCACGTTTACTTTATAATATCTAATAAATAATTACCATACCCACTTTTAATTAACGGCTGTGCAATATTTGCTAGATGTGTTTTTGTTATTAGTCCCATCCTATACGCTGCCTCTTCAATACATCCAATTTTTCTTCCTTGTCTTTCTTCTATTAAATGAACATATTGATTAGCCTGCATTAGAGATGAAAACGTTCCTGTGTCTAGCCAGGCAGTACCTCTTCCTAACAACTTAACTTCTAATTTACCTTTCATTAGATAAGCTTTATTTACATCTGTTATTTCATACTCCCCTCTTTTAGAAGGTTTTATTTTTTTTGCTATTTCTATTACTGAATTATCATAATAATATAAGCCTGGTACAGCATAATTTGATTTTGGGTTGTCGGGTTTTTCTTCTAATGATAAGACTCGAAAATTTTTGTCAAATTCAACAACACCATATCTTTCTGGATCATGTACATGATAACCAAATACAATACCACCATCAACATCTTTACATTTTGACAATGTATTTATTTTCATTTGAAAAATGTTGTCACCTAATATCATACAAACTTTATCAGTACCTATAAACTCTTCACCTATTATAAAGGCCTGAGCTAAACCATTTGGTTCTTTTTGAACCTTATATTCAAGACTACAGCCTATTCTAGAGCCATCTCCTAATAATTTTTTAAATATTGGAAGATCGTATGGAGTAGATATAATTAAAATCTCTCTTATTCCTGAATATATTAATGTGCTTAATGGATAATAAATCATCGGTTTATCATACACTGGCATCATTTGCTTACTCATTACTAATGTAAGTGGGTGTAATCTTGTTCCAGCTCCACCGGCAAGTATAATTCCTTTCATTTATTTTTTTTAATTTTTAATTTACTTAGTTCTATATCACTCTCCTCATCAAATGTGTCTATTAATGGTTCATTAAATGCTTCATAATTTATAATCTTTTCTAGCGACAAAAGCAATGCTGGCAACAAAATTAAGTTAGAAAGCATCGCTAACATTAATGTAATAGAGACTAATAAACCCATCGCAATAGTACCCCCAAAATCTGAAACAACAAATATAAAAAAGCCAAAGAATAAAACAACTGATGTGTAAAACATACTTATTCCTGTTTCTCTTATAGCAGAAAATACAGATTTATTAATATTCCAATTATTTAATAATAGCTCCTGACGATATTTAGCTAAAAAATGAATTGTATCATCAACCGATATTCCAAATGCAATACTAAAAACAAGTATTGTTGAAGGCTTTAATGCGACACCAAAATAACCCATTATAGACGCAGTTAGCAACAATGGAATTAAATTTGGAATAATTGAAATTATAACCATTCTAAATGAATTAAACATCCAAGCCATAAAAATTGAGATCAAAATAATCACAATAAATAAGCTAGTAAATAAATTTTTCAATAGAAACTTTGTGCCTTCTAAAAAAACTATCGTAGCTCCTGTAATAGTTACATTATAAAATTTTGGATCAAATATTTTATCTATTTGTGGTCTGAGACTTGCAAAAATACTATCCATTTTAACACTTGAAATATCTGCTACTCTCAGCGATATTCTAGCTTGCTGTTTTGAAGTGTCTACCAAATTATTTAAAATGTTAATCTTCTCATCTTTTTTATTCATCAATCTATTAATTATCGAAATTTCTTGTGAGTTAGGTAATTCGTAAAACGAGGGGTCTCCATTATAAAATGCTTGCTTTGCGTGCTTTATCAAATCGATGTAAGATAATGGATTGGAAAACTCTAAATAAGAAGAAAATAGATTTGATAAGCTATCGATTTTTTTCATATTGTAGGCTTTCATTAGGCCATTTTTCTTTTTTGTATCTACTATAACTTCTAGAGGAATTACACCTGAAAAATTATTTTCTAAAAATTTTAAATCTTTAAATAGCTGTTGCCCTTTCGGAAGATCATCTGTTAAATTTCCGGTTGTTTTTACTTTATTTATTCCAAAAAAAGCAACAATCAATAAAAAAAACGTAACTCCATAAATCAGCTTTCTCTTATCCTTAACTAAAAAACTTAAATAATTGACAAAATCAATAAGCCATTTTTTTGTTAAGTGCTCTGTTTGTTTTTTTGTTGGAGAAGAAGCAAAACTAAAGTATATAGGAATAACAAATAAAGAAAGAATGAAGATAAAAATAATATTTAACGAAGCAATAACACCAAACTCCCTTAATGTTTCACTATCAGTCAAAATAAAAGACGCAAAACCTGCTGCAGTTGTTAAATTAGTTAATAAAGTTATATTTCCAATTCTTTGTATCATTATTTGTAATGAATAAAACTTTTTTTGTGACTTAATAAATTCACTATGATACTTATTAATTAAAAAAACACAATTTGGTATACCAATAACAATTATTAAAGGAGGAACAACTGCCATGAAAATTGATATGTCATAATTAAAAATTACAATCGTGCCAAAAGAAAATATCACTCCAATAACAACTGTAATCATTGAGGAAACGGTTGCATTAAACGACTTAAAAAATAAAAAAAGAATAAACGCAGTAATAATTAAAGCTAAAATTATAAAGTATGTGATTTCTTCTTTGACCATTAAAGAGTCAATTGTCCTTATATAAGGAAGTCCTGAGTAATGAATCGAAGCTTTATATTTTTTTTCATATTCATTAACAATATCCTTTATTTTAAAAATTAATTCTATTCTTTGTGGAGTTTTTACAATATTTTCATCGAGTGAAATCAATAAAGTTGTAATAGTATTATCTAAATTATTTAAAACATCTTTATATATTAATTGATTTGAAAAATTAATAAATGCACTATCAATTTCTTTTTTTGATGAGAAATCTTTTGAATACCATCTTTTTAAAACTAATTTTGATGTAGTTGTATCCTTAACTAAAAAAGAAATATTAGTAATTGAAACAATACTTATAACTCCTTTCAAACCTTCTATGTTTTGTGTAATATTGTTTATATCAGCTAAATTATTAACATTTAAAAAGTTAGAATCTTTAATTGCAATTACAAAAAGATTTTGCTCACCATATACCTTCAGAAAATCTTCATATTCAACATTGGTTTGATGATCATTAGGCAATAATTTAGCCATAGTATAAGCTAATTTTGCATCCTTGGCATTATATGCCATTAATGAGGTAATACCAAGTATTAAAAAAATAAGAAAGATTCTATTTCTTAAAATAAATTTTGAAATATATTTCCACATTTTTAAGGATAATATAATTTAAAGAAAATTATACTAATAGATATTTTTTCTCTATACAGTCATTATATCTTGTTCTTTTTGAATGTATATACCATCAATCTTTGATGTATAAGAATTAGTTAAGTCTTGAACTGAATTTTCTGCATCTCTAACCAAATCTTCGGAAAGGCCCGATTTTGAAAGTTTTCTCATTTCATCGTTTGCTTTTTGTCTGTGATTACGAATACTAACTTTTGCATTTTCAATTTCAGATTTAACTTGTTTTACTAAATCTTTTCTTCTCTCTTCTGTCAATGGTGGCACATTTACAATTACTTTTTCACCATTATTAGACGGATTAAAGCCCAGATTTGCTTCAACGATTGCCTGCTCAATATCACTAATTAAATTTTTATCAAATGGCTGAATGGATAATGTTTGTGCATCAGTTGAAGCAATATTTGCTGCTTGAGATAGAGGAGTTTGAACTCCATAATAATCTAGCTTTACCGAACTTAGCATTTGTGGGTTAGCTTTACCTGCTCTTATTTTTGATAACGTAAATTCAAGTCTTGAAATAACATCATCCATTGCCTCTTTAGCAACATCTAGATTAAAATTAACTTCTTCTATCATATTTATTTATTTTACAAGGGTACCAACATTATCTCCTTTACATAGCTTATATAAATTGCTTTTAGGGTTCATGTTAAATACTCTAATTGGCAAATTATTTTCTTGACAAAGTGTAAATGCTGTTAAATCCATAACATTCAATTTATTTTTAATTACTTCATCAAAGTTAATTTCATTAAACATTTTAGCATGTTTATCTTTTTCTGGGTCAGCAGAGTAAATCCCATCTACTCTGGTTCCTTTTAAAATTATATCAGCCTCAATTTCTATTGCACGTAACACGCCAGCAGTGTCTGTTGTAAAATAAGGATTACCTGTTCCACCTCCAAAAATTACAACTCTCGATTTTTGTAAATGACGCATTGCCTTTCTTCTAATGTAAGGCTCTGCAACTTGCTCCATTCTAATAGCAGTTAATAATCTTGTCTGTATATCTAGCGATTCTAACGCAGATTGTAAAGCCATTCCATTAATTATTGTTGCTAGCATACCCATGTGATCTCCTTGTACCCTGTCAAATCCAGCTCCTTCTGACTGTACTCCTCTGTAAATATTTCCTCCGCCTATTACGATTGCAACCTCCACTCCTTCATCAACTACAGTGCTTATTTCATTTGCAAAATGACTTAAAATATTAGAATCTATTCCATATCCTACATCACCCATTAATGATTCACCGCTTAATTTTAAAAGTATTCTTTTATATTTCATAAAAAACTTTTCAAAGATAAAATAAATGAACTAAACTAATGAAAATTTAAAACATAAAAAAAGCCACCTTTTAAAGGTGGCTTTTCACTAAAATTAAATTGAAATTAGCCTAGAGAAACTTTTTTGAAATCAGAAACAGCAATATCATCACCATAACTTGAAATATATTCTGCTACACTCTTAGTTTCGTCTTTAATAAATTTTTGATCTAACAAGCACATTTCTTGATCCAATGTTGTATTGTCAGAAACAAATCGATCCATTTTACCCGGTACAATTTTATCCCAAATATGTTCTGGTTTTCCTTGTTTTTTTAATTCTTCCTCTATTTTAGCTTTTGCTTTGTCTAAAACCTCTTGTGTGAGCTGAGCTTTAGAAATAAATTGCGGTACATTTTTTAAAGCCTTACCCAGTCTTTTTAACTCAACATTATCTTTTTCAATGGCCGCTATTCTAGCCTCTGTTTCGGCATCAATAAATGATGAGTCTAAGTCCTTGTAAGAAAGAGTAGTCGCCCCCATAGACGCGACCTGCATAGAGATGTCTTTGGATAAAACCTCAGCATTATCAATAAGATTATTTAAACCCACCAGTACAGCAATCTTGCTTCCATGTGTGTAAGACCCAACATATTTTGCCTCAATTTTTTCAAAAGCAGAGATTTCAAGTTTTTCTCCTATAACTCCTGTTTGCTCAATTAATTTTTCTGCTACTGTCATGCTTCCAAAATTGGCGGCTAAAAAATCTTCCTTGTTATTATAATTTAAAGCTATTTCAACAAAAGATTCAGCTAAAGATTTATACGAATCGTTTTTAGCAACGAAATCGGTTTCACAAGCTAAAACAATAGCTACTCCAGAGGTTTTATTCTCATTAATTTTCACTATTGCAACACCTTCTTTTGCATCACGATCAGCTCGCTTTGCTGCAACTTTTTGCCCTTTTTTTCTTAAAACATCAATAGCTGCATCAAAATCACCACTAGCTTCAATTAAAGCTTTTTTACAATCCATCATGCCAGCACCAGTTTGTTTTCTTAGCTTCGCTACATCAGCTGCTTTAATACTTGTCATATCTTTTTTTTTAAATTATTTATTTTCTTCTGATATTTTTTTTGCCTTTTCTTTCTTCTCTTTATCTTTTACAGCTTGTTCCGATCCTCTTTCATCCAAACCTTCCATAATTGCTTTCTTTATTATTGACAAAATGCAAACTATGGATTTTGATGCATCATCGTTAGATGGTATGGGAAAATCTATGAGTTTAGGATTAGTATTTGTATCAGTCATAGCAAATGAGCGAATACCCAAGTGGTTAGCCTCTGAAACTGCAATACGCTCTTTGTTAATGTCTACAACAAAAATTGCTTCAGGCATTCGATTCATTTTTACAATACTACCTAAATTTAGTTCAAGTTTTGCTCTTTGTCTATCTATCTGAAGTCTTTCTCTTTTAGATAAAGTTGCAAATGTACCATCTTCCTTCATCTTATCAATTGTTTGCATCTTTTTAATTGATTTTCTTATGGTAGAAAAGTTTGTCAGCAAACCTCCTGGCCATCTTTCAGTTATGTATGGCATATTTAGAGATAGGGCTGTTTCTGCCACAACAGACTTGGCTTGTTTTTTTGTTGCAACAAATAAAATCTTTTTACCTGATTTTGCAATTTGTTTCATTGCAGCTGCTGCATCCTCAATCAATGCAACAGTTTTGTTTAAATCAATTATATGTATGCCGTTTCTTTCCATAAATACATATGGGGCCATTGCGGGATTATACTTTTTCTTTAAATGGCCAAAATGGACACCTGCTTCTAATAATTCTTTGAAGTTTGTTCTTGACATGTTTACTTTCTTTTTAAGTTAAGCAATTGCGTGGTAGAAGTAAATAAACTTGTCCAAGCAATTTAGATGCTAAACATTTGTTATTAATTTGATTTCTATCTTTTAACCCACTGGAACTTTTTTCTTGATTTTTTCTGTCCAGGTTTTTTACGCTCTACAACTCTAGCATCTCTTGTGAGTAAACCCTCTGATTTTAAAGAAGGTCTGTTATCAATGTTTACTTCACATAATGCTCTTGAAATAGCTAAACGAATTGCTTCAGCTTGTCCTGTAGTACCTCCTCCATTTACATTCACATTTACATCATACTTGGCATAGACGTCTAGTAATTTGAATGGCTGCACTAATTTATATTGCATAGTATCTACAGGAAAATAATCTTTAAAATCTTTGCCATTTACCAAAATATTTCCCTTCCCTTTTGACAAATAAACTCTTGCTACAGCAGCTTTCCTTCTTCCTATTGCATGAATTGTATCCATATTTTATTTTAAATCGTTTAAATTAAGTTTAGTAGGTTTTTGAGCATCATGATTATGCGTTTTTCCAGGATAAATATAACAGTTTCTTAAAATAGCAGCTCCTAGCTTATTTTTTGGAAGCATCCCTTTTACTGCATGCCTAACAACAGATGTTTCATCTTTCGCTAACATCTTGCTTGGAGTAATCCGTTTTTGCCCACCGGGATAACCTGTGTATGAAAATAGCTCTCGGTTTGACATTTTTTTACCGGTCATGACTATTTTACCTGCATTTATGATTATAACATTATCTCCACAATCAGCATGAGGAGTATAATTTGTTTTATACTTGCCTCTAAGAACTTTTGCTACTTTAGAGGCCATTCTTCCTAATACTTGTTCATTAGCGTCAACAATGAACCATTTCTTGTCCGCGTTCTGCTTGTTGGCTGATAATGTTTTGTAACTTAATGTATCCACTACTTTTATTTATTTAATTAAGGGGTGCAAAATTACACTTTTTTATTTTTCTGCAAAACTTTATTATTTAATATTCTAAATTACGTTTAAATTTTTACCAACCTTTACAAAAGCATTAACTGCTAGATCTAATTCTTCACTAGTGTGTGCTGCTGAAATTTGAACTCTTATACGTGCTTGATCTTTAGGAACTACAGGAAAGAAAAAGCCAATCACATAAATTCCTTCTTCAAGTAATTTATCTGACATAATTTGAGATAGTTTTGCGTCATATAGCATTACAGGAACAATAGCGTGTGACCCTTTCTTGATATCAAAACCCGCCTCTGTCATTTTGTTTCGAAAGTAGCTTGTGTTTTCTTGAAGCCTTTTTATCAAAGTTGTATCATCACTTAACAAATCGATTACTTTAATTGCGGCTCCAACGATAGATGGTGCTAATGAATTAGAAAACAAATATGGACGGGACCTTTGTCTCAACATATCTATAATTTCTTTTTTTCCTGAAGTAAAACCACCCATAGCTCCACCTAAAGCTTTGCCTAAAGTTGATGTTATAATGTCTACTCTACCCATCACATTACAATATTCGTGAGTTCCACGTCCATTTTTTCCCACAAAACCTGTAGCGTGACAATCATCAACCATAACAATCGCATCATATTTTTCAGCTAAATCACATATTTTATCTAGTTGTGCGATTGTTCCGTCCATAGAGAAAACACCATCAGTAACAATTAGCCTGTTTCTGTACTTTTGTGCGCTGGCTAATTGATGTTCTAAATCGTTAATATTATTGTTTTCATATCTAAAACGAGCTGCTTTACATAAACGAACACCATCGATAATAGATGCATGGTTTAAAGAATCCGAAATAATCGCATCTTCCTTAGTTAAAAGTGGCTCAAATATACCACCATTTGCATCAAAAGCTGCAGCATACAATATAGTATCCTCCATACCTAAAAATTTTGAAATTTTTTGTTCTAAATTCTTATGAATATCTTGGGTACCACATATAAAACGAACTGAAGACATCCCAAATCCATGAGTATCTAAGGTATCTTTAGCTGCTTTAACAACTTCTGGATGAGAAGATAATCCTAAATAATTATTAGCACAAAAATTCAATACTTTTTTTCCACTACTAACACGAATACTTGATCCTTGTGGAGAAAAAATTATTCTTTCTTTTTTGAATAATCCTGCATCTCTAATTTTTGTTAACTCTTTTTGTATTTGTTCATAAAATTTTACTAGCATAAGTTTATTTTTAGCGTGTAAAAATACAAAATAAAAAAGGAGACAAATGCCTCCTCTTTTTATAATATAGTGATTTAAAGAAAAATTTAAATAACCTAAGTTACTATACCAGACCTTGATCTAACATAGCATCTGCAACTTTTACAAATCCTGCAATATTTGCTCCTTTAACATAGTCAATATAATCACCATTTTTACCATATTCAACGCATGAGTTATGAATATCTTTCATAATTTGCTTTAATTTTGCATCTACCTCTTTGCTAGTCCAACTCATTCTAAGTGAATTTTGACTCATTTCCAAACCTGATGTTGCAACCCCACCTGCATTAGCCGCTTTTCCGGGAGCAAATAAAATTTTAGCTTTCTGAAAAACTTCTATAGCCTCAGGAGTTGAAGGCATGTTTGCCCCTTCTGAAATCAAAATACAACCATTGTTTATTAATTGTATTGCTTCATCACGATTCAACTCATTTTGAGTTGCACAAGGAAATGCAATATCACAGTTAACAGACCATGGTCTACCTTCTTGAAAGTCACATCCAAATTTATCAGCGTACTCTTTAATCCTACCTCTTCTAATGTTTTTTAAATCCATAATAAAAGTAAGCTTTTCTGCATCAATACCATTTGGATCATATATAAAACCTGATGAATCTGATAACGCAACTACTTTTGCACCTAAATCAGTGGCTTTTTGACAAGCATATTGCGCAACATTTCCAGAGCCAGAAATCACAACAGTCTTGTTAGCTAAAGAATCATTTCTTGTTTCTAGCATATTTTGAGCAAAATATACTGTTCCATATCCTGTTGCTTCTGGACGAATTAGTGAGCCTCCCCATGTAATTCCTTTTCCAGTTAGCACGCCAGTAAATTCATTTCTTATTCTCTTATATTGACCAAACATGAAGCCTATTTCTCTTTTTCCCACACCAATATCACCAGCTGGAACATCTGTATTTGGTCCTATATGACGAAACAATTCAGTCATGTAAGATTGACAAAAATTCATCACCTCATTATCAGACTTGCCCTTTGGATCAAAATCGGCACCTCCTTTTCCTCCACCCATTGGCAGTGTGGTAAGAGAATTTTTAAATACTTGCTCAAATCCTAAAAATTTTAAAATAGACAAGTTCACTGATGGGTGAAATCTAAGACCGCCTTTATATGGGCCTATTGCAGAATTAAATTCAACTCTATAGCCTCTGTTAACTTGAGTTTTTCCATTATCATCTAGCCATGGGACTCTAAACATTATAACTCTTTCAGGCTCAATCATTCTTTCTAACAACATTTTATTGTTATATTTAGAACGATCTTTAATGAACGGTATAACTGCTTCAGCAACTTCTTCTACAGCTTGCAAAAACTCTTTTTCATTTGGATTTTTGCTTTTTACTTCATTAATAAAATCATGGATGTATTTTTCCATTTTATTTATATTTAAGTTAATGTGTTTAAAATTAAATTTGGACAAATGTAATTTTTTTTTTAATTAATGCGGGGTTTAAATAAAAATCTTGTCTACATATTTTAAATAAAAAAAAAGTGACAGATTTTTAAAATGAAAATACAAATAAAAAAGTATCATTCAAATTTTTATATTTGCTCCAACTTATCATTAACTTTTTATGAACAAAATTTGTAGCTTATTAATCTTAATTTTACTTAACAGCCAACTGTTGAACGCCCAAATAATTAACGGAAAAATAACTGATCTTAATACTAAAGAGTCTTTAATAGGTGTTAATATTATATCAGAAGAAGGCGCAGGAACCGCAAGTGATATTGATGGGGAATATCAGTTAAAGTTAACTGAGGGGAATCAAAAAATTACTTTTAAATATATTGGATATGAAGAAATTACCAAAACGTTTAATATAGCAAAGAATGAAATTCTTAATTTAAATATTGCTCTTTCTTCAACTTCTGAAGAGTTAAATACTATTGTTGTTTCTGCAGGAAGATTTGAACAAAAAATTGAAGAAATCACAGTTTCAATGGAAGTAATAAAACCATCACTTATAGAAAATAAAAACACAACTGATATTCAAACTGTTATGGATCAAATTCCCGGAGTAAATATCACAGATGGCCAGGCAAATATAAGGGGTGGAAGCGGGTGGAGCTTTGGAGCTGGGACTAGAGTTTTGGTATTAGTAGATGATATGCCTCTTATTTCTGGAGATGCTGGTCAAGTACAATGGAAACTGATTGCAACAGAAAATATTAACCAGGTTGAAGTTATTAAAGGAGCTTCTTCTGCTCTTTATGGGTCTTCTGCTTTGAATGGAGTTATAAATATAAGAACTGCTTTTCCCAGCCAGAATGATATTGATAAAAATAAATTTCCTGGATATACAAAAATAAATACTCATTTTGGTTTAATTGATAAGCCAAAAAGAGAGGAGCTAAACTGGAATGGAGATAAAAGAAGAGCGTTTAAGGGGATAGAATTTTTACATGCTATGAAAATCAGTTCTTTAGACCTCTCTTTAGGTGGAAACATATTTTTAGACGATGGGTTTAGACAAGGGGAGGTAACAGATAGAAAAAGATTTAATCTCAATTCTACATATAAAAGCAAAAAAATTAATGGGTTGTCGTATGGATTAAACGCAAACTTTTTGTTCCAAACAACTGGATCTGCAATAATTTGGGATAGTTACGATAGAGCGTATATTCCTCTTAACAATGAAATAACAACAACAGCTGGAGACACGTATAATATTGACCCTTTTGTTATATATATGTCCGGTAACAATAGACATTCGTTAAGAACAAGATATTTAAAAGTTATTAATGATAACAGCACAAAAGGAAGAGATAATGACCAAGACAATAAATCCGAAACATATTATACAGATTATCAATGGCAAAAAAATATTGATAAATATAACATTTGTATTACTTCTGGTACTACAAATGAAATAGTCTATGCAAAAGCTAACTTATTTAATGGAAAAAATACAAGAACAAATAATTCAATTTATACACAATTTGATAAAAAAATTGGAAAATTTAACTTATCATTTGGAGCTAGATACGAACAATTTACTATTAAATCAGACAAAAAGCATGTAATTAATGGCGATTCAATTAATAAATTTTCAGCTGGAAAACCGGTTTTTAGAACTGGTGTTAATTACCAAGCTGCAGAAGCAACATTTATTAGATCTTCTTGGGGCCAAGGATTTCGTTTTCCGTCAATGGCAGAGTTGTTTATTAGCGCCAACCAAGGAGGCTTAGAAATTTATCCAAATCCTGACTTAAAACCTGAAAAAGGATGGAGTGCTGAATTAGGTATAAAGCAGGGAATAAAATACGGTAAATGGGTGGGATTTATTGATATCGCAGGATTTTTAATGCAATATGATGATATGATGGAATTTACTTTTAACCAATGGGGAGACCCCTCAACTGCTCCATTACTTGGGCTTGGCTTTAAAGCTGTAAATAGTGGTAACACTCAAATCAACGGTTTAGAAATTAGTATAAATGGTCAAGGGAAAATAAATAAAAATATATCGCTTAACATTCTTGCAGGGTATACTTACATGGATCATTTTTCACTTGATCCTGACAAAATATACGCATATGCAGGAGACAATCAAGGAGTAAGTTATACCAATAGCAGTTCAGACCCTACGGTATTAAAATACAGATATAAACACATAGCAAAATTTGATACAGAAATTATATACAAAAAATTGTCGTTTGCAGCAAGTTACAGATATAATGACTTTATGAGTAACATTGACTACATTTTTACTACTCCGTTGGTAAACGAAGGAATTCCTGGAATTTTTGACGGAATTCCTGGAATAAATGAATCAAGAGAAAATGCCAAAGATGGTGACTATGTAATAGACACTAGATTAGGATGGCAGATGAATGACGCTTTTAGATTTGGCTTCGTAGTTAATAATATTTTAAACAGAGAATACATGACAAGACCTGCTACTATGATGTCCCCAAGAACATTTGCTGTACAATGTAATATCAAAATCTGATGAAGGTTGTTGGAATTATTCCCGCTAGATATAGCTCAACTAGATTTCCCGGTAAACCTTTAGCAGTTATTAAAGACAAAAGCATGATTCAAAGAGTATATGAACAATGTAAAAAATCTAAAGAATTATCCGATGTTATTGTGGCTACTGACGATCAAAGAATATTTAAGCATGTCAAATCATTTTCGGGAAAAGTAGTTATGACAAATAAAAATCATCTTACAGGAACTGAAAGATGTAATGAGGCGGTGAAAAACATGAAAATTAATGCTGAAATTATTTTAAACATACAGGGAGATGAGCCATTCATTAATCCAAATCAAATTAAAGAACTTATTAAATTATTTAAAAATGAAAATACTGAAATTGGAACTTTAGCCAAAAAAATCACAGCTAATGAATTTTTAAATAATCCAAATAACCCAAAAGCAATTTTTGATAAGAATGGAAATGCTATCAATTTTTGTAGAAATATTAAAAATCCAGAAAAAAATACTATTTACTATAAACATATTGGAATATATGGCTACAGGAAGGAAATACTAAATAAAATATGTGAACTAAAAGAAACTGATAATGAAAAAAAAGAAAAATTAGAGCAACTTAGATGGCTGGATAATAACTATAAAATAAAAATAGGTGTTACTTCATATGAATCTCTATCAATTGATACTCCGGAGGATATTCTAAGAATTTAATGTAAAATAAGATAAAATGATTAATTTAGCAATATGAAAAAAAGTGTTTCTCAATATATTTCAGATCTTCTTTATACCAATGATTGTGTAATTGTTCCAAATTTTGGAGGTTTTGTAGGTAACAGAAAATCAGCAGAATTGAATAAAAAAACTGGCTCTTTGAGACCTCCTTCAAAACAAATTTTATTTAACAGGAACTTAACAACTAATGACGGATTGTTATTTAGTTACATAGCTCAAAAGGAAGTAATCTCTCAAGAAGAAGCAAAATTAAAAGTAGACGATTTTGTAATCGAATGCAACAACAAACTTGATACCACAAAAGTATTGAGAATAACAAAAGTTGGTTTATTTACAGTAGCTCAAGAAGGAAATATCATTTTTGTTCAAGATAACTCAATAAACTATTACATTGGTTGCTATGGTATGAAACCTACATATAACAAATCAATAGTTCGGAAAGAAGAATTTAACATAGCCTCAGAAACAAACATAAAGTTTTTAACTCCTAATAAGCAAAAACCCAAAACTTTCTTAAGAGCTGCAGCAATAATTATTCCTTTAGTAGCTCTTTCGTATATTAGTTTGACTCAAGAAGAAAAAATTCTTGATGTATACAAAGAAATGGCAAGTCTAAATCTATTTAGTAATTCTGAAACAGTTAGTGAAACTAAAAAAGTTAGTGAAAAAGGTAATGATAAAACAAACTACAATATTAGTTCTGATAAGCAAGAAATGTATCTTGAAGATTTAGAAAATGAGAAAATATTGCCCAAGGAAAATGATCAAACCTTTTATTTAGTAGCAGGCGCTTTTGCGGAAAGAAAGAATGCTAACAAAATGTATGAAAAACTTAAAGGTTGGAACTACGATCCTCAAGTACTTGAGGGGGGCCAACTATTAAGGGTTACCTATAGCTCATTTAATAATAGAGAAGAAGCTATTTTAGCACTTACCAAAATCAGAGAAGATAACCCTAGCGCATGGATGCTTACAGAATAATAATATGAGTGCAAAAATACCAAAACAATCCAGAGCTAATTTAACAGAAATTGTTTTACCTAACGACACTAACAATTTAAACAATCTTATGGGAGGGCGTTTATTGCACTGGATGGATATAACCGCAGCAATAACAGCGAATAGACATGCACAAAGAACATGCGTTACTGCATCAGTAAACAACGTATCTTTTGAACATCCAATTCCACGAGGAAGTATTGTAACTTTAGAGGCAAATATTTCTAGAGCATTTAGCTCGTCAATGGAGATTTTTATTGATGTATGGATTGAAGACACATTATCAGGTGTAAAAACAAAATGTAATGAAGCTATATATACGTTTGTTGCTGTTGATGCAATGGGCAAGCCAGCAAAAGTGCCTAAAGTTACACCAGAGACAAAGTTAGAAAAAACAAGATATGATGGAGCTTTAAGAAGGAGACAATTATCCTTAATATTAGCTGGTAAATTAAAGCCTGATGATGCAACTGAACTAAAAGCCTTATTTAAGTAGGCTTAATACAGAATCATATATTAATTGAGGATCTATTTCTTTAATACAACCATTTTTGCCATACTTACAATGTTTCCCATGCTTAGAACATGGTTTAGCTGATCTTTTGGAAATTATTTTAATAGAGCTTGGATCTGTCATATAAGGAGTAAAACCCAATGAGGGCTTAGTACATCCCCAAAATGAAATAATTGGCATTTTCAAAGCTGATGCGATATGCATCATTCCGGTATCATTAGTCAAAAGCATCTTACTTTCTTTAATTAAATAAGAAGATTCTTGAACTGAAAGCTTACCACAAAAATTATATACTGATTTGCATTCTGCATTATTTATTATCTCCTCTGCTATATCCAAATCATTATTACCCCCAAGCAATACTACAGGTATTTTTAATTTAGAAACTACTTGTGTTATCTGCTTAGCAGATAATTTTTTGGGATTATGTGTTCCTCCTATACACCAAGATATATAACTTTGGCTAGTATTGAATTCTGCCTTTACAGATGAAGAAACATTAAAATCTAAGCCTTGATTATCATTTACAACATTTAGACTAGCAACAGTTGCGAAATATCTATCAACTACATGGTTTTTTAATAAGTCTATTCCAAAATAAATTAATAAATATCGCCTTAAACTCTTCTTATTAAAAACAAATGATCTTGTTTGGATTTTATTTCTGATTTTCCAGGATCTTAAATTGTTTTGTAGATCAACCACATAATCATATTTATTTTTTTGCAAAAAATCAACTTTATCATTTAATGAAAATATTCTGTTAATATATGTATTACTTTCAAGTAAAGAAACATACTGGGGCTTTGTTAAGAAGTCTATTTTTGCTTTAAGCTGTTGATTTAAAGCTCTAACCACAGGAGTAGTTAAAATTATGTCGCCCATTGCACTCAATCTTATAACTAATATTTTAGGTTTATTAGACACGCTGTAAAATTATAATAAATAATCCTAATTTTGTACTAATGAAATTTATAGATACTCATAGTCATTTATATAGTAGCAAATTTGATGAAGACAGACAGCAAGTTGTAAAAAATGCATTAAAATTAGGTGTAGAAACTATTTTACTACCCAACATCTCTAGTAAATACACCAATAAAATGTTAAATCTATGTCACTTGTTTCCAAAAAATTGTTTTCCTATGATAGGTTTACATCCGTGTTATGTAACCAAAGAAAATTATGAAACAGAAATACTTCATGTTGATTCAGAATTAGAAAAAGGAACATACATTGCTTTAGGTGAAATAGGAATTGACTTGCATTGGGACAAAAGTAATTTAGAAATCCAAAAAGTTGCGTTTGAGTATCAAATAAAACTAGCAAAAAAATATAATTTACCTATTGCCGTTCATATAAGAGAATCATTTAACGAGGCATTTGAAATTATCGTAAAACATAATGATGATAATTTAAATGGTGTATTCCATTGTTTCACTGGCGATTTAACACAAGCTAATGAAATAATCAATTTAGGTGGCTTTTATCTAGGAATTGGAGGGGTTTTAACATTTAAAAATTCGGGATTAGCAGCCACAATACAAAATTTACCTTTAAAGCATTTAATTCTTGAAACTGACTCTCCTTATTTATCTCCAACGCCATACAGAGGAAAAAGAAATGAAAGTAAATATATTTTAAACATTGCAGAGAAATTAGCCGAAGTTAAAAATGTAAGTTTAGAAGAAATAGCTAACATCACTACAAAAAACTCAAAAAAACTATTTAAATTACAAGCTTAATATCAAAAAACATAGAATGAAGTATTTTAAGATTTGTTTACTTTTTGGTGAGGTGGCCGAGTGGCTTAAGGCGCACGCTTGGAAAGCGTGTAAACGGGAAACTGTTTCGGGGGTTCGAATCCCTTCCTCACCGCATACTATACCAAGAAGCCCTTGTATATCAACAATTTACAAGGGTTTTCTTTTTTCTTCAAGTTTGTTTATTTTAGTTTATTATTTTATTCTATTACTATTCTTTTTTCTACTGATCCATCATCATAGATAAATAGTGATGGTTGATTTTTTTGTTTTGTATATCTGCCCAATAAGTCTATTACTTTAAAAATTTCTTTTTTTGTTGCGTGTTCTTTTATGACAGTTATATCATTATCACAATTTCCAGGAAAGTTTAAATCTAACCAATCTAAACGATTACTAATCCATTGTTTTAATACTGTGATTTCTTCAGAGTATGATTGTGGAATAGGACTAGGCTCAATCCAGATCTGCTGACCGATATGTGGCCACCTTGTAAAATTTCTATTCTTTGCATCACTAATTAATGATGTATCTAAGTTAATCCAATTAAAAACAGAATCTTCATGTAAAAAAGCTGTTCTAAAATTCTGCCACCTACACTTTAATCTATTTTGGAATATAGTATCTTGCATCATTGATTGCCACCACATTGGCATAGACATTAAATCTTCACAATCAGGTTGATTTTGCAAATAAGTCCATCCAGTAGGGTCGTAATTTGAACAAACTTCAGAGACACCATATGTTTGGTCGAAATCCCATATAGGGCCCATATTTAACTTCCCACCATTTTTGTCTCTATTTTTATGTAAGTACGAACTCAATTTGTAACCATCTGAATTTTTACTTAATTCATTAATAATCAAAAAATCTACAAAAGAGTTCAAATTAATATAATCTGTGTACCGTATTCCTAAATTATTGTGATAATCATTTGAAAACACCGCACTTTCAAAATAGCTAAACCAATCCGCAATATAATCCTCCTGTTCTTGTTGAATATTTTCAGCTTTAGGATAATACCACTGATAAAAAAGTGGATAATACCCAGACTGTGAATTATAATTTGAGGAGAAGCCCTGAGAGTAATATCCTAACCAGTCTAATCTTAAAATATATCCTCCTGTAAGTGAATCACCGTAAATATCATCCTCATCAAGCTTGGCAATATCAACTCGGTCGTCATCTCTTTTTATTTTTTCACATAAAATATACAATCCTCTATAGTCATTATCTATAATTAATTCAATATAACGCCAATTCGAAGCATAATGGCCCATTCTTTGAAACACATAAAAACTAAATGGAATTCTTACTTGACTTTTATCTATGACCATGGCATGAAGAATCCAGTCTTCTTCCTTACCCATGCCTAATAGTGATGCTGATGTATCTTCATCATCACTATTCCATAATTCAATGGAATAAGTTTTTTTTTGAAAACCCTGAGTAGAATTACCTCTTGTTTCTATACCACAGAATCCATCATAATGGTTAGGAAAATCATTGATGTTATTTATTAGACCAGAGCCATTATTAATTATCTGAAAACTGGCTGGTATTTTCGGCTCGTCAGGTATATTTGCTCCTCCAGTATTTATAATGATGATTGGTAAATTTGAGTTAGTAAGAATTTGGCAATTAGCTACATTAAATTTTAAAATAAATATAGGAATTAATGATGAGAAAAGATAATTCTTGATCGATATTTTCATTATTTATGATTTAATAATTGCTAATTTAAATATTTAAAACTGAAAATATATAAACGGAACAACGTCTTTTCCACTAACTTGAACAATTATCCAGCAAATCAAAGCAAGAAAAAATGCCTTAATGTACAGTGGACTGTTTTCTATAAAATTAATCAAACGAAACTCGAATTTTCTTGGAAGCATATGTAAAATATATCCAATTATAATCATTAAAATGATGTAGGGATATGATGAAGCTACTTGTAAACTATGCAGTAAATTAAAATTGTTTTTTATTTGAAAAACAATATCTAATGACTTAGAATAGCTGTCAGCTCTAAAGAAAATCCAACAAAATGAAACAAAATGAAAGGTTAATAAAAATCCTAAAATTCTGAAAACAGTATTTTTTGGAATTGAAATAACGGACTTAATAATTTTCTCTATTACAAGCATTAAGCCGTGCATTATACCCCAAAGAATAAACTTCCAGTTTGAACCATGCCATAATCCCCCTAATATCATTGTTATAGATAAATTTATATACGTCCGTATTAATCCCTTTCTGTTGCCTCCTAATGAAATATACAAATAATCTTTTAGCCAACGAGATAAAGAAATATGCCATCTTCTCCAAAATTCAGTTACGCTAGAAGATTGGTAAGGTGAATCAAAGTTTATTGGCAAATAAAAACCAAGTAGTAAAGCCAAACCTATTGCTATGTCAGAATAACCCGAAAAATCACAATATATTTGTAATGCATAAGCATAAACACCTATTAAATTTTCAACACCACTATAAAGAAGAGGATTATCAAAAACTCTGTCAACGTAATTAACGCTAATATAATCTGAGATAATAGCTTTCTTAAATAACCCACTACCTATTAAAAATACTGCCTTACTTAAATTGTGATTAGATAATTTTAATTTTAATCTAATTTGGGGTAAAAATTCAGATGCACGAACAATTGGCCCTGCAACTAATTGTGGGAAAAATGTAACAAAAAAAGCAAAATTTAATATATTCTTTTCAGGAGTTAGCTTGCCCCTATAAACATCAATTGAATAACTTAAAGTTTGAAACGTATAAAATGATATCCCTACTGGCAAAAAAATGTCCAATGATTCATAATTTGTTCCAAAACTGTTTATTATGTCTATAAAAAAATTTGTATACTTAAAATACACTAGTAAACCTAAGTTGGAGACAATGCTAACAATAAGGTATATAAGTCTTTTGTTTTTTTTAGAGTTGTATATGTATATCCCCAAAGTATAATCAACTATTGTTGAAAAAATTAGTATCCAAAAATAAAAGCCGCTAGATTTATAGTAAAAGAAAAGTGAAAATAATATTGTCCAAACAGCTCTAGCAATTCTTTGCTTTCTAAACAAAATAAAAACAAATAAAAAACCAAGAAAGAAAAACAAAAAGAGACCACTATTAAAAATTAATGGTTTTTCAATATCATAATACAAATAATCTTGAAAATTAATCATATACTCTTGTTATATATTTTTTATATGCTTTTAGAAGAGCCTGACTAAAATATCTAGCCTGTAAACTATATCCTTTTGCAGTGAAATGAACCCTATCCTTTTTTGCTAATTTATCTTTTTTTAGTGCTTTAAATGAGCCTACTCCTCCTAAAATGTTAAATAAATCAAAATAAGCTATATTATGATATTCTGCATATAAAGTTAATGAGTCAGCTATTATCTTAGACTCAATAGATTTCTTTTCGCTTTCTGCTGGAATCCATAAAATAAAAGGTAAATCTTTATCAATTGATTTCAGTTTATCATAAAAAGTTTTAAAGCTACTTACAATTCTTACACTGTCTTCAAATGATTCATTGGTTCCTAGTGCAGCAACTATCAAATCTGGTTTTAAGTAAGGTAACTGATTAAAAAAAATTTCAGTATTATTATAATCATCATATGTAGCTCCGTTAACACCAATCATGTGATATAACACTCCAGAATTAAAAGTATTCTCCAATACAATACCATGCCATCTCATCAAATTTTGGGCCTTATTAGTTTTGATATTCTTGAAAAATATGTATTCAGTTAATGAATCTAACAAAGTAATTTCAGTGTAGTGTTTATGAGTTGATTTCTTGTAATTAAGATCAAGTAATACACTATCGGGTATTGATGATATTTTAACCTCTTTTTCTTTAACAATTAGCTTTTGTCCTGCAAAAATTAAATCATTTTTTAAATTATTTAGCTTTTTTATTTTACTAACCGAGGTACTAAACTTAGTTGCTATTTTTCCTAAATAATCACCAGCAATAACTTTATATTTTATTTCTTCAATAGCAGTAGCTGTTTCTTCTAATATGTCTCTATCTTTTGAACTCATGATAGAAAAATCATAATAATCTTGTCCAAAAGGATGAAAAATTTTCAAATTATTAAAATGATAATTTAAGTCTGATTTTGGATTTAAAGAGAGCTTTAATACGGCATTTGAATCCTTTGTTTCAATTAAAAAACCACATATACCTATATTAGAATTATCTTGGCAATAACTATTTCTACAACTTACCCATTCAACATTACTAAAAGAATAAACGTCACTTGGACTATTTGAATTTGCAACCTTGTAAGGAAAAACTAATCCTCTACCAGCGTTACCAAATCTGTTTTGTAAAATATTTCTTATCTCACCTGTTATAAAACCTGCTTGAGTATGTGAGTTTCCTACATGAATTATATTTAATCGGTCTATTTGACCTTTTTCTAATAAATCTAATTTTTTAAAAAAATTATTTAAGCTGCTATCATTTGATATGACCAAATTACTATCATTTTTAAAAGTTGTAACACTTTCTTGCTTTTCTAATGTTTGAGCAAAAAGCGATATATTACAACAACTGAATAATGTAAATATTATAGTAAGTAATTTATTCATCAAGTGATTTTTTATACTCCTCATATTCATGCATTAAATATTCAAAAACTAAAGTAGATGCATGTTTTGCCCCGCTTGGGCTAAAATGAATATAATCCTTATTTGCATAATTAAGCTCTTCTACCCATCTAATCATACTGTTTTCACCACCCATCGCTTGATATAAATTAAAATATGCTACATTACATGCTCTTGCTGCCTCCCTTTGAGCTTTTACTACATGTATAACAGAGGGGTTAGAAGACATGCTTCCCTCTGGGTTTTTGTAAGATTGATCAGGAACACTTACAATCAAAATCGAAGCATAGGGTATTGCTTTTTTAAAATGTCTTACAACTCTCTCCATTTGTTTTTGGTACCAAACAAAGTTTGACTTTCCACTTATCACATTTAATCCAAACTGTAATATTATCAAATCATAATTCATTTCTTGATTAAAGCTAGTAAGCATATTTGATGAAATTTTAGTCATTGGCATACCACTATTTCCCCTAATTGCAAAATTATCTACTAAAACTCCTTTGTTGCTTTCAAAGGATAATCCATAAATTGGTATTGGAGATGAAAAGTTGAATTGAATACTCAATTCTTTTTGTGCATATTTTGATAAATATAATGTGTTTACATGCTCTTCTTTTTCTAGCAGAAATGTGTCTTTTTTTACAAACAGCTTACTGCTCTTTACTTTTGATGTATCAACACCATAAAATAACTTTGTGGAAGGAAAGTCTTGTAAAAAACGAATATTGCTTGACTTGTAAGAAACTTCATGATTCAAATGTGTCATATCTGGTACAAAAACTTCTCCTGATATACCAAGAGGAAAAAAATTATTTGATTGGTTAACATTATAACTTTTCCATCCTTTTGAAAATCTATGTTTAACGGTAGTCCTAAAAAAATTGGTGATTGAAGTTATCGGAACAAAACCTACTCCTCTACCCCCGAACCTTTCTTGAAGCATTGTTCTCAAAGTCATACTCATCAGATCTCCTTCAATCATAGAATCACCATAGTAACCAATTCTTGAGGTTCCTTTTCCTTTGTTTTCGACATTTAAAAGTGATTGAAAAAAGTAAACAAGTGCATTATGATCGCCATCATAATTTTTAATTCTATCAATGCTGTCATTATACGCTTCGAATTTTTCTTTGTTTGCAATTATGTCTTTTAAAAAAATTATATTTTGTTTTAGCCTCGAGTTTTCTTGAATTTTAGTGTTTCTAACAAGAAGATTTTTTTTTATTGGTAAAATATTTGCTGGCCTATAGTTTTGCTTCAAATATTGAGATTTTTCATAAACTATATCATAAATACACAAGAATATAAACACAAATGAAATTAGAAAAAAACCTTTAAATAAGCTATTGTCTTTATTCATAAATTTTCTTAGATTCTAGTGTATTTACCCTGATTTTAAGCTCTTGAATTGTATATTCTGTAAAATCTGGCAATGGTCCATAGCCAAATTCTTTTTCAAGATCACTAATCCTATAAATTTTTGATTTAAGCTCAGAATTAAGAAAGTAATAATTTAAACTTTCTTCCCATGGTTCATTAATGTTAAAATCCCATACTTTACTAATAAAAATTAGATCATCATAAATAATAAAATCCACGTTTTCATACAACTTTTCATTAATGTAAAAGTCTTTTTGTTTTAGCTTATTTGTGTTATCTTTTTGATTAATTCTATATATGTCAGTCCAAAGCACATAAGTTTCTTTAAATACATTAAGTATTCCTGACGTGCTTACATTTATCCTCTCAGAAAAGAAACAACTGTCATTAATTATAGCTGAAACTTTATGTTCACCCGATTTTAGATTAACATCTATTGTTCCAAAAGCAGGAATCTCATATTCTTTTTGATTGACTTTAACTTTTAAATCTTCTGGTTTAGGATTGTCAATAATAATATGATGAGTTTTATTTATGTTACAAGATAAAAGTAATATTAAAGTAAGAAAATTAAGCAAATATTTTTTATCTCTACAAAATTGAATTGATAAATTCATAAATCAAGAAATAATTAAATTGAGCGTCAAATTACTGGTCTAATAGTTCATACAAGTCATCTAAATTTGGAGATAAAATCATTTCTATTCTTCTATTTGCGCTTCTTCCTTCTTTCGTCGCATTACTAGAAATAGGGTAAAATTCTGCTCTTCCGGCAGCCGTAAATTGAGATGACAATAAATTAGAATTAGTTAAAAGAACTTTTACTACACTTGTCGCTCTTTTAACACTAAGATCCCAATTATCTTTAATTGCACCTTTACCATTTAAAGGAATACTATCTGTATGACCCTCAACTAGAATTTCTAAATTTTGCTGATTTTCTAAAGCATTGGAGAGCTTATTTAAAGCAGAAATTCCATTTTGATT
>CACOJQ010000004.1 GCA_902627575.1 uncultured Bacteroidota bacterium
AATTTATTGGCCTAGACCAATTCCCTTGCCTCATAAACTTTTTATTATCATCTATCCAAAAAAGTTTTTTTTCTTTTAGAAACCTTGGTATCTGATGGGGCTCAGGCAATACATGACCGTGACTATTTATACGCATGTCAAATATTAAATTTATATGTATCTTTCATCGGCTTCCATAACCTCACCTGTTTTAGGACAAGTTCTCAACTTTTCATCTGAATAAAACTTTTTAAAAACAGGCAAAAAGTCTTTTTCAATATTTGTTAAATGAAAGTATTCTTCATACAGTAGTTCATTAGCTGTTTCAGAAAACCACATTAAACCATCTTTATCTTTATTTTTTCTTTTTCTTTCAATAACCAGTCCGATCGATCCTTCTGATCTAACCGGTGAGTGCGGAACTTTTGGAGGTAAGAGAAACATTTCCCCCTGCTTAATTGGGACTTCAACGAGCTTGCCGTTTTGTTGTGTTTTTACAAGGATATCTCCTTCTATTTGATAAAAAAGCTCTTCTGTTTCATTATAATGATAATCTTTTCTAGCATTTGGGCCAGCAACTATCATGACAATATAATCTTCAGACTCCACATAAAGATTTTTATTTCCAACAGGAGGTTTTAATAGATGTCTATTTTCATTAATCCATTTCTGTAAGTTAAAGGGTTTTTTTATATCCATAATTAATTGTTTTATATTGTTGCTATTACTTTTAATTCTATTGCTATTGGCGTAGGTAAGCTTTTTATTTCAATAGTAGTCCTACATGGTTGGTTATCTTTAAAGTATTGTGCATATATTTTATTATATGTTTTAAAATCATCCTTCATATTAGTAAGAAATACTTGTACGTCAACTATCTTATCCCATGATGAACCTGCATCTTCTAAAATAAATTTAATATTTTGGAAAACAGAATGACATTGTGTTTCAATATCATATTCTATAATGTTGCCATATTTATCTAATGTTACTCCAGGGATTTCTTTTGTGCCGGCCTTTCTTGGTCCAACTCCGGATAAGAATAATAAATCCCCCACCTTTCTGGCATGAGGATATAATCCTACTGCCTGAGGAGCTCTTTCTGAATTATACTTTTCTCCATTCATTTTTAACTAAATTTCTTTGTACATATAAAAATGAGGTCCTATTTCCTTAATATCAAATATATCACCAATAATTTTAAATCCTAACGATTTATAAAAGCTTATGGCTACTAAACGTGCATTACACCACAACAAATCACATTCTTTTTCTTTAAGTACTTCAAACGATCTATTCATTAATTCCGCAGCATATCCCTTTCTTCTAAAATCAACATGGGTAGCCATGCCACGTAACCTGTAAGGGTTTTTTGATACTTTTTTATCTGTAATTTCAGGATAAAAGGTTGCACAAGTTATTATTTTCCTGTTGATTCTACATGCCAAATGAAACGTTTCTTTATCATTATCACGTAAATAAGAAGTAGAAGAAAAATCCTTCCCTTGCCTTAACTCAGTATGCCTTAAAGGTCTAATTTCCTCAGCATTTATATCAACTATTTCTATTCCCAAATCTAATTGCATCTTTAAATTTTAACACATACATTTTTAGGTTCTGTGAAGAATTCAAGTGACTTAAATCCACCCTCTCTTCCAACACCAGAGTGTTTCATCCCTCCAAAAGGGATTCTCAAATCTCTTAATAACCAAGTATTTATCCATACAACACCAGAGTCAATAGCAGCTGCTACTCTATGCCCCTTACTGATATTTTCGGTGAAGATTGATGCTGATAGACCATATTTTGTTGAGTTAGCCATCTCTATAACTTGCTCTTCAGTGTCAAATGGTATTATAGATACAACAGGCCCAAAAATTTCTTCTTGATTGACCTCGCAGTCAAAATCAAGCCCTTCAATTATAGTAGGCTGAATATAATACCCAGATTTTAAATCTCCTTCCAAAATCTCTCTTTCTCCTCCTGTTAGTATATTGCCTCCCAATGATTTAGCCAAGGCAATTTTATCAAGAATTTTTTGCATATGTTCTTTTGATACTACCGCTCCCAATTTTGAATTCGAATCTTTGGGGTCTCCAACTGTTAATTTTTTGGTTTTCAAAATTAAAGCCTCTCTAAATTTATTATAAATCCCTTTTTGAACAAATAAACGAGACCCACATAAACAAATTTGACCTTGGTTTGTAAACGCGGCACGAGCAGCATTACTAACGGCTTTTTCAAAATCAGCATCGTCAAAAATTATGTTAGGGTTTTTTCCTCCTAATTCTAATGATAATTTTTTAAACATCGGAGCTGTAATACTTGCAATATGTTTACCTGTAACTGTACCTCCAGTAAATGAAACAACTGGAACGTCTGGATGTGTTGTTAATGGGTCTCCTACCTTAGATCCTAATCCATGAACAATATTTAAAACTCCTTTTGGAAGGCCAGCTTCAATACAAATCTTACTAAAAAGATATGCAGTCATAGGTGTAACCTCAGAAGGTTTAGCTACTACAGTGTTTCCTGCTGCAAGTGCTGGGGCAACTTTCCAAGTCAATAGGTATAAAGGCAAATTCCATGGAGAAATACAGGCAGCTACACCTAATGGCTTTCTTAATGTGTAATTAATTGCCATTCCATCCATTTCATGGACCTTAGCGCTATCGTGTAAAATAGCGCCAGCAAAAAATCTAATGTTGGCAGGTGCTCTTGGTATATCTACATGTGCTGCTAGTGACTCTGGTTTTCCATTATCTTTACTTTCTGCTTTTACTAATTCTTCAAAATTTTTTTCAATAGCATCGGCAAGCTTCATTAATATATCTGACCTTTCTTGTTTTGGGGTTTTACTCCAAGTGTTAAAAGCTTCTTTTGCTGCAGCAACTGCAGCATCTATATCATCTTTATCTGAATCTGGGATCAATGAGTACACCTTTCCATTAGAAGGATTATAATTATCTAAATAATTACCAGATTTTGGCTCTACTAATTCGCCATTTATATAATTTAAAATTTTATCCATTATAAACTTTTTGTTCTTCCTCCATCAACAGGCACATTGATTCCGTTTATATATGATGCCGCTGGTGTGCACAAAAACGCTACTGCGCTAGCCACCTCTTTTGCTTTTCCAAATCGAGCTGCTGGAACCTGCGATTTCATTATTGATGCTATTTCTTCTTCTGATTTTCCTTGAATTTCTGCCTTCTTAGTAATCAAAGATTTTAATCGATTTGTGTATGTAAATCCTGGTAAAACATTATTTACTGTAATACCATATGCGCCTAATTCTACAGATAATGTTTTAGCCCAATTGGCAACTGCTGCTCTTATAGTATTGGAAACTCCAAGACCTGCAATAGGCGCTTTAACCGAAGTAGAAATAATATTTACTATACGGCCATAACCCTCTTGTTTCATGCCTTCAACTACCTTTTGTACTAATATCTGATTATTTATTAAATGCATCCTAAACGCCTCTTCAAAAGCGTTAGTGTCTGCGTCAGCTATTGGTCCTGCGGCAGGACCACCTGTATTGTTAACTAAAATATGATAACTAGATTTTAATAATTTCACTTCCTCTTTTAATTTTTCTGAATCTCTAAAATCTATTGCTATAAAACTATGTGTTTGTCCTTTACTTATATCAAGATCATTTAAAACATCTGTCAGTTTAGATTCATTTCGAGCAATTAGCGTAACATTGGCTCCCAACTTAGCAAGCTCTATTGCAGACGCCTCTCCAATTCCTTGTGTGCTTCCGCACACTATTGCGTTTCTATTTTTTAATGATAACTCCATGCTATTTTTTTCATAAGTTGTATTATTTACTATAGTTAAATCCAAGTGTGCTAGCTATATTAACAGGAAGATTGGGTAAATATTTTCTTGAAATCATCAGAGTTGAGATGTTTGCTAAATCTGTAAATAATTTATGCTTATCTACAGTTTGTTTTAAATATCCTTGCCCTGATGACCCTCCTGTACCTATTTTCTGACCAAGCATCTTTTCGACCATTTGCATATGCCTAAACCTCCAAGAGGAAATTTTATGGTCAAGCTCAACTAAGCTTCTTAAAAATTTATATGGCAGATGTAAAATAGGTTGATCTCTATATAAATTAATTAAGAGCGCTGACATTGTGGCCTTGTAAGAAAGCTTTGTTTCTCCTTCTTCGATAGCTTTGTTATGAATATCCTCATCAAGTACCCGTTTATAGTACTTGCGGTTTTCGTTTGTCATTCTTAACCTAATGTTTTTGTCTTCATTTGTTAAATCTGCAGATTCTATAATAGAAACTTCTTCCTCTAACATATTATTAATAGCAGCTTCATACTTTGATATAAAATCAAAATCTTTCATGCTTAAAAAAGGAATTCTCTCTAACCATTTTTCTACCAAAGAAAATAATGAATCATTTTGTTCAAGTGATAGAATTTCATCTTTCTTTACTCCTTCGAATTGTGCATGATATGGGCACTCACCAAATTGATGCCTTGTGTCTATCTTTAATCCAAGCAGAACTTCTATTTTTCTAAATTGATGAGATTGAAATCCAGAGGCAGGTGAAAGATAGTTACGAAATTCTAAGAAATCTAATGATGTCATTGTTTCTAAGATATCTAATTGTCCTATCAGCGTAGCCATAATTTTGTTTACTCTATCCATTCTCCCAACGATTACTCCAACATTATCTTCGTCTATTTTTTTTTCTTTAAATAAATCTACAGCTGACTCTAGTTCGTGTAAAATCTGTTTAAACCAAAGCTCATAAGTTTGATGTATTATAATAAATAACATCTCTTCATGTGCGGCAGACTTTCCATTACCACTTAAAGGGTGTTGTGCATCTAATATTTTATCTAATGATAAGTAGTTTATATAATGTAATGAAGAAGATTCTTTAGCCATTTGTGCTTTTTTATAAAGCAGTAAAAGTAAGCAATATGATTAAGAAATCAAAAGTGAAATCACTAAAAACAAATAGGCACAAATACTTAAGCCTTCTCCAAAAAAAGCAAAATACATCTCATTCTTTTTTTTATCTGATTTCCAAACAAATACTAAAGCTATAATATACAGAATAATTAACGCTAAAAAATGTCCCAAGATTAAACTACTAATATTATATTGATAAACGGCTATTAAAATAGAAAGAAATAAGAAAAAAGATGCTATTAACTTTGATCTGCGAATCCCAAAAAATAACGGTATCGTAATTATATTTTTATTGTCATACTCTAAATCTTTTATATCAAATGGAATAGTAATGGCAAAAACAAAGAAAAATCGTGCAACTAAATGCAAAACCTCATTATAAGAAATTATAATTTTGTTTTCAAGAATCAATAATAACACTGTAGTGTTAGACCAAACTAATGCAATGACGGCAATCTTAATAAAGGGAATGCTTCGCAAAATAAAAGGATATAAAAAACAAAGGATTCCTAATAACATAATAGCTAGCTGAGTGATCACGCTAAAATCAAAAAAGATATACAAGCTAAATCCACCGCTTAATAATATTAAGAAATGTACTAACCTGCTGTTTTTTTTTATCCAAGCTCTACGAGGGTGTTTTCCCTCTTTATTAACTCGAATGACTCTTTGAAAGTTGTAGGTAAAAATAGTACACAAAAAAACAAATTTGGAAACATTAAAATTAGTGGAGCCTAATAAAATCTCCGTGCTTAATACAAGACCTAAAACACAAAAAGCAACCCAAATGTTAGTATAGACAAGAAAAAATATTATTGATTTCAATCTAATTGATTTTAGAAAACAATATTTACAATTCTTTTAGGAACAATTATAATTTTCTTTGGGGATTTCCCTCCCAAATAGTGAGCTGTTTTTTCATGCTTCATGATAGACTCATGAATCTCATCCTTTGTCATCTCCGCTAACAATGAAACAGTAAAGCGTGTTTTTCCATTAAAAGAAACAGGATAATTTACTTTCTTTTCTAGCAAATAGCTCTCACTATATTTAGGAAATGTAGCCTGTGTAATCGATTTGGTGTTGCCTAACTTCTCCCAAATTTCTTCTGAAATATGCGGAGCATATGGTGAAAGCAAAACGGTAAATTCAGAAATTATTTCTTTATTATTACATTTTTGCTCTGAAAATTCATTTATACAAATCATAAGGGTACTGACAACAGTATTAAATGAATATCTTTCAATTTCTTGTTGTACTTTCTTAATTGTTTTATGTAAAGTCTTATAACTCTCTTGGCTGGCTTTTTGTTTAGAAACATTAAAATTATTATCTGAATCATGCACTAACCTCCAAAATTTCCTTAAAAAATTGTGCACTCCATTTATGCCTTTAGTATCCCATGGCTTAAACTGTTCTAGAGGGCCTAGAAACATCTCATAAAGTCTTAATGTGTCTGCCCCAAATTTGTCTATTAATTGATCTGGGGTTTGAACATTGTATTTGGACTTTGACATTTTTTCAACCTCATTTCCACATAAATATTTGTTATCATTATTTAATATAAACTCTGCCTCTGCATATTCAGGTCTCCATTTTTTAAAGGCTTCGATATCTAAAAAATCATTCTCTACGATATTGATATCAACATGTAGTCTTGTAGTCTCATACTCTTTTCTTTTATCAAAACTCACAAATGTATTTGTGTGGTTAATTCGATACACAAAACAGGATCTTCCTAAAATCATTCCTTGATTAATCATTTTTTTAAAAGGCTCCTCAAAAGATATAAACTCTCGATCATATAAAAATTTTGTCCAAAATCGAGAGTATAATAAATGGCCAACGGCATGCTCTGCCCCACCTATATAGAGATCAACTTGACCCCAATAATCAGATTTTTCTTTCGAACAAAATTCAAAATCATTTTTAGGGTCCATATATCTTAAAAAGTACCAGGAGCTACCAGCCCACCCAGGCATAACATTTACTTCCATTCTTTCCCCTTCAAAAACATTCCAACTAACCTTCTTTGCTCTTGCCAATGGTGGCTCTCCACTTTCTGTTGGTAAATATTTATCCACTTTAGGCAATATGACATATTGATTGTTATCAAGCAGATGTGGAATGTTATCTTTATAATATATGGGAAAGGGCTCCCCCCAGTATCTTTGTCTGCTAAAAACTGCATCTCTTAGTCGATAATTAACCTTTGAATTACCAAATTCTCCTTTAATAATATTAGTCATAACTAACTTAGTCGCATCTTTATATTGTAATCCATCTAAAAAATCTGAATTGACTAATGTAAAATCCTTGTCTTCATAAGCATGCTCCTTAATATCTATACCTCTAAAAATATTGATGATATCAATACCAAAATGTGTGGCAAATTGCCAATCTCTTTGATCTCCACAAGGAACCCCCATCACTGCGCCTGTACCATAAGAAGCGAGTACATATTCACTAATCCAAATAGCAATCTTTTGATTCGTAAAAGGATGGACAGCATAAGCCCCTGTAAAAACACCGCTTATACTTTTTTCTGCCTGTCTTTCCCTTTCAGATTTTAAATTAATTTTTTTGACATAACTATCTACAGATAACTTATGCTCATTTGTGGTAATTTGATCAACTAAAGTATGTTCTGGGGCTAAAACTATGAAATTAACTGCAAAAATTGTTTCAGGCCTTGTTGTAAAAACTTGTATTTCTTGCAAGGAATTATCAATGGCAAAATTTATAATTGCCCCCTCTGACTTACCAATCCAATTTTTTTGCATCTCCTTAACTGAGTCTGGCCAACTAACATTTTTTAGTCCAGATAACAAGCGGTCTGCATATGCGGTAATTCGCAATGACCATTGTTTCATTAATTTTTGTTCAACCGGAAAGCCTCCTCTTTCAGAAACTCCTTCTTTTACTTCATCATTAGCGAGTACAGTTCCTAAAGATTCGCACCAATTAACCCAGCTGTCTGATAAGTAAGCCAGTCTATATTTTTGCAAGACTTGATTTTTTTCATAATTATTAAAATTCTTCCATTGAGTAGCTGAAAACAAATCAATATTTTCGTCAGAGGAAACGTTAATATTGTGGTTTCCATGTTTTTGAAATATTTTAATTAAATCAGAAATTGGCATTGCTTTATCATTGTCAAAACAATAATAAGATTGAAATAATTTTTTAAAAATCCATTGAGTCCATTTATAATAATTTGGATCAGATGTTTGTATCTGTCTGCTCCAATCATACGAAAACCCGAGCTTATCTAATTGCTGTCTATACCTATTCGTATTTTTTTGTGTTGCAACTTCGGGATGTATACCAGTTTGTATTGCATATTGTTCGGTGGGTAACCCAAAGGAATCATAACCCATTGGATGTAAAACGTTAAACCCTTTTAGTTTTTTATATCTAGCTAAAATATCTGTAGCTATATAGCCCAAAGGATGTCCAACATGTAAGCCTGCTCCTGATGGATAAGGAAACATATCCAAAACATAATACTTTTCTTTATCTTTATCTTCAAAAACCTTGAATGTTTTATTTTCCTTCCAATACTTTTGCCACTTATTTTCTATATATTTAAAATCATATTGCATTTGAGGGAAATTTTCTATCGCAAAGTTAAATAATATGATTAATTTATAAGTTCTATTTTTATATTTTAGCAAATATTATGACAAGGCGTAAAAATAAATTTTTAAATCTTAAAATATTCGGCTCTTCAGCTTCTGTTATTTTAAGTTTATCTTTAGTTCTTTTTGTAACAGGTCTCTTAGCCTTAGTTTTATTAAACTCTCAAAAACTTTCCAACTACGTCAAAGAAAATATTGGATTTACAATAATGTTAAATGATAGTATACCGCAAATACAAGAAATGGCGTTTAGAAAAGAGCTTGAGGCTGAAGATTTTACAAAACAAACTGAATATATCTCAAAAGAACAAGCAACAGAAAAATTAATAACTGATTTAGGAGAGGATTTTGTTTCTTTTTTAGATTACAGCCCACTTCTTGCATCAATAGATGTTAAGTTAAATCCTGAATTTGCAAATTCTGATAGTTTAGAAAAAATCACTGCCAAACTCTCAACTAAACCTATTGTATTTGAAACTTATTATCAAAAAGATCTACTAAAAAAGATTAACAATAACACCAAGCGTATATCATTTTTTTTACTAGTTTTCAGCATTTTGCTTTTCATTATTGCTTTTGCATTAATTAATAACACTATAAGACTTTCAGTGTATTCTAAACGATTTTTAATCAAAACAATGGGTTTAGTAGGGGCTACTGATAAATTTATACAAAAACCTTTTATAATAAAAAGTATGTTTCAGGGTTTTTATAGTTCAATATTTGCCATTTTTATGCTAATGGGCTCAATAAAACTTATTCAAAAAGATACTCTTAAGGTTCTAGAAATTAGTGACTTAAAAATAATTGGGATTGTTTTTGTTTTTGTTTTCTTTACTGGAACGTTCCTGAGCATTGTGTCTACTTTTTTTGCCGTAAAAAAATATATTAAACTAACTGAAAATCAATTATATAATTAAAAAAACAAAAACTATGAATTTTGCATTTAAAAAAAAGAACTTCATGCTATTAATAATCGGGCTAGCATTTATAATCAGTGGTTTTATATTGATGAGTGGGGGGGAATCTGAAAATCCTGAGGTTTTTTCAACTGAAATTTTTAGCTTTCAAAGAATAACACTAGCAACAATATTGGTGATTATTGGCTTTATTATTGAAATTTTTGCAATAATGAATAAAAGCAGAGCAAATAATTAATGGATATTTTCAATGCTATTATTCTTGGAATTATTCAAGGTTTAACTGAGTTTTTACCTGTTAGTAGCAGTGGACATTTAGAAATCACAAAAGTTTTAATTGGTGAAAATAATGTTGCTAAAAAAAGCATGTTAATGACTGTAGTGCTTCATTTTGCAACAGCTTTATCAACTATTATAGTTTTCCGAAGAGATGTAGCAAATATCTTTAAAGGTCTTTTTCAATTAAAAAGTCGTGAGTCTTTTAATTTTTCATTAAAAATTATACTCTCGATGATTCCTGCTGCGGTTATTGGTTTTTTATTTGAAAATGAAATTGAATCTTTATTTAGTGGAAAATTAATTTTAGTCGGAATAATGTTATCAATAACTGGTTTGTTGTTATTGTTGTCAGACAAATCAAAAGAAACAACCAAAAAAGTTGGCATTAAAGAATCTATAATTATTGGATTCTCACAAGCAATAGCAATTATACCAGGAATTTCAAGATCTGGAGCGACAATTTCGACATCAGTTTTACTGGGTGTTGATAAAGAAAAATCTGCTAGATTTTCATTTTTAATGGTAGTCCCTTTAATATTTGGCAAAATGATTAAGGATACTCTTTCTGGTGAAATAACTCTTGACAACTCGGACTTTTCTTCTCTTTTATTTGGTTTTATTGCCGCATTAATTACAGGTCTTTTTGCTTGTAAATGGATGATTTCTCTTGTTAAAAACAGTAATCTGAAATACTTTGCTTTCTACTGTTTTATAGTTAGTTTTATAGTAATAATATCTTCTTTTTTATAATACCAAAAATTTACAATTAACTTAAAATTTATACTGTGATAAATGTTGGAGATGATTTTTTAAATGGACAGATTATTCTTATAAACAAACCTATTAATTGGACTTCTTTTCAAGTTGTAAAAAAAGTAAGATTTTTAATTAAGAAAAAATATAAGTTTAAAAAACTTAAAGTTGGACATTGCGGATCTCTAGATCCACTTGCTACTGGATTATTAATTCTTTGTACTGGTAGACTCACTAAAAAAATCAGTGAAATACAAATACAAAAGAAAAAATATAGTGGCTCAATTACTCTTGGAGGTTCAACCCCTTCATATGATTTAGAAACCGAAATAAATAAAAAACACGAAACTAGTCATATTACGCAAGATTTAATTTACAAAGTATCTAGATGTTTTGTTGGCGAAATCAATCAGTATCCACCTGCATTTTCTGCATTAAAAAAAGACGGAGAAAGAATGTATAAAAAAGCAAGGCGTGGAGAAAAATTTGTAATTGAAAGTAGAAAAACAAAAATATATAGCTTTAACATTTTGCACATAAATAATTTAACTGTTGACTTCGAAATTACATGTAGCAAAGGAACATATATTAGATCTATTGCTCATGACTTCGGTGTTAAATTAAAATCCGGAGGCTATCTTTCAAGTTTAAAAAGAATTAGTATTGGAGATTACAATTTATCTGAAAGTATCTCTGTTGAAGATTTTGAAAAACAATTGTTTAAATAGGATAGTTTTAACTTGACTTCTGCCTGTCAAAATATTATATTTGCTCCCCAAATTATAACCTTGAAAAATGAAATATAAATTATCAATGTTTGATTTTAACTTACCCGAAGTTAGAATTGCTAAAAAACCAGCTGCCGAAAGAGAAGAAGCTAAATTAATGGTTTTACACAAAAAATCCGGAGATATTGAACATAAAAAAGTTTCTGATTTAAAAAATATTTTTGACGAGGGAGATGTAATGGTATTAAATAATACTAAAGTTTTTCCAGCTAGACTGCACGCAAACAAAGAAAAAACAGGCGCAATGATTGAAGTATTTCTTTTAAGGGAATTAAACAAAGAAAATCGCCTTTGGGATGTCTTGGTAGATCCTGCTCGAAAAATTAGAATTGGTAACAAACTTTTTTTCGGTGAAAATGATGAGCTAATTGCTGAGGTTATCGATAACACAACATCAAGAGGAAGAACTCTGAGATTCCTTTTTGATGGAACACATGAAGAATTTAAAGATGCGATTACTTCATTAGGAAAAACTCCTATTCCAAAACATTTAGGAAGAGAAGCAACCCAAAAAGATACAGAGCGTTACCAAACAATTTACGCAAAACATGAAGGAGCGGTAGCAGCACCAACAGCGGGTTTACATTTTAGTAAGCTTTTAATGAAACAAATGGAATTAAAAGGAATAGAGTTTGCTGAAATTACTCTTCACGTAGGATTAGGAACTTTTCATCCAATATTAGTTGAAGACCTATCCAAGCACAAAATGGAATCTGAAGAAATATTTATTAACGAATTGGCGGCTAAACAAATTAATTTGGCTAAATCATCAAATTCAAAAGTTTGTGCGGTAGGCACTACAGTGATGCGCACAATTGAATCTTCCGTGTCTACTAAAAATGAAATACTGCCTTACTCTGGGTGGACAAATATTTTCCTATTTCCTCCATATAATTTTCGAGTAGCGAATTCTATGCTTACAAATTTCCATCTTCCTCAATCAGCATTAATGATGCAAGTAGCCGCTTTTTCTGGCATTGATGAATTAAAAAAGGCATACAAAGAGGCAATTCAAAAGAAGTATAACTTCCATACATATGGAGATGCTATGCTTATTATATAAATGAAACAAGTAGCTTTAATTGTTGCTGGTGGTCATGGAAGCAGAATGCGGACTAATACGCCCAAACAATTTCTTATTCTCAAAGGTCGTCCAGTGTTAATGCATACAATAGAAAAATTTTCTGATTTTAACGAAATTATTTTGGTTCTTCCAAAAAAAGAAATTACAAATTGGAAAAATTTATGTGAAAAATACTGCTTCGAAACACCACACAAAATTGTATCTGGGGGAGAAGAAAGACACATATCTGTTAACGAAGGATTAAAGTATATTAATGAAGATTCTATCGTTGCTATACATGACGGCGTACGTCCATTAATAAGCAAAAATTTAATTCGTAACTTAATACAAAAAGTAAAGCCAGGACATGCTGTTATTCCTGTTCTTCCTATCAAAGAATCCGTTAGAAAAATTTCTGATAGTATGAATCAAAATATTAAAAGACAAGAAATATTTCTAGTACAAACACCACAATGCTTTGTTAGTTCAGATATTAAGAATGCTTATAAAAAATTTCATAAATCATATTTTACAGACGATGCTTCAATTTTTGAAAAAAACTCTGGTAATGTTCTTTGTATAAATGGCGAAGAAAAAAATATTAAGATAACAACAAAAGATGATTTGTTAATTGCAGATTTTTTCATGCAATAATCTCTATTTCATAAGTGTTTTTAATTAAGTAAACGCCTTAGCTTTTACCAACTTCAAATATGCCTAAATGTTTAAAAATCTTTTTATTAATATATGGTTTACTAAAGTATATAAATAATCTGCTGTTAAATATCTCATAGACAAAACTAATATATCTTTGTAAAATATTATGAGAGAAAAAAAAGATATTAGATTATTAAAATTAGAAGATATAGTTTCATTTTGCTCATCAAATAATCAACCTAAATTTAGAGCAAAACAAATTTGGGAATGGTTATGGACTAAACGCGCTACATCATTTAATGATATGACATCATTGTCAATTAGCTTGAGGCTACTACTAAACGATAACTTTGTTATTAATCCAATTAAAATTCACAAAATAATTAAAAGTTTAGATGGTACAATTAAATACAATTTTAAACTATATGACAATCATCTTGTCGAAGGTGTTTTAATTCCCTCTAAAAATAGACTTACTGCTTGTATTTCATCACAAGTTGGGTGTGGTTTGAGTTGTAAATTTTGTGCCACCGGGACCCTAAAACTAAAAAGAAATATAAATGCTGCAGAAATATATGACCAAGTATTTTTACTGAATAATGAAGCGATTCAAAAGTTTCATAAACCCATTTCAAACATAGTGTATATGGGTATGGGAGAGCCATTATTAAATTATAATTCTGTTCTTTCAAGTATAAATTTTATTACTTCAAAAAAAGGTTTAGCAATGTCACCAAAAAGAATTACTGTTTCTACAGCAGGAATCGCAAAAATGATAAAAAAATTGGCAGATGACAAAGTTAAATTCAACCTTGCTATTTCCCTTCACTCTGCAAATGATATTATACGAAATGATTTAATGCCAATTAATAAAAAAATTGATTTATATGAGTTAACAGAATCAATAAAATATTTTTATGAAAAAACAAATATTAGGGTTACTTATGAATATATTTTGTTTAAAAATATTAATGATTCATTAGAAGATGCTAAAAAACTTTTAAGATATGCAAAAAATACTCCTTGCAAAATAAATCTCATCGAATACAATGCTGTAGATAGTCTGCCATACAGCAAATCATCTAATAATGTAACCAATAGGTTTATTAAATATTTAGAAGATAATAATATTATTGTAAACTTGAGAAGAAGTAGAGGTAAAGATATTGCCGCTGCATGTGGTCAGTTAGCTAATAAATTTTAATAAATTTAAAAACAAGCTAGTGATTCTTTTGACCTATTTTTTAACTTATCTTTGCACATAAAAAAGAAAGCTTTGTCTGTAATCTCAAAAATAAAAAGCCCTATCAAATCTGAAATGAGCCTATTTGAAAACAAATTCAAAAGTGCTCTAAAAAGTAATGTTGTTTTACTTGATAAAATAATGTACTATATAATAAAGAGAAAAGGGAAGCAAATAAGGCCTATGTTTGTCTTTCTTTCCGCAAAGCTATTTGGAAAAGTGGAAGAAGGAACTTTTGTAGCTGCTTCTATGATTGAGCTTTTACATACCGCAACTTTAGTGCACGACGATGTTGTTGACGAAGCAAATTTTAGAAGAGGGTTTTTTTCAATTAATGCTCTCTGGAAGAATAAAATAGCTGTTTTAGTTGGAGATTTTCTACTCAGCAAAGGGCTTTTGATTGCTGTTAAAAATAAAAGATTTGACTTGCTAGAAATAATGAGTGATGCTGTTCAAGCAATGAGCGAAGGAGAATTATTACAAATTGAAAAAGCAAGAAAACTAGATATCACAGAAGAAATTTATTTTGATATAATTCGCCAAAAAACCGCTACATTAATTGCTGCGTGCTGTGCAAGTGGGGCTCAATCAGTTTGTAAAAACAAAAAAATTGTAACGAAAATGCATTTTTTTGGTGAAAAAGCTGGTATTGCCTTTCAAATTAAAGACGATTTATTTGATTATAAACAAAAATCGATAACAGGTAAACCATACGGTATAGACATAAGAGAGAAAAAAATGACATTGCCTTTAATACATACTCTTAATAAAGTTGATAAAAAAACAAAAAATAAAATAATTAATATTATAAAAAATCATAATACTGATGATAAAAAAGTAATTGAAGTTATTAATATTGTCAAACAAAACGGAGGTCTTTTATATGCTGAAAAAATGATGCGAAAATATTATAATGAAGCACTTGATCTTTTAAGTGATATAGATGAGAATGAAGCGAAAAAATCACTAGAGCTACTGCTGGATTATGTAATAAACAGAAAAAAATGATCTCAAGAGAAACCATAGATAGAATTTTTGAAGCAGTTAGAATTGAAGAAATTATAAAGGATTTTGTTGATTTAAAAAAAGCGGGGGTAAATTACAAGGGGAGATGTCCATTTCATGAAGAAAAAACTCCGTCATTTGTAGTGTCTCCCTCGAAAGGGATATATAAATGTTTTGGTTGCGGAAAAGGAGGCAACAGTGTATCTTTTCTTCAAGATTTACAAGCTATTAGTTATCCTGAAGCTTTAAGATATATTGCAGAAAAATATAGTATTGAAGTCGAAGAAGAAGAACTTACAGATAAACAAATACGGCAAAAATCAAATAAAGATAAACTTTATGACGCTACTTTATTTGCTGAAAAATATTTTCAAGATATTTTGTGGAACACAAATGAAGGTAAAAATATTGGTCTAAGTTATTTTCAAGAGCGAGGCTATAATGAAGAAATAATTAAAAAATTCAAATTAGGTTATAGCCCAAAAGGTGCAAATGCATTTGAAAAGGCTGCGATAAAAGAAGGTTTTAATAGAAAAATATTATTAGAAGCAAGTTTAATTGGTGAAAATAGTAATGGTAAGAGTTATGATAAGTTCAAGGAAAGATCAATTTTCCCAATTCATTCATATACTAATAAAGTAGTTGGCTTCGGAGGAAGATCATTTAATGCTAATGCTAAGTCAAAATACTTAAATTCAGCAGAGTCTCTTATTTATGATAAATCCAAAGTCTTATATGGCCTTAATTTTGCAAAGCAAGACATAAGTAAACAAAATAATTGTTATGTAGTTGAAGGTTATACTGACGTAATTTCTATGTGCCAAATAGGTATTAATAACATTGTTTCTGCCTCTGGAACAGCTTTATCAAAAAATCAAATTCTCTTAATTAAAAGACTAACAAAAAATATAACCTTACTTTTTGACAACGATAAAGCGGGTATAAGCGCTACAATAAGATCTATCGATTTGTGTCTGCAACTAGATATGAATGTGAAAGTTTGTTTATTTCCTCCTGGAGAGGACCCCGACTCATTCTCAAAAAAAAACACCTCAGAAAAAACACTTTCTTACCTAAAAAATAAATCCATAAACTTTGTTGATTATTTAATTTCTTCTTATAAGCTTGAAGAAGAATCCGATCCAGCTGAAATTATCGAAATAAAGAAAAATATAATCTCAAGCATTTCAAAAATTTCTGACTCATTTAGCAGACAAGAATACTGTAAAATATACTCTCAAAAGCTAGAAGTTTCAGAGCATGTATTATTAAAAGAGGTTAATGCCTTTAGAAATCAGGTTAGTTTTTATAAAAAAACTGTAGGCAAAGAAAAAAATATTAGTCCCACAATTAGTTCTAAAACACAGAAGTTACACCAACAAGAGCAAGAAATATTGCGAATACTAATAAATTATGGAAATAAATCCATTGGATTAGGTGATAACAAAGAATATGTAGCGTCTATTATTGCTAGAGAGTTGCAAGTAGACGAAATTAAATTTTCAAAAGAATTACATCAAAAAACATATGATGAAATAATAAAAATCATTAAAAACACGGGTGTTATAGATGTACAAAAACTTATTAATAACACAAATTCAAATATTAGTAAATTTTGTGTTGATTTAATTGCCCAAGCTCATGATATTAGTAACAACTGGAAGGAAAGACATAACATAATGACTGGAAGAGAGGATGAAAAAATGCGTAAGACTACTGAAAAAGCAATATTATCTTTAAAAAAAGAAATTGTAGACGCTAAAATTAGTCAAATACAAACTCAAATAAAAGAAGGAAGCATTAGTGACGAAACAGTCAAAATTTTAAATGATTTAATAAAAGTAAAAACTAAAATTGCAAAAGTTTTAGGAAGAAATATTGGATAATCTCTTATTTAATATCCTTAATTAATAGTTGTAACTTCTTATTTCCGTTCCATTCATTTTCGCTTATTGAATAGCAAATATCTATTTCATTTTTGTTAATTGTTTTATCATATTTGGTGCCTAAACCAAAAGCAATAGCTGAAATAGATTTATGATCATCAAGAATGTTTAGCTTTAAGTGTGCTTTATCTTCACCAACCTGCTTTGCATGTCCGCTATCTATTACTTTTTTGCTTACAAATACTGGATTCATATTTGTTGGTCCGAAAGGCGCAAACTGTTGAATTATTCTATATAGCTTATGATTTATATCTGTTGTTTTAATTTGCATATCTATGTGTAAATTAGGGTGCAAATGTTCTGGCTTTATCATTTGACTAACCGCATCCTCAAAAGTGTTAATAAAAAGATTAATTTTTTCTTTTTTTATACTTAATCCTGCAGCGTATTTGTGCCCACCAAATTTTTCTAATAAATGAGAGCATTTATTTATTGCCTCATAAACATCAAACTTGTTTACTGATCTGGCAGAACCGACTAGCATACCATCTTTTTCTACCAAAACTATTGTTGGCTTATAAAACTTTTCTACAATCCTTGAAGCAACTATTCCCACAACTCCTTTGTGCCATTTATTGCTATAAACAACTATAGATTTTTTAAGATTATCTACTTTAGACACAGCATCCTCAGTGATTTTTTTTTCAATTTCTTTTCTTGTGTCATTGTTTTTTTCAATTTCATTTAGAATTAAATTAGCTCGAGCAAAGTCTTTTTCTACAAGTAAATCGACAGCTTTTTTAGCATGATCTATACGTCCGGCTGCATTAATTCTTGGGGCAATTCCAAAAATAACATCAGACATTTTTATATCCTTTGATTTTAAAACCTTTGTTAATGTTTTTACCCCTACACTTGGATTTAAATTAATTTTTTGCATTCCGTAAAAGGCTAGAACTCTATTTTCTCCATCAATTGGCACAATATCTGCACCAATACTAACAGTAACCAAATCTAAAAATGCATACGCTTCATCAAGCGGAAGATTTTTATATATACAAAATGCCTGTATTAGTTTAAAGCCTACGCCACAGCCAGACAAGTGTTTGTATGGATATTGGCAATCTTTTTGTTTGGGGTTTAAAATAGAGTATGCAGAAGGAATTTTATTAGAAGGGGTGTGATGATCACAAATTATAAAATCAATCTGCTTAGTATTTGCATATTCAATCTGCTTATTAGCTCGAATACCGCAATCTAAAGCAATTATTAATGAAAAATTATTGTTATATGCGTAATCAATTCCTTTTAAAGAAATTCCATATCCCTCTTCGTATCTACAAGGAACATAATAATCAATTTCTGCAGTTTGTTTTTTTAAAAAATTAAACATCATAGAAACAGATGTTGTGCCGTCAACGTCATAGTCTCCATACACTAAAATTTTTTCCTTATTTACAATCGCATGTTCAATCCGTTTTACTGCAGAATTCATATTCTTCATTAAAAAGGGATCATGTAAATCAGACAGCTTGGGGCGAAAAAATTTTTTTGCTTGTTCAAAGTTTTGTATACCTCTTAAGGCTAATAGATGTGCTACTATTTCACTTACATTTAATGTTTGTGAAAGTTCATTAATAATATCTTTATCTGCGTCTTTAATAATCCAATTTTTAATCATTCTCTCTTTTTTTTGTTTGGATTAATATTGAGTATTTGTGAATAACATCAAATATTTCATTAATATATTCATCCTCTAGATTTAAATTATTTGCATACTTTTTTCTTGTTTTTAAAATCTCAAACCATCTTTCTATTTGAAAAATAGTTAGCTTATTTTTATCTTTTAGTATAGCAATTTGTTCTACAATTTCTTTTCTATTTCGAAATAAAGCTATTATATGCTTGTCAAGTAAATCTATCTTATCTCTAAATTCCTTAAGCTCATTTATAAACTTTTGATCTCTTAATTTACTAGATTTTAGTACTAAGTTTTGAAGAATAGAATTTAATTGTGATGGTAATATTTGTTGATCCGCATCACTTAAAGCTTTTGATGGGTTGATATGTGTTTCTATCATTAATCCATCAAAATTCATATCTATAGCTGTTTGAGATATATCTTCAACAAGCTCGGCTTTACCAGCAATATGAGATGGGTCACAAATAATAGGCATGTCGATTACCCTCTCACGCAACTTTATTGGAAGTTCCCATTTGGGATCATTTCTATAAACAGATTTTTTATAATTATGAAATCCTCTGTGAACAGCTGATAGTTTACTAATACCAACCTTGTAAAATCTCTCCAAAGCTCCAATCCAAAGTCCAATCTCAGGATGAACTGGGTTTTTCACTAAAATAGGGATATCAACACCCTTCAACGCTTCTGCTATTTCTTGAACATAAAATGGATTAACTGTTGTTCTAGCACCTATCCAAAGTATATCTATATTTGCTTCCAAACAACATTCAACATGCCTAGGCGTTGCTACTTCGGTTGCCACTCTTAATCCTGTTTTTTCTCTAACTTTTTGCAACCACTTTAAGCCCTTAATACCAACACCTTCAAAGGAACTTGGGCTTGTTCTTGGCTTCCATAAGCCTGCTCTAAAAACATCGATATAACTTTTATTTTGGTACGCTGTTGCTAAAATCTGTGATTCAGACTCGGCACTACAAGGGCCTGAAATAACAAACGGCTTTTTTGTAAAAAATTGGTCTATTTTCATTTACTTCCTTCAACTATAATAACAAATTCTCCTTTGGGTTTTTTTTCTTTATAATATTCAATTAAAGCGGTTATTGTGCCGCGCTTTGTTTCTTCATATAATTTAGAAATTTCTCTGGAAATAGATATTATTCTTGATTCACCAAAATATTCAGAAAACTGATTAAGTGTTTTAAGTACTCTATGCGGAGACTCATAAAAAACCATTGTTCGTTGTTCTTCACTTAATTTTTTTAATCTAGTCAGTCTCCCCTTTTTAAGAGGTAAAAAACCCTCAAAAACAAAATTTTTTGTTTTTAATCCGGAAATAACGAGAGCTGGTAAAAAAGCGGTTGCACCTGGTAGACATTCTATATTTATACTTTCAAGAATACATCTCTGCACAAAGAGAGCTCCTGGGTCAGAAATTAAAGGTGTTCCAGCGTCAGAAACTAAAGCTATTGTATCCCCTACGCTTATTCTTTTTATGTATTTTTCTAATAAGCGATGCTCGTTATGCATATGTAATGAACTAATAGCAGTATTAATATCATAATGTTTTAACAATTTCATAGATGTTCTAGTATCCTCAGCTAAAATTAGGTCTACTTTTTTTAAAGTATCCAAAGCTCTTAAAGTAATATCGCTAAGATTACCAATTGGTGTTGGGACAATATATAGTTTAGACATATTTACAAAATTATAGAAATAGAGGATAAAATGATACTTTTGGCGAAATCCTTAACGTTGGAGCTGGCAGGTGAATATAATTTAACCAATGTTTTATCTTTCGAGCTGTATAAGAGTCCCAATTCTTTAACATTTTTGGTATATCGTAGTCTAAAGCAATGTACCATTCGTTTCTGCCTCCTGTTTTTGCATTTTTTTCATTTAAATATTGGGTGTCATCCAAACCAAAGCCTATAGCCACATTTAACCACTCTGGTATAAACGAACTTTTTATAAATTTATTTATGTCAATAGCTAACCAATAAGTTTGATTAGGGTAGTCATCTTGCCAAGCGTATTTACTTATTTCTTTTCCTCTTTCTCTTTCTAAATCCCAGTATACGTTAGATTTTTTACAATATGAAAATTTAAAATATAAATCTTTAAAATTATTGTTGTAGTATTGAACAACTGGAAACAATGATCCTACTGTCCCAAACGCTAAATCTTGCTTACTAAAACCCCAGTATGGAGCATATGCATCCTTTATTTCAATTGCTAGTTGCATGCTTGTTCCAAATGCAGCTCCATACCATAGTGCGTGTTCCTTATTCATACCAGCCCATAACATAGAAGATGCAAAAACATCAGCAGCATAGATACCGCCCATCAAGTGGCCTAGTTTATCAACATTTTTAGCATATACCATATCAGCACCATCATCAAAATGAAAAGAAACTTGCTCTGCTGACCACCAAGCATTTTGTATGTAAAGATAAGTACCTAAAGTTGCGCCAGTAAGACTACCTGCAACAATCAATATTCTTTTATTATCAATATTGTTGGAATTCAATTGTGGATATAGTTTATTGTAAAATATTATCAAAAAAAACAAAATTTTAAATTTCATAAATATTGAAGTTGCTTTTTATACTTTTGTTAGCAAAGCTATAAAAAGAAAGTGTAATTATGTTTTTAGAACCAGAAATTGAGAACTCATTAAAAAAAGGTAGCATTGAAGTGATATGTGGATCTATGTTTTCTGGTAAAACCGAAGAACTAATAAGACGCCTAAATAAAGCTAAATTCGCAAAACTACAAACAACTGTTTTTAAACCAAAAATAGATATCCGCTATCACAAAGAAAAAATTGTCTCTCATAATGCAAATACGATTAAATCTAAAGCTGTTAACTCTGCATTGGAAATACTGAATTTTGTAAAAGGTGAAGATGTGGTAGCAATTGACGAAGTGCAGTTTTTTAAAAGTGATATTGTAGATGTATGTAAAAAACTTGCAGATAAAAACAAAAGAGTGATTTTGGCAGGATTAGACATGGACTATTTAGGCAATCCCTTTGGGCCCATGCCCCAATTATTAGCAATTGCTGAATATGTAACTAAAGTACACGCAATATGCAATGATTGTGGTAAAATGGCAAGTCATTCATACCGGCTTTCAGTTAGTAAAGCGATTGTAGAGTTAGGTCAAAAAAAAGAATATAAAGCACTATGTAGAAGTTGTTTTAAAAAAAATACAAAATGAACTACGCTAGCGAAACCATCCTTCACATAGATTTAAGCGTCTTAGAAAAAAACCTTAATTATTTCAAAAAAAATCTAAATCCAAACACTAAGATAATTGCCGTTGTGAAAGCATTTGCGTATGGCCATGGAGATATTGAAATTTCTAAAAAGTTAGAGGCTCTGGGTGTTTATGCACTTTGGGTAAGTGACTTTGAAGAAGGCGTAATGTTAAGAAAGTCTGGCATCAAAATAAAAATTATTGTTGCAAATCCTGGCTTGAAAAGTTATAATCAGATTATAAAAAATAATTTAGATGTAGTTCTCTATAATTACAAGTTGTTAAACTTATATTGCACGAACAAAGACAGAATAAATGTGCATATTAAATTTGATACAGGCATGAACCGATATGGATTCTGCAAAAATGATTTGCCCAATATAATAACTAAATTAAATAAAAACAGACACTTAAAATTGAATTCTATTTGTTCACATTTAGCAGCATCTGAAGATAAAAGTAAAAAAAAAGAGACACTAGATCAAATTAAACTATTTAAATTAATTGGAACAGAATTCGATTCAATTTTAGGAAAAACTGTATGCAAACACATTCTTAATTCTAATGGGGTTATTAATTTTAATGACTACCAAATGGATGGAGTTAGAATTGGCATAGGTCTTTATGGTGCAGCAAAACACAAACAATTGAGACAAATTAGCGCTTTAACAAGTGTTATAACACAAATAAAAAAACTTAAAAAAGGAGATAAGATTGGCTATGGTTTCTCTTTTACTGCAAAACAAAACATGTTGATTGCTGTTATTCCTGTTGGTTACGCTGATGGTTTAAACAGGCGGCTAAGCAACATGAATGGTCATATTTATATAAATAATAGCAACTGTAGAATAGTTGGAAAAATTAGTATGGATAGCTGTATGGTTGATGTATCTGATGTTAAAGCCAATGAGGGAGACCGAGTTGAAATATTTGGAGAGAACTTAAGTGTTTTTGAAATAGCAGAAAAGACAAATACTATACCTTACGAAATTTATTCAACCCTTAATAGAAGAATAAAAAGAGTTTATAAAAACTAATTCATCAAAAGTTCATCAACTAACAATGGAACTGCCTGTGTAGCTTTTTCTTTTATAACTTCAATATCATTCATTTTAACCCCTTTGGGCTCTATTAAAATAATTCTCTTGGCTTTGTTTGCATAGTTTAATAAAGATGCCGCGGGGTACACATTCAAGGATGTGCCAATTATTATCATAATATGTGCATGACTTACTTTCTTAATTGCTTTGTTCATATTTGGTACTTCTTCGCCAAACCATACAACATTTGGGCGCAACTGGAACCCATTCTCACATAAGTCACCAATATTTAGTTCTTTATAATTAATAGGATACACCTTATTTGTCTTGGTACTGCGAGCCTCCGTTAATTTCCCATGTAAATGTAAAACGTTTTTAGAGCCACTTCTTTCATGTAAATCATCTATGTTTTGTGTAACAATAGATAGCTTGTATTTGGCACTTAATCTATTTAATGAAATATGAGCAACATTTGGCTTAATGGTTGACAATTGCTTTCTTCTTATGTTGTAAAATTTTAAAACTAAGTCTGGATTTTTAATAAACGCTTTAGGAGTTGCAACATCATCAATTTTATACTTTTCCCATAAACCACCTGAATCTCTAAAGGTTGCTAATCCGCTCTCAGCACTGATTCCAGCTCCCGTGAAAACAACTATTTGTTTCATACAGAAATTTCATTTGGTTCTATATGGTATCTACTACAAATTGTGTATAAGAAAATATATGCGGAGGTTAAAATAAATATGAATAAATAAGAATCAACCATCATCAACAACATAAAAGAAACTGGAAGAGAAACTTTAAATAATCCATCACGTTGTTTTAAAAGTTTTTTTGCTTGTAAATAAAATATCAAAATTAGACATAATAGGCCTAGGATACCGACTTCAAACCAAATATATAAATATTGATTGTGTGGAGTTATCCAATTAAAAAACTTATACTTACTACTTATAATACCTTTTTTTTGTTTATTAATGAATATTTTTCCAAATGAACCAGTGCCATACCCTAAAATAGGCTTTTTAAAAATATCTTTAAGTGTTTCCTCAATAAATACATATCTAATATCTCTTTTATATCCTTGTCTTTTTCCATTGTTTTGTATTATCTCAGAAACAGCGTCAACTCTTTTTTTATAACTATTATTATTATTATACATGAAAAAATTAAACGCAAAAAGAAGGGTACAAAAAAGAAGAAAACGAAGCATAAATAGCTTTAGTCCAACATTGCGCTGTGCATATCTAACTATGTAAAAAAGCATTGCTAAATTAAATAAAAGCTGACCTGCTCTACCTCTTTCTGTAAATATACTGAATGCGTAAGTAATGAAGAAAAAGATAATCAAGTATTTATAACTGGTTTTCTTTTCTAAAAATAAATACAGACATATTATTGAAGAAAAAGCTAATAACACATTATGATAATTGTATTTTATAAATGCAGAAGTGCCATAAAAAGGCTCTATAAAAATTAGATAAGAGCTTAGTGGTTTAATTACTTGATAATTTATAAGTATTGCAATTACTGCAGAAATAAAATTTGTAATTAAAAATGCGGCTAGAGCATATTGCATTGTTTTTCTTGTCAATGATAATGTCATCAGTATTGGAAAAAATAAGAGTAGTGCAAGCTTTTGAAATTGCCAGGTTGCATTATCGTGGTGAGTACCCCAAAACATACCTAAAAAATATAATAAGAATAATACTATTATCAGAAGAGACCAGCTTGAAGCAACTATCTTATTAAATTTTACTTTAAAATTCCTTTCAAATAACCAGCAAAACGCAAGTAGAATTAATAAAAGATTTGTGCCCGCAATTGTAGTTGGTATAGAAACACCTAATAAAACAAAAAGAACTTGTTGCGAACTTGAAAATAATTTAATCATAAATATAAAATTATTCTATCTTATTTTCTTGATAAAATGCTATCATATTTCTGACGATTTTGTAATAATTCTATTGCTTTTTTGATTTCAACATCAAAATTTATCGATGCTTTTATTCTTCCTTTTTGGAAATAGTAACGACTCATTATTTCCATAGTTAAGATTTCTTTTATTTCCTCTTTACTTTTTATTAGATCGTCTTGTTTTTTTTCCATCAATTTACTTTTAAGAATAGTATATTCATTTGATAAATCAATAAAGTACCCCTCCTCTTCTGATTCTTTTTTAAAATTCTCCAAAGTTTTTTCTGTTTCTGTTTTATATGAATAGTCTTTGTCTAATAAATATTCTGTAAAATTTGAGTAATCTAAATCAGAAAAAATAAATTCATCAGATATTTTATCATTTAAAAATCGAAAGTAATTGGCATAGTGAAAAAATAATCGCTCTCTGTACAAAGAAGCAACTATCATACTATAACTCTCAGTGTCTACTAAAATATCAGGTAAAATCCCTCCTCCATCTTTAACCTCTCTACCGTTTTTTGTGTAAAAAGTTGACATTAATGAATCTGTAATTTTTCCTACACTTCCATCATCATTTCGGTTTGAGTAATCTAATGCTTGAATACATCTTCCACTTGGAATATAATATTTTGCGACAGTAAGCTTGAGCTGTGAATTATATGGAAGTCTTCTGGTTTGTTGCACTAAACCTTTACCGAAACTTCTTTGCCCTATAATAATCCCCCTGTCTAAATCTTGAATTGCTCCAGAAACAATTTCTGATGCAGATGCAGATGCAGAATTTATCAAAACAACTAGTGGAACCTCTACATCTAATGGATTTTTACTTGAAACATATGATTTATCCCAAGATTTTATTTTACCTTTAGTATTAACAATTTCCACGCCCCTTTCTATAAAAAGGTTTACTATGTCAACCGATTCATTTAGCAAACCTCCTGGATTACCTCTTAAATCTAGTATTAAACCATCTAGATTTTGCTCATTTTTCAATTCCATTATTGAGCTTTTAACAATATTTGCACAGTTTTTTGTAAAACTATTTAGCCTTATATAACCGATTCCATCGCTTATATAAGCTGAATACGGCACACTTGGAACCGATACTTTTTCTCTGTTAAAACTAACCTTAAAACTTTGTTCGATATGAGGTCTATTAATTAAAAGTGTAACAGAAGTGTTCGGCTGTCCTCTCAGGATTTTGCTTACGTCTTCTGTTGATTTTCCTTTAGCGTTCACTCCATTTATCTCAATTATTCGATCTCCAGGTAAAAGACCTGCCTTTTGCGCAGGAAAACCTTCATATGGCTCAGAAATAACAACATAATCTTCAATTTTTGTTATCATTGCGCCAATACCCCCATATTGACCTGTTGTTTGCAATCTAAAATCTTCAATTTCGGACTCTGGTATATATTGAGTATACGGATCGAGAGATTTAAGCATTGCATCTATTGCTTCTTTCATTAAGATTCCAGGATCTGTTTTGTCAACATAATACGTATTAAGCTCTTTATATAAGCTAGTAAAAATGTCTATATTCTTTGAGGTTTCAAAATAGTTATCTGAATAACTTAAAGAAATATAAGATGTTAAAACTACTGAAAGCACTAAAATTAAAACTTGATATTTTTTCTTCATAATATTTTTTATTTTATTGGATCATGCCCGCTTCCTCCCCAAGGGTGACATCTAAAAACTCTTTTGATGGCAAATTTTAAGCCTATATAAGGTCCGTGTTTTTTAAGGGATTCTAAAGCATATTGAGAGCATGTTGGTGTATATCGACAACTCGAATTAGTTAATGGGGAGATAACTTTTTGATATAAAAGTATCAAAACTTTTAAAAAAAATGAAAACAAACTCCTCATAAATTAGTAATTAAACGTGATAAAAGTAAGTTTATTTTTTTGGTCATGAACGAAGATTCTAATATTTTATCGTAGTTATAAAGTATTGCTAAGTTGATTTGTATTTTTCTAGAGCTTAAACGATTTTCTAAATTTTTATTGTTTAACCTATAAACCTCTCTGATTCTTCTTTTAAGAAGATTACGATCTTTTGCAAATTTGAATTGTTTTTTTGAAACATTTATTAGTGTCTTAGCATATACTCCATCTTCATTTGACTCGACGATCCAAACAGCTCTAAATGGGGGCTCTGAAATTGCACTTCCGTTGTCAAACATTCTCCTAATAGATTTTTGACTACACAATTTATGTTTTTTTGAAAACTCAAACATTTTTAAAGTCTTAGTATTGATACTTAAATTTAGTAATCTAGCGCCTAGCTCTTTTATTTGCCTCTTTAATGTATTGATCTAATGCCATCAGCATAGAAGGGTTTTGTTTGTTAGGGGCTGCAATATCAACTCTTAGCCCATTGTCAGCGACCGACTTGATTGTGGTTGGGCCAAACACTGCAATTCTTGTATCCTCTTGTTTAAAGTTAGGAAAGTTTTCTAGTAATGACTTGACTCCAGTTGGACTAAAAAAAACTAAAACATCATATTTAACCTCTGATAAATCAGATAAATCTGAGCAAGCAACCTTGTACATTTGAGCTTTTGTGTAATTTAATCCACTTTCTTCAAGTGATTTATTCATAACATTTTTGAGTAAGTCAGAACAAGGAAAAATAAATTTTGAATCACTGTGTTTTTTCATAATAGGTATTAAGCTAGCAAGAGTTTGTTCTCCTGTAAATATTTTTCTTTTTCTATATGTAATGAAATTTTGTAAATAGTGAGCAATGGCTTCAGAAACACAAAAATATTTTGTGTAGTCAGGCACTCTCAATCTTAATTTTTCCATCATTCCAAAATAGTGATCCATAGCATTTTTTGATGTAAAAATAACAGCATCATGATTTAATATTGATATACGTTGCTCCTTAAATTCCATAGCTGTAATTTCTGAAACGTGCATAAAAGGTCTAAAGTCAATTTTTACTCTATGTTTTTTTTCTAATATCGCATAAGGAGATTTCCCTTCAGGCTGTGGCTGTGAAATTAAAATAGTTTTAACCCTCTTTTTTGTTTCGACCATAGTAAAATTTTAATAAAAAAACACTTTTGTCAGTAACAATACTGGCGAAATTTCTATGATACAAAGATACAAAAAAATATAAAAACTAGATATGCCAAAAGAACTTCTGCCTAATTTAAAGAACCAAAACAGTTTTAATAAGAAAAATAAAATAAACATTACTAGCACCATTATTAATATTATGTTACTAACATCGAAAATAAAGAAATGAGATATTATTACAAAGGGGGTTATTACAAAACCAAATGTTTTGTCGAATAACAGAGAAAAAAAAGCAGTTAGTTTAGCAAGATCCTTTTGTTTAAATAATTGTCCTAATAGTGTTATTATTATCTGCTTGAATATATAATAAAAAATAAGAACTATAAAAATAATAAAAACAGTGTTAAAGCTTTTCGGTGTTTCAATTTTCACTGCAATTAATACAAAATTAATAATCATTAAAAGAAAAGTAATCATATCTAATCTATAAATAAATGCATTTTCTTCTCTTAAATACTGATTAGAATATCTTTGAGCTACTACTCCCATATATAATAGTCTTGCGTGTTTCCAATAAATAGCCTTTATTATAGAAAGGAGTAAAAATGAAATTAACATTAAAATAAAAAAAAGATCTTGAAAATTCATTTTTTATAAATTACAATAATAAACTTTAACAAAGATATATTATGTTCTGGTCTTTTAATTTAAATAATTTATTTTTGTAAAAAATTTATTAATCATGAAACAAGATTTATACCAAGCCCCAGATTATTTTAATATGGATGAACTGCTTTCAGAAGAACATCTACTAATAAGAAATGCCGCAAGAGAATGGGTTAAACGCGAAATTTCACCAATTATTGAGGAAGCCTGTCAAAAAGCAGAATTTCCAAAAAAAATTATTTCTGGACTTGGTGAAATAGGAGCATTTGGTCCATACATTCCACAAAAATATGGTGGGTCTGGACTAGATCAGATTTCATATGGTCTAATTATGCAAGAATTAGAAAGGGGTGACAGTGGTGTTAGATCTACTGCATCAGTACAATCCTCTTTAGTAATGTATCCTATATTTAAATATGGAAGTGAAGAACAAAAAAACAAGTTTTTACCAAAGCTTGCAACCGGAGAGTTAATGGGTTGTTTTGGTCTTACCGAACCTGACTTTGGCTCAAATCCTGGCGGAATGATTACAAATATTAAAAGAGAAGGCAATGTTTATTTATTAAATGGTGCCAAAATGTGGATATCAAACGCTCCTTTTGCAGACATAGCTGTAGTGTGGGCAAAAAATGAAGAAGGGAGAATTAAAGGTGTAATTGTTGAAAGAGGAATGGAAGGGTTTTCAACTCCTGAAACACACGACAAATGGAGTCTACGAGCTTCGGCAACTGGTGAATTGGTTTTCGACAATGTAAAAATACCCGAAAAAAATATACTTCCTTTAAAAGATGGATTAGGAGCCCCTCTATCATGTCTAGACTCTGCAAGATATGGTATTGCGTGGGGAACAATTGGAACTGCAATGGATTGCTACGATACAGCTTTAAGATACGCAAAAGAAAGAATTCAATTTGGCAAACCCATAGCATCATTTCAATTACAACAAAAAAAATTGGCAGAAATGATTACAGAAATTACAAAAGCACAATTTTTAACATGGAGATTGGGTGTATTAAGAAACGAGGGAAGAGCTTCAAGCGCTCAAATATCTATGTGTAAAAGAAATAATGTTGATATGGCTTTAAATATTGCAAGAGAAGCAAGACAAATATTAGGCGCTATGGGTATTACAGGAGAATACTCCATCATGAGACACATGATGAATTTAGAGTCTGTTATAACCTATGAAGGCACACATGATATTCATTTACTAATTACAGGAATGGACATCACTGGAGAAAATGCCTTTAAATAAAATTGTACTTCAATAATTTAATTAAGCTAGTTTACCTCTCATCGATGCAGTTTTTACCCAATACATTATATATAATATAAGGTACGCTATCCAAGAGAACAGGTTTATAATTGGTATAATTGACAGACATGATGTTATACACATCCATAACCCAACCTGGTATGAGCTATTAACTTCATCCAACGATAACTCTCTAGAGTTATATTCCTTTGTTAAACTGTCTCTAATTTTAAATACTACATGAAACTGCCAATAAATATTAAACAGTGGTATAAGAATAAGCCAAACATTTGATGGTGGCATGGCTTGGTTCTCTTTTGAACATGCTGCAATTGTCTTTTGTAAGTTTAGTATAAATAAAATTGCTACTACAATAAACCCTATTAAAAATAAAAAGGCAAAACCTGCTAATGCCCCACCTAAAAATTCCATTTCCATAATTTTTTTTTTCCAAATATACTATTTTTGATGAAATAACCTAATTTTTGTCAATTAAGGCTTTTGCTAAATCAGATAATTCTTTATAAAAATCTTCACCATACTTTCGAATAAGGGGCTCTTTTAAAAAAACATATAATGGTATTTCTAATTTACTACCACAACTGCATGCTGGCTCACAAATTTTAATCCTCTCATAATTTATCGCTTCAAAATCTTTATATTGATTAATTCTTATTGGATATAAATGACAAGAAATCGGTTTCTTAAACTGTATAGCACCATCAGCATATGCCTTTTCAATTGAACATTTAGCAATGCCATTTTCAAAGTTAACAAATGAGCACTCGTTATTGTTTACTAAAGTTGTTGTTAAGTCGCCATCCTCATCAATTACTGCTAGCCCTTCTTTTTTTATTGATTCTACACCTTTCTTTCTCATGTAAGGCTTGATTTTATCATATATCTTTTCTAATAATATTTTTTCTTCTATTGAAAGTGGAGCACCTGAATCTCCTTCTACACAACAGGATCCTTTACATGTGTTTAAATCGCAAACAAAATAGTTATCAAATATTTCTAAGGATATTATTTTATCTTCTATTTGAATCATACAACAAATCTACGCAAATAATCTTTTGATTTACTATTTTTGCTGAATGGCAAATTATGAAGATATATTTAAAAAAATAATATCACATGCTAAAGAGTATGGATATGTTTTTCAATCATCAGAGATATATGATGGTTTGGCCGCAGCTTATGATTATGGTCCTTTTGGAGTTGAATTAAAAAATAATATTAAAAACTATTGGTGGAAATCAATGGTAAACATGCATGAAAATATTGTCGGATTGGATTCTGCTATTTTTATGCATCCAAATACATGGAAAGCCTCTGGTCATATTGACGCTTTTAATGACCCTTTAATTGATAATAGAGACTCTAAAAAAAGATATAGAGCAGATGTTTTAATAGAAGATTATCTCTCTAAAATTGAAGTGAAAATCGAAAAAGATTGTGCAAAGGCACAAAAACGTTACGGAGATAATTTTAACAAAACTGAATTTATCTCAACAAACTCGAGAGTACTTGAAAGACAGAAAAAAGTTGATGAAATAAAAGAAAAAATGAATCATCTTCTTTCTTCGGGAGATTTTGAAAAAATAAAACTTTTAATTAACGATTTAGAAATAAAATGCCCAGTATCCGGAACAAATAACTGGACTGATGTTAGACAATTTAATTTGATGTTTAAAACAAAAGTGGGTGCTACAGAAGGTTCTTCAACTGATTTATATCTGCGGCCTGAAACTGCTCAAGGGATTTTTGTAAACTTTTCAAATGTTCAAAAAACTACCAGAATGAAAATTCCGTTTGGTATTGCTCAGATAGGTAAAGCTTTTAGAAATGAAATTATCGCTAGACAATTTATCTTTAGGATGAGAGAGTTTGAACAAATGGAAATGCAATTTTTTGTGCGTCCTAGTGATGAAATGAAGTGGTATAAATATTGGAAAGAATTTAGAATGAAATGGCATGAGTCATTGGGTATGGGTAAACAAAACTATCGTTTTCACGATCACGAAACATTAGCGCATTACGCAAATGCCGCAACTGATATTCAATTTAATTTTCCTTTTGGTTTTAAAGAATTAGAAGGAATCCACTCTAGAACAGATTTTGACTTAAAATCTCATCAGAAATATTCCGGCAAGAAACTACAGTTTTTTGATAATGAAGTAAATAAAAGCTACGTCCCTTATGTTATAGAGACATCTATTGGATTAGATAGGATGTTTCTTGCTGTTTTAAGTCATGCGTTTCATGAAGAACAAGTAAATGATAACGAAAAAAGAGTTGTTCTTAAGCTACCCTCTTTATTAGCTCCAGTTAAAGCAGCTGTACTTCCCCTTACTAAAAAAGATGGAATGCCACAAAAGGCAAAAGAAATTATGAGATCTATTAAATTAGATTTTAACTGTCAATATGAAGAAAAAGATTCCATTGGAAAGAGATACAGAAGACAAGATGCTATTGGAACTCCTTTTTGTATTACTGTAGATCATCAAACATTAGATGATAATACCATTACTTTACGAGATAGAGATTCAATGAAACAGGAAAGAATTGCTGTAAATAAATTACACTCTATAATTTATAAAAAAATAAATCTTGCAAAATACTTACTTTAATTACTTCCCTTTATAGTTACAGAAATCTTATCAAAAGTAGCTGCAATTGGTGGTTGGATTTTTTCAACTTCAACTTTTACCTTTTGTACTTTATGTAATTTTAAAATTGCATTTACAATCCTTTTAGCTGGTACTTCAATCATATTTGCTCTTATTTGCATTTGCTTTTTAACAACCTCTGTTATTTTAACATAATCTACAGTATCATTTAGATCATCTGTTTTTTCAACCTGATTAGTGTCAGTATCTACCCAAACATTGACAATAAAGTGCCCTCCTAAAACAGCTTCTTCCGGCAAGTGTCCATGGTAAGCAAAAACGCGTAAGCCTTCTATAGTAATTAGTCCCATAAGTTTATTTTTTCTAAGGCAGTTTCAATTCTTTTAATTGTTGCTTTTTTGCCTATTAGAGTTGAAATTTCAAATAGAGATGGCCCCATTCCAACTCCTGTTAAAGCAACTCTAAATACAGGCAGCAACCTACCCATTGACAAATCTTTTTCTTGCAAATAAGATTTAAATACTAACTCAATATTTTTAGCGTTGAAGTCTGATATCTCCATTATCCTATTTTTTAATTCTTCTAGTAAAATAGGTGTGTCTGGCTTCCATTTTTTTTGAATTGTTTTTTCATCATAAGCAAGAGGGGCTTTAAAATAATACTTGCCTTCAATCCACATATCATTAACAAAAGTTGCTCTCTCTTTCAACTGTTCACAAACTCTTTCGACAAAAGCATCTTCCGCTTCTATTTCATTTGCTTTTAAAATTATTTGTAACTCTTTTGCTAATTCTTTGTTTGATTTTGCTCTTAAGTATTGCTGATTAAACCATCTTGTTTTGTCAAAATCAAATTTTGCTCCCGATTTTCCTACCCTCTCTAAAGTAAAGTTTTCACATAATTCATCCATCGATAATAATTCTTTCTGATCACCTGGGTTCCAACCAAGGAATGCTAACATGTTTATAAAAGCTTCTGGTAAATATCCGCTTTCTCTATATCCTGAACTAACATCTCCGCTTTCGGGGTTTTTCCACTCAACTGGAAAAACAGGAAACCCTAAACGATCTCCGTCTCTTTTGCTTAACTTACCGTTACCATCGGGTCTTAAAATAAGTGGTAAGTGTGCAAATTTTGGTATATACTTTTCCCATCCCAAATATTTATATAATAATATGTGTAATGGCGCAGAGGGTAACCACTCCTCTCCTCTGATCACATGTGAAATTTTCATTAAATAATCATCTACAACATTTGCAAGATGATATGTCGGCATACCATCAGACTTAAATATTACCTTATCATCCATATTGTTAGTATTTACAATAACCCAACCTCTAATTATATCATGTAGTTTCACCTCTTCATTTCTGGGTAGCTTAATTCTAATAACATATGGCTCTCCTTTATCAATTTTAGCTTGAACTTCGTCTTTTGAAAGAACAAGCGAATTTTGCATAGTGCCTCTTGTTATATGATTATATTGAGGTGCAAGCACACCTGCTTTTTTCATTTTTTCTCTCATTAAATTCAGCTGAATAGGAGTGTCAAAAGCATAGTAAGCAAAGCCACTTTTTACAAGTTGTTCTGCATATGGTTTATATAATTTTTTGCGTTCAGATTGCCTGTAAGGGCCAAAATCTCCTCCATCAACAATTGATTCATCAAAATTAATACCACACCAGTTTAAAGACTCAATCAAATATTTTTCAGCGCCTTTGACAAATCGTTTTTGATCTGTATCTTCAATTCTAAGTATGATTTCGCCAGAGTTTTGCTTGGCAAACAAATAATTATATAATGCTGTCCTAACTCCACCTATGTGTAGGGGCCCAGTTGGGCTAGGAGCGAATCTTACTCTTACTGGTGACATTTATTTTAGATAATTAAAGACAAAGATATGCTTTCTAAAGATAACTTTACAGATAAGGTTATAAAATTGTACTTTTGTAGTTATGAAGAATAATCATCAAAATATATTGTTTGAAAAATTAAATCAATTTATCAAAAAATATTATTTAAATCAGTTAATGAAAGGAAGTCTATACGTTTTTTCAGTTTTGTTGTTGTTTTTTATACTGTTTTGTTCTCTTGAGTATTTTTCTTCATTTAATGTACAAGGTAGAACCTTTTTGTTCTGGAGCTACATTTTAGTCTCATTTTTAATCATTGCAAAGTTTATTATTGTACCGGCCCTCAAAATAATAAAAATCGGTAATACCCTTAGTTATAAAGATGCTGCAAAAATAATTGGCAAACACTTTAAGGAAATAGATGATAAACTGTTAAATATTCTTGAGCTATCAGAATTATCTGAATCAGACAATGAATTAATTCGTGCTAGCATTGATCAAAAAACTAAAAAGATTGAATCCATAAAATTTAAACGCGCTATTAATCTTACAATAAATAAAAAACAAATTAGATGGATAGTTGCCCCCATACTAATTATAATACTTCTTTTTATTTCTGGAAACGAATACATTTTAACTGAGAGCTCTGCCAGAATAATTAATCATAATACTTTTTTTGAGCCAGAACCGCCCTTTGAGTACGTTATTTTAAATAATGATTTAAAGTTTAAACAGTTTGAAGATTTCAAGCTAAAAATACAATTAACTGGTAAAGAAATCCCTAATGAAGTATTTATAATAAAAAATGGCAATAAATTTAAACTCAAAAGTTTGGCAGATAATGTATTTGAGTTTCAATTTAAACACGTTAATTCAGATATCAAATTTCAATTTTTTGCAGGAGGATATACAAGTAAGCCTTATCTTGTTAAATGTTTGATGCAGCCAAAAATAGTGAATTTAGAAATTGTTGTAACACCACCCAAATACACAGGTAAAAAAATAAATACAATAAATTCGGGTGGCGATTTAATAATTTTCGAAGGAAGTTCTGTAAAATGGAATGTACTATTTAATAACTCGCATCAAAGCACGTTTGTTTTAGAAGACAAGATAATTGCAGAATCTAATGAAAATCAATTGCAATTAGAAAAAAAAATAGTTAGTAACAGTAAATATGCTATTACAACTAAAAACAATAATAAACTAAAAGATACCTTAACATACTTTATTGAAGTAATAAAAGATGAATTTCCTAAAATTTCATTATCACAAAATTTTGATAGCATTAACAAAACTTTTTCTTTTACGGGTAATGTTGGAGATGATTACGGATTGGAAAAATTAGAGTTTATATATGAGAAAGATAGCTCTAGTGTTAATTCAATAGAGATTGACATTCAAAAAAAACATTTAGACAATTTCTTTTTTGTTTTTTCATTTGATGAACTAAATCTAAATCCTGGTGAAAAAATCAATTACTATTTTACTGTATGTGATAACGATGATGTAAATGGTTCTAAGTGTACTAAAAGTAAACAATTTTATTTTATTGAACCAACATTAAATGATCTTAACAAAAGAGAGAATAAAGAAATAGAAAACATTAAAAGTGGTTTAAATCAGTCGATTTCTCTAGCTAAAGAAATAGAAAATGAGATTCAAGAACTTAATGAATTGATGTTAAATAAAAAAGAACTTGGATGGGAAGAAAAGGAAAAAGCAAAAAATATTTTAAATAAACAAAAAGAACTTAAGGAGCAAATTAAAAAAACACAAGAAATCAGCGAACAAAATTTAAAAACAAAAGAAAAATTAAATTCAGAAATACTTGAAAAACAAAAACAATTAGATGAATTAATGAAAAATGTATTTGACAATGAAATGAAAGATTTGTTAAAAGAAATGGAGGAATTGTTACAAGACAGTGACAAAGAAAAACTTAAAGATTTGCTCGAAAAAATAGAAGACCAAAATTTTGACGTTGAAAAAGAATTAGATAGAGAATTAGAACTGTTAAAACAATTAGATTTTGAAAAAAAAACTGAAGAAATACTAAATAAAATTGAAGACATAAAAAGCAAGCAACAAAAAATCAAAGAACAAAATCTAGAAAACAAAATTGAAAAAAAAGACCTTGCTGCTAAACAAGATAGCTTAAATAATGAAATGAATGACCTTCAAAAGGAAATGGATGTTCTAAGAGAAAAAAATATGGAACTTGAAAACAAAAATGAAATTCCTAAAACACAAAATATTGAAGAAAGCATAAAAAAAAGTATGAGGGAGAGCTCAGAAAATTTAAAAAAGAGCAATAAAAGTAAGTCGTCAAAGGCCCAACAAAAAGCAATAGAAGATTTAGAACTGCTTCAACAAGAACTAGAAAAAATGCAAGATTCCTCTTCAGAAGAAAAGTATTATGAAGACATGGAGTCCCTAAGAAAGATTCTTGAGAACTTAATACGGCTTTCATTTGACCAAGAAGATTTAATGCAAAAAACATTAAGTGTGCCGAAAAATAGCCCAGAATTTGTAAGGCTAGTTCAACAGCAAAAAAAACTTGCTAATAACAGTTTAATTATTGAAGACTCATTATTTGCGTTAAGTAAAAGGGTGGTGCAAATACAGTCAATTGTTAACAAAGAAATTTCTGCAATAAGAAATAATTTACAAGTAGTAACTGATGTGCTAGAGCAAAGACAAATTAACAAAGCAACGGAAAAACAACAATTTGTTATGACATCTGTCAATAATTTAGCCTTGTTATTATCAGAGATAATTGAGCAAATGCAATTAGAAATGCCTCCTTCTAATTGCAATAAACCTAAAAACTGCAACAAACCTAATCCTAATAGTAATAAACCTTCGTTTTCTGAAATGAAAAAAGCCCAAGAAAAATTAATGAAAAAGCTAAGGAATGGAAAAAATAAAGGCAAAAAAACAGGTGAAAAACAATCTCAAATTTTGATGCAGTTGGCACAACAGCAAGAAAAAATTAAAAAACAATTATTAGAAATGAGAAATAATTTGTCAAATAATCAAGACAAAAATCATCTTGATAAAATAATTGAGGAAATGGAAAAAAATGAAAAAGATATAATTAATAATAATATAAACGAAGAAACAATAAAAAGACAACAGGAAATTCTAACACGACTTTTAGAAGCAGAAAATTCAGATAGGGAACAGGATCAAGACAACCTAAGAGAATCAAATGAATGGAAATTTGAAATTGATAATACCACACTAGAAATGCTTGAATATGAAAAACAAAAAAAGAAGCAAGAAGAGCTTCTAAAAACTATTCCACTGCAACTTAATCCATTCTATAAAAAGAAAGTAGATTCTTACTTCAACAGAATAACAAATGATTGATTTTCAGTTTATTAAGGTAGAAAAAATTGATTTAAATTCAACTAGAAATTGGATAAAAAAAATTATATTATCTGAAAAAAAATTTTTAGGCGATATTATATTTGTTTTCTGCAATGATCAATTTCTTCTTAAGAAAAATATTAAATATTTAAATCATGATACTTTAACTGATGTTATATCATTTGACTACTCAAATGGAAGCGAAATAAATGGAGACATAATAATAAGTATTGAAAGAGTTAAAGAAAATGCTAAATTGTATAATCAAACTTTTTCTGCCGAATTAAATAGGGTTATGGCTCACGGTTTACTACATTTGCTTGGCTATAATGATAAAAGCAAAGAGGAGGCAAAAATAATGAAGTCAAAAGAGAATTATTATTTATCAAAATTATGATTTTAGAACAAACGTATGACGTTATTGTTGTGGGAGGCGGACATGCTGGCTGTGAAGCTGCACATGCTGCCGCTACTTTGGGGTCAAAGGTTTTACTGATCACCCAAAACATGGAGACTATTGCTCGAATGTCTTGTAATCCCGCAATGGGGGGTATTGCCAAAGGACAAATCATAAGAGAAATCGATGCATTAGGAGGAATGTCAGGAATTGTTACTGATTTATCAACCATACAATTTAGAATGCTAAACAAAAGCAAAGGACCCGCAATGTGGAGTCCCAGAGCTCAGTGCGATAGAAAAGAGTTTGAAAAACAATGGAGAGTAATTCTTGAAAAGAATAATAATATTGATTTTTGGCAAGATACTGTAGAAAAGATTATTATTAAAAACAAAAAAGTTTGTGGACTAATTACCAAAATGGGAATACAAATAAATGGAAACAGTGTTGTTTTATGTAGCGGAACATTTTTAAATGGGATTATCCATTTAGGTCAAAAAAACTATAAGGGTGGACGCGCTGCAGAACCTTCAGCAGAAGGAATAACCAAGCAATTAATCGAACTTGGATTTACTCATGGAAGAATGAAAACTGGAACTCCTCCCCGATTAGATGGGAGAACAATAAATTATGAGAAAACTGAAGAACAATATGGTGATAAGAATCCTGTAAATTTTTCTTATATGAGCAAAAATAAAGTAAAAGACCAACACTCATGCTTTATAACATATACGAACAGGGAAGTGCATGAAATTTTAAAGGAAGGGTTTGATGATTCTCCAATGTTTTCTGGAAAAATTATCGGCAAAGGACCCAGATATTGCCCGACAATAGAAGACAAAATTGAAAGATTTGCAGAAAAAGAAAGACACCAACTGTTTATCGAGCCGGAAGGCAAAAATACTATAGAAATTTATCTCAATGGATTTTCGACTTCTTTACCTGAAGACATTCAGCTTAAAGCATTACAAAAAGTGCCAGGGCTGGAAAATGTTAAAATGTTTAGGGCAGGCTACGCTATTGAATATGATTATTTCCCACCAACTCAACTTAAGCATACGCTGGAGACAAAGCTTATCCAAGATTTGTTTTTCTGTGGTCAAATTAACGGAACTACAGGATATGAAGAAGCTGCCTGCCAAGGATTAATTGCAGGAATAAATGCTCATCAAAAAACATCAAAAAAAGAAGACTTTATACTCTCTAGATCTGATGCATACATAGGTGTTTTAATTGATGACTTAATAACTAAAGGAACCAAAGAGCCCTATAGAATGTTTACTTCAAGAGCAGAATTCAGATTGCTTTTAAGGCAAGATAATGCTGATATCAGATTAACTGAAAAGGGTTATAAAATCGGATTAGCATCAAAAGAAAGACTAGATAATTTATATTTAAAACTTGATGAAACAAATAAATTAATTGCGTTTTTAGAAAAGCAAAGTATAGATCCAAAATTAGCAAACCCTATTTTGGAAAAGAAGGGATCTGCCATGCTTAAACAAAAGGTAAAACTAAAAACAATTTTATTAAGACCTCATATACATATAAACGATTTAAAACAGTTAGATGTACTGACTGATTTTTTAAATACAAAAAAAGTTAAATCAGAGTCTGTAGAACAAGCAGAGATTAAAATAAAATACGGAGGTTACTTAAACAAAGAACAAGAGTCTGCAAAAAAACTAAAGAAGCTTGAGAACATAAAAATCCCAAAAGAATTTGAGTTTGAAAAACTTCACTCAATATCTACAGAAGGAAGACAAAAACTTAAAATGATTGGGCCTTCAACAATTGGGCAAGCTTCAAGAATAAGCGGAGTCTCACCTTCAGATATAAATGTGTTATTAGTTTACCTTGGAAGATGAGTATAACAATTAAAGCGTGTCCTGTTTGCGAAGGAAAAGCATTTAAATTAAAATTTATCTGCACAGATTATAGCGTGAGCTCAGAGGAGTTTAAAATTGTTTCATGTGAAACATGTGGTTTTGTTTTAACAAACCCACGTCCTGATCCGAATAATATTAGCAGGTATTACAAGAGTGAGAATTATATTTCTCACACTAATAATAAAAAGGGCTTATTCAACTTCCTTTATCAAACTATAAGAAAGTACACTATAGAAAGAAAAGTGCAAATGATTAAAAAGTTTGACACCAAAAATCTACTAGATATAGGTTGCGGCACAGGTGAGTTTTTAAATAAAGCCAAAACAAAAGGAATCAATGTAGAAGGTATAGAGCCGTCAGAAAAAGCTAGAAAACAGTGTAAACAAAACTACAATCTTAGAATTAATGAGTCTGCTGACATAGAGGCATACGACGATAATAAGTTTGACTGTATAACAATGTGGCACGTGCTAGAACACATGCCGGAATTAAGCAGACTTATAGAATCGATGTACTCTAAAACATCACGAAATGCTAAAATAATTATAGGTGTACCAAATCATAATTCCTGGGATGCCAAATACTATAAAAAACACTGGGCTGCTTGGGATGTCCCAGTTCATTTCTGGCACTTTACAAAACAATCCATAGAAAAACTTTTTAAAAACCACGGGTTTGTTTTATTAAAAACCAAACCTATGATTTTTGATTCATTTTATGTTTCAATATTAAGTGAGGAATATAAAAATGGTAAAAAAAATTTTGTCAAAGGGTTCTTAATAGGCATGATTTCAAACTTAGTTGGTTTTTTCACAAAAGCAGGTTTTTCGAGTACTATCTATATCTTTGAAAAAAAACATAGATTTTAAGCCTGTTTTTAAAGTGTCTAAGCCATTTTTAACCCTTTGCAGTAGTACAATATTCTTTTTTGATTTTTAACGGTAGGTATTTTTGTTGTTAAGTGTTTGTTTTTCAGGGTTTTATAAAAAATTGAGGTTTTTTCATAAAATGTGATTAAATTTGTAAAATGATTAGAGTTTTTGTGTTTTTTTTGATTCAGTGCTTTTGTATAAATGCTTACGCTCAATGTACAGCTCCAATTTACTTAAACACAACAAACGTATATTATTACAGTGCAGATGCAAATTGGACCCCAACAACTTCTAATGTTAGTTATTATAGAATAAGGTACAAAGAACTTGGGGCGCAATCTTGGCAATTTATAAATAATATTGATTCTTCATTAAACACCAAGATTATTTCTGGTCTAAACTCCCTAAGTTACTATGTATGGCAAATAAAAACATATTGTGACACAAACAATACAAACACTTCAAGCTGGTCGGTAGAAGACACTTTTTACACCTCTACCGCGCTCTGTCCTAATACCGATTCATTGTATACCACAAACATTAACTATAACAACGCCCAGGCAAACTGGGATACAGTAGAAAATGCCGACAGGTACAAGATAAGGTATAAAATTCTTGGCACTACTAATTGGTCAAATCTTGGACCATTCCACCATCCTTTAAATAGCGCACAAATTCCTATGCTTCAACAAAGCACCGGATACGTCTGGCAAGTTCAAACCTTTCACGACTCCACTGCAATACTTGGTTCATTATGGTCGGAATCCGACACCTTTGTTACTGTCGCTTTTGTTCCGGCGCCATTTAATCCGACAATTAGTAATAACTTAAGTACACTTGAGTGTAATAGCACAGCAGATCTTTATCTTTCTGTTTCACAGAGTAATAATGAGCCGGATGTTGGAACAAGTATCATAACGTCAGACAAAGGGGCTTTTAATATTAGTGCTCTAAACTATGGGGATACCATAGGAAACGCTACAACAATAACATCAGTACAAACAATTTCTGCTGTATTAACCGTAGGAATTGTTCTTGGTCAAAACTATGCAATAATAAACTCCTTTGACACTACTGGCTCGCTTATTGGTTTCTTTTCTATCGAGAACGATAATGGCGGAATTAAAGTTAGCTCAAGCTCACCAAATGATGGTAACAACTATACTAGCGGCTATGAAAGCAATATTTTTCTAAATAATATTTTTATCAACCCGCCTTTTACTGGCCCTATGCACTTTTATGTAGATATAAATTCTGAGCTTAACGATCAAATTAGTTTAGTTGACACAATGCAGGTGTGGTGCAATACAACAGCCGTTGATGAGGAGATTACAAAAAACAAAAAAATTATTAGTAATGTTGATTTGCTAGGAAGAAAAATAAAACACCTAAATTATAATATTAACATAATAAGATATTCCGACGGATCAATTGATAAAAAAATAACTATAAAATGAAAAAAGTAAAATTTACATTAATGCTTGTATTATCAGCATTAGTGTCAGTTAATGTAAGCGCTCAAAACTCTAATGAAATTTTTACAATGTTTTACAATGTCGAAAATTTTTTTGATACCATAGATGACCCTAAAACAGATGACAATGAGTTTTTACCTGGCTCAAAAAAAGAATGGAACACTGAAAAATACAATCACAAAATAAATCAGCTAACAAGAGTTTTTTCATCAATAAACAATAATGAATTGCCAAATATTGTAGGACTATGCGAAATAGAAAACAAAATTGTAATCGATGATCTTCTGTCAAGTCCTTTTTTTGAAAATCATAATTATTCCATAGTACATAAAAACAGTCCAGATAATCGTGGTATTGATTGCGCTTTATTATATGATAATAATTTTAAGTTATTAGACAAAGATTTTATTAAAATCAATATTCCTGATGCTAAAAGACCAACAAGAGATATTGTATACACCAAATTTAGTTTTGAGAACAAAACAATACATGTTTATGTAAATCACTGGCCATCAAGATATGGGGGCGAGAAAAAAACCCAGCATAAGAGAGATTTTACCGCATCTGTTCTTAGAAGACACATAGAAAAAACAGTAAAAGAGGATGATTTTTTAATAGTTATGGGTGACTTAAATGATTATCCGAGTAACAATAGTGTTCAAAACATATTGGTACAAAAAAACCTAACAAATTTATGCACTCTAAAAGACTGGCAAGACAAGGGGTCTTACAGCTGGGACAATCAGTGGGGTTTTTTAGACCAAATTATTGTATCTAACAACTTTCTAAATAAGCAATCAAAATTAAAAGCAATTGACTTTGATGTTTTAAGTGAAAAATGGTTACTTTATGAAAAGAAAAATGGAGTTAGTGTACCTAGCAGAACATACGGCAGAAACGCATGGTATAAAGGTTTTTCAGACCATCTTCCTGTATATTTTGTGTTTTCTTTTAATTAGTTTAATAAACTACCTATAAAGATCAAGTGTTTTATTTTTCATATCCCATTGGACATTGCTAAACTTAACTAAAAAATCCATCCCTATTAAAGTATAGTTGCTTTCTAAATTTACAATAGCCACAACATTTTTTGTGACCTAGGAGGGACTCGAACCCCCAGCCGTCAGAGCCGAAATCTGATATTCTATCCAGTTGAACTACTAGGCCAAGAGGGGCAAAAATAATATAAGTTTTAACAATACAATTTTTTATTCTTTAATTAGTTATCTCCCATGAATGTATTATTATTGCTTTACAATATGAAAAAGTTAATTCTTCTATTTTTTCCCATATATATGGTTTCTCAAGATGTAAATATTGGAAGCTGGAAAAACTATTTGTCTTATAATTCTGCAACTCATATCTCTGAGGCTAATAATAAAATATATTGCGTAGCTAGCGAAGGTTTGTTTTATATTAACAAAGAAGACTTCTCTATTAATAGGCTGTCTAAAATCGACGGACTATCTGATTTAGAAATAAAATATGTTGCTTTTGCTAATGAAGACGATATAACAATTGTAGTATATAAAAACTGTAACATTGATTTAATAAAAAATGGACAAATCATTAACATTTCAGATATAAAAAGAAAAGAAATAACTGGCGTTAAAGAAATATATAATGTTACTGTAAAAGAAAAAATTCTTTTTCTCTCATGCTCATTTGGACTTGTTCTTATTGATTTAGAAAGAGAAGAAATTAAAGATACCTACAATATAGGAGATATTAATGGGATGTTTGAGGTTAGAGGGTGTGCTTTCTTGGGAGACTCAATTATAGCAGCGACATCTAATGGGGTGTTTTATGCTGATGTAAACTCAATGAGTTTGTCTGATTTTAACAGCTGGAATGTTTTTCCTGGGTTTTCAAACAGTGTAAATTATGATAATATCATTTGTGCTAATGAAACTATTTATGTTGATACAACTGATGAGATAAAAAGCATAAGTTACAACAATAAACTAATAAAAACATTTGTAGATAAAATAGAGGTTGTCAGCGAAAACAATGTAGCTGCTGAAATAAAAAGCCCTCTATTTTCAAATGTTATGTTTGCAATTAATGACAATGAAAACAACCTTTGGGTAGCTGACTCTATTAATGGACTGTTAAGGTTTAACAACAATATTTTTATAGAAAGCTTCATACCTCAAGGACCTAAAAGAAATGAGGTATATAGTCTAAATTTCTCGGGGGGAAAACTATATCAGTGCCACGGAGGCCATGCTAATTTTGGGGCAAACGCTCTTATAAATGATGGCGTCTCTATAAAAGATGAATATGACTCATGGGTAAACTATGATCGTTATAAGCTGGGTAATGCAAGAGACATACTTGAAGTTGGCGTATGGGGGGGGGTAGAGTACTATGCCTCCTGGTACCACGGAATAAGTGAGGTGAAAAACGGAGAGTTAGTTGTAAAACATGGTCATGCTAATACTAATGGGGCACTAGACACAACATACTATTCAAATAATAGAATACGAATTTCTGACATTAAATTTGATCAAAACGGAACTCTTTGGGCGCTTAGCTCAGAAGTAAATCACCCCATTGTAGCGAAAACTATTAATGACCAATGGTTTTCTTATACAATGAATCAAAATCAAGTTGATTTATTTTTTGATGACTTATTAATTGACCAGTCCGGTAATAAATGGGGAGTCATTGCAAGGGGTGGGGGATTGTTTGTTTATAATGACAACAGCACACTATCAAACAATGAAGACGATCAATATAAAATCCTAAATACAAACATAGGATCTGGAAAGCTGCCTTCAATGCAGACATACAGTCTGGCAGAAGATTTAGACGGGGCTGTTTGGGTAGGGACAGACAAAGGAGTTGCTGTTTTCTATAATCCCGATTTGATTTTTTCAAATTTTAATTATGATGCTCAACAAATTCTTATTACAGAAGGTAACTACGGCCAGTACCTTTTAAGTGAAGAGAGGGTGAAGTGCATTACAGTAGATGGGGCTAACAGAAAGTGGATTGGAACAGAAAAGTCTGGTGTTTTTCTGCTTTCAAAAGATGGACAAGAAGAGGTTCTTCATTTTACAAAAAACAACAGTCCTCTATTTTCCAATAACATTGTTGATATTGCAATTGACCCCCAAAACGGGGAGGTGTTTATAGCTACTGAAAAAGGTTTAATTTCGTATAGATCAGATGCTACAAAAGGTTCTTCAAAACAAGGTAAAACAAAAGTATTTCCAAATCCAGTAAGAGAAAATTATAATGGGCCCATAGCTATAAGCGGGCTAGTCACCGATGCAAAAGTTAAAATAACCGACATTGCAGGAGAGCTTGTGTTTGAAACGATAGCAAATGGAGGGCAGGCAATATGGAGTGGTAAAAATAAATTTAACGAACGAGTCGCAACAGGTGTTTACCTTGTTTTTAGCACAAACTCATTTGGAGAAGAAACGATGGTGAGTAAAATTTTATTTATTAAATGAAATATAAATCTAAAGGTATTGCTCTGACATATATAAAGTATGGTGAGACTTCGATAATAAGTAAGGTTTTTACTCAAGAGCACGGACTACAAAGTTTTATTATTAAAGGAGCAAGAGGCAAATCATCAAAAAAAAGAGTTGTTTTTTTTGAACCACTAACATTAATTAATATCACCGCCAACTATAATTCAAAAAAATCTTTGCAATTTCTGTCAGAGGTAACCGCTATTGATTCAATTAATTTCACAAAACAAAATATGAATAAGAAATTTATTGCGTTTTTTTTGGCAGAAGTAAGTTCAAAAGTTTTGCATGAGGGTGAAAAAAATGAATCTTTATTTAATTTCATCTGGAATCGAACTAAAGAACTTCAGCTCAACAACAAAACTGAGCTAAATTTTGTTTTGAAATATATGCTTGATTTATCATCGTACTTAGGCTTTTACCCATCAAGGGAAGGTTTTGATCTGCCTTATTTTAGTTTAACCGAAGGGTGTTTTGTAGCTAAAAATATAGTTGGAGAAACCTTAAGTAAAAAGAAAAGTACAACACTAAAATCGTTAATGAATAATAATAACTGTTTTATTACTCAGAGCGAAAGGACAAATTTGCTACAAGATATTTTTTTGTATTATAGTGTACACAATCATAATTTAAGCAGTGTAAAATCTCATTTAATAATACAGGCGTTGAGAGTATGATTAGATATCTTTTCATACTATCAATAATTTTTTCTCAAAATGTTTTTGGGCAAATAATTACTATTAAAGATAGTTTGTCGGACAAACCTATAGCAAATGCTAATATTAAAACAAATGATTTAGGTTTGACGAGTAACTCTTATGGACAAGCTGATTTTAGTATCTTCAAAAAGGGTGACGTTATTACAATATCTCATATTTCATATAAAAGTAAAGGTATAATTAAAAAAAATATTATAAATAATATTATTTATCTTAACAGTATGACAAATATATTGCCTGATATTGTTCTTACTGAAAATAATAAAATCCCTCTTTCAGAAAAATATCCTGTTTTTACTATAAAACCTAAAGGGTTAAGACTTGTTGAAACATCAAGCGCTGAATTAGTGGCTAGCACATCTTCTGTTGTTGTACAAGAAAGTCAAGCGGGGGGGGGCAGTCCTAATTACAGAGGAATGGAGGCAAATAGGTTATTAATTGTTGTTGACGGAATTATGTTAAACAATACAATTTACAGAAGTGGACATATACAAAGCTCATCGTCTATAAATCCATTTTTTATTAAATCAATAGATCTTCTTTCTGGCCCTTCTTCAGTAGCATATGGAAGTGGTGCAATGGGGGGCGCGCTAATATTTAACACATTGGACCCTTTGGACACAAACCAACTAATAGTTCGGCAAATATTTGAGAGCAGTAGCAAAGCCGTAACTACTAATATACTTGGTCGTTACTATAGAAAAAAAATAAGTCAAATAACTGGTGTTTCTATTAAATCTGCTGATAATCTTAGAATGGGTAGTAATAGATTGCATGGATATGATAGTTGGGGAAATGAAATTGGAGTTGTAGATGATAATGAACAACTATTTACAAACTACTATAAGGGTGATTTTATTCACAAAATTAAATACCTACACAATAAACATAATCAGTTTTTATCAAACACACAATACTCAATATCATCTGACATTGATCGATTTGACAAAATGAATGATCTAACAGAAGTAGGATTGAAATATTCAAAATGGTATTACGGTCCTCAAATGCGGTTTATGCAAAAGCTAGCGTATTTAGGTGGGTATAAATCTCTTTTATTTAACTCTTACAAGTTAAGTTTGGCTTTTCAAAATGTAAAGGAATCAAGGCATAAGCAGAAAAAAGATGATTTATATTTAAGTAACAGGATAGAAAACGTTAAAGTTTATGATGCTAACTTAAATTTTAATAAATCAATAGGTTCTAGCTCGCTGGTTTATGGAGGGGGGTTACGTTTACAAGAGGTGTTTTCTACAGCTTCCTTAACTAATCGCAATGAAAGTCTGTTTAATACCACAAGATATCCGGATGGGGGAAGTAATGTAAAAGATTTATTTCTCTATAGCCAAATGAATATTCCACTTAATAATCTAATAGACCTTTTTTTTGGAGCAAGATGGAATAATGCAGAATTAAATGCTAGATTTAATGAGAATATAGTTTCGCTTGAAAATCTAAAAAATAAAAACAACTCTTTTGTAAGGTCTATGGTTATATCTTATCAGCCTAAAACCTTTATTAGTGTTAATTTAGGATATTATAATGGTTTTAGAAATCCTAATATAGATGATATTGGAAAGGTGTTTTCTAAAGATGGCAACAACGTGGTTTTACCAAATAAAAATCTAGAGCCAGAATACAGTAATAACTTTGAGGTTGCTGTTAATTATCGCTCAACTGGAGTTAATGCTTCTTTGCAGCTTTACAGAACTGAAATTGAAAATGCAATTGTTAGGGAATTCGGAACAATTAATGGGTCTGACAGTATTATATACGATGGTGAAATGATGAGAGTTCAATTAAATAAAAACATTGCAAGCGCTAAAATAAATGGTCTTAGCGCTATTAGTAATATTAATTTATCATCTAATATATCATTATACTCAAACATAAACTACATTGTAGGCAGTGATAATAATAGTGATCCACTTGCGCATATTCCTCCGCTAAATGGAAAGGTTTCATTAGAGTATAAAAATAAAAATTATTCTGTTGACTTTTATGCAGTTTATAATGAATGGAAGCATGTAGAAAATTATGATATTGCTGGAGTTGATAATCTTGAAGAAGCGACTAATGATGGGACTCCGGCTTGGTATACTTTAAATATTGGTTACACACAAAATATAACTCAAAATATGGTTGTTATGATGAAAATCAAAAATTTAACAGACATACATTATAAAACATTTGGATCAGGAATTAGCGCTAGCGGCAGAAACTTTATTGTTGCATTAAATACTTCTTTTTAAAAAATCAAATTGGTATAAAAAGTATTGATTATCTTTACACCTATGAAAAATTATGTAATTGTTATTTTATCTTATTTTATTTCAACGCATGCACTTGGTCAAGTTTGGGAAGACAATCTTTTGAATATAAAGCCTGATGCCTCAATTTTTGAAAAATTCAATGCTTTTGAAGAACATAAGAAAACATTCCCTTATACCAAAGGAAACGGTTATAAACCATATGCGAGGAATATGGATTTCATACTAAAGCGTATTAATGAAAGTAGCTCTTTTAATCAAAATTCACTATATATTGAATGGTTAAATCAAAAAAAGATACATCAAAATAATAATTTCAAATCATCTGCAAATTGGATTGCTAAAGGGCCTATAAACACACCTATTATCTTGTCTAATAATAAAAAAAGAGGAAACGGACGAGTAAACTGTATTGCTTTTGATCCGTTGGACCCAAACATTATTTGGATTGGCTCACCTGCTGGCGGCTTGTGGAAATCTACCGATGGCGGTAACAATTGGACAACAAATACTGATAATCTACCTGTTATGGGTGTATCTCATATAGCTATTGATCCAAACAACACGCAAATTATGTATATTGTGACTGGTGATGCTATGGCTAGCGACACTTATAGTATTGGAATTTTAAAATCAACAGATGGAGGAGTAACATGGAACACTACAGGTTTAAGCTTTGATGTTGATCAGCAGCAAACTGTAAATAAAATTATTATTCACCCCAACTACTCTGATAGTTTATATGCAGTAACAAATTCAAATATAAGAATAAGTGGTGATGGGGGAAACAACTGGCAAATTGTAGGAACAATTGGTCGGTGGAGAGATATAGAATTCAAACCTGATAACCCAAGGGTGTTATACGCTGCCAAACAGTCTAGTGGTAATTCACAAATTTTTAGATCTACTGATGGGGGTTCAAGCTGGAATAATATAAGTGGAGGCATGTTAAGTAGTAGATATAGGCCCTTAATTGCAGTTACACCTGAGAACCCAAATGTAGTATACGCTTTGTTTTCAGCTGCGGACTATGGATATCACGGTCTTTATAAATCAACGGACGCAGGAGACTCATGGGTTTTACAATCAAACAGCCCAAATATTCTAGGAAGAGAAACCAGCGGCAATGGAACTGGTGGCCAGTCTTGGTATGATTTAAGCCTTGGTGTAGCCCCAAATAATGAAAACTTAGTATATGTCGGAGGTATAAATTTATGGCGCTCTGATGACGGAGGGGTAAGCTGGGATATTGACGGAAGTAGCGGTAACAGTAACAATTATTCATACATGCATGTTGATCAACATGCTCTAGAGTTTAATCCGCATACAAACATAGCATATGCAGGTAATGATGGGGGGGTTTATAAATATATATCTAACTTAAACTCGTGGATAGATATTTCTGATGGATTAGAAATATCTCAATTTTACAATTTAGGCTTAGCAAAATCCAACCCAAATAAATTAGTTGCTGGAGCTCAAGACAACGGAACAGAAATGCTAACAAATAGCACTTGGGATGCAATAATGGGTGGAGACGGTATGGAGTGTGCTATTGACCATTATGATGAAGATATCATTTACGCAGAATATCAATATGGTGGCTTAAGAAAGACTTATGACGGGGGTTATAATTGGGATAACATTAAGCCTGTTCCATATGAAGGTGCTTGGAACACTCCATACGCAATGCACCCTATAAACAGCAATTTGCTTGTTATAGGATATGACGAGGTTTATAAAACAACAACAGGTGGTGCGATATGGGACTCTATTTCGTTTAATGTTAGTAATGGCCAGGCTTTACGCTCAATTGCCCTGGCTGCCTCAAATGAAGACTATATTTACGCAGCCTCTTACAGCAAAATAAAAGTCACAAAGGATGGTGGGCAATCTTGGACATATATTAAGCCAGGGCTTGCAAATTATAATATGACTGATATCGCTGTTGCAAATAATAATCCAGATAGGGCTTGGGTTACATTTTCTGATTATAATAATGTCCATAAAGTATATGAAACAAACGATGCTGGAAGTAGTTGGATTAATATTTCTGGAAATAATCTTCCAGCACTACCAGTAAATTGTATTGTTTATCAGGGCGGAGCAAATGATGACCTGTACATAGGTACTGATATTGGAGTTTATTATAAAGATAACACTATGACTGAATGGGTGCCTTTTAATAATGGCTTGCCAAATGTTATAGTTAATGAATTAGAAATACACTATAATGAAGGTACAATTAGCGCGGCTACATATGGAAGAGGTGTTTGGGAGAGTCCATTAAATACTATTTCAAATATTAATGAACATTCTCTACCAATCTCCTCTTTTAGAGTATTTCCTAATCCTGCTAAAAACAAAATAACACTCCACTCAACAAAAAATAATTATAGTGTTACTATCTATTCTATGACTGGAGAAAAAATAATAACAACAAAAAACAAAGTAATTGACATCTCAAATCTTAAGAAAGGATGTTATATTATAAATGTGTTTAATGATCAGTTTAGCCAAAGACAAAAGTTAATTATAGAATAGCTTCAAATTCTTTCACGTGCATTCTTTTTGTGTTAGCTGGATCAAAAACCAAGCCCACACAAACTGTGATTTTAGATGAAACTTTATACGTTTTAATTACAAAAACACCGCCCATAAAACCTCCTTTGAGCTTCCATAGACCCCTATAAATACTGTTATTATATACAACAGGTAAATTTTTCTCAATTGTAACATGTGTTCCCTTTTCTTCTCCCATAAAATAAGTTTTAAAAACACTATCTACATTGGCCAAAACCTGTGTAGACAAGTCGGTTTTATCATAATTAAAAGAAAAAATGAAGATTTTTTTTATTTCATCCTTGTCTGGGGGGTCATATGTAGCCAAAAAAAGGTCATCGCTTTCAATTTCAGTTTTATATTTTTTTGGAATGACAGTCTTAACACCAAAATTTTTTAGGAGGGTCGTTTGAATATTTTTTTGTGAGTTTCTAGAAAATGATTTTCTAATCAATTCAAGCTCTTTTTTTTCCACAATTAACATAAGCTTTTTTAGTTTTTCGTACAGTTTTTTTATGTCGTTCTTCCAGTAAACCGATAGTAAAAAGTCTTTTTCAAGACTCTGAGAATTTATATCTTCAGTGGTTGATGATATTATCTTTATTACTTGTAAAACATTTTTTTGTTTATTAAGTTCATTTGTGACTTCTGCCGCACTATTTACAATTATTGTAGAAAATAAAGGCTCACTTTGTAAAAGCCCTTCTATTGGTGAAGCAAATGTTATTTGAATTAAACTATCAACAATAACGTTTAATGATGAGTCTTCAACAAAAAAAATAACCTGGGAGTCCTCAACTTTAAATGTATTTGCTTTTTCAATACTATTTTCTGTACAGCTTAAAAAAAGTAATATAAATGAGGCTACTGTAATACTAAAACGCAGACTATATTTCTTCATGTATTTTGACATAAATAACTAACTTATCTCCGATATCAAGATTAGATGTGTCTAAATTATTCCATTTTTTTAATTCAAAGACTCTAACGTTAAATTCTTTAGCAATCTTGCCGAGGTAATCTCCTTTCTTTACACTGTATATTACCCTCTCCTCGTTAATTAAAATCTCTTTTTTTTTAACTCCATTTATAAAAATGTATGAAGAAACTTCATTTAAAAGAAAATCGTTTACAGATTCTTTCGGCAAAAATAAATTGGCATTAATTGGTATGACATCTTCTTTAAACGAAGGATTCAATTCACGTAGTAAACTTTCATCAAGACATAGCATAGCAGATAATGTAGAGACGGTGGTTTGCGCAAAAATAGTTAGCGTGTCTATTTCAGAGAAATTTCTTTTTGTTGTATCACATGAAATATCATGCTCTTGATAATAATTCATGATATAATTTGTGGCTATGAACTTTGGGACATAATTTCTTGTCTCCTCCTTTAAATGGGGGTGCAAATCCCAAAAGTTATACGAACCAACCTCATTAATTTTTCTCTGTAAATATCCAGGACCTCCATTATATGCGGCTAAAACCAAATTCCAATCTCCAAACATTTCATATAAATCTATAAAATATTTACATGCCGCAACAGTTGATTTATATGGATCTTGTCTGTCATCAATATAAGAAGAAACGTTCAGGCCATAGTGTGCTCCAGTCAAGTACATAAATTGCCATAAGCCTGTAGCGCCTGATCTCGACCTAGCTTTAGGTTGTAATGCCGATTCTACAATTGCTAAGTATTTTAGTTCTAGGGGTAACTTAAATTTATCTAACTCTCTTTCAAAAAGAGGAAAATATAAGTGTTTTAGTGACTGCATTCTTGAAATAAGAGCTTTGTTTCTTCCTTTATAGTTGTCTATATATCGCTGCACCTCTATATTGTAATCTAACCCCATTGGTGTTTGATTGTTTAAAAGTTTTAATCTCTCAGCAAAAATATTAAGTGTATCGCTTAAAACTATCTCATTAATTTTTTCGGTTAATGAATCTTTGCAAATTATATCATCCACAATAGAGTCCTCTGCAATAATGTAAACTACACTTGTATCTGATGAAGATTTCTCAGCATTTAAGTTTAAGGCAAGTATTGAGTTAAAATTAATAGCACTAATAAAACTAAAGCAAAAAGCAAATAAAAATATTATAATTCTCATCTAACAAAGTTGTAAAATTGTGTGAACAAAAAAGATAAAAGCATAATACAATTATTAACTGCCTTATGTTAACGATTATTAGTAGTTTTGCATAATTGTTGTTTTTAATATCTTTGTTAAAATGAAAAAAGTCAATAGATATCATCAAGGAGAGCTGCTAAAAGACATAAATTCTCCAGAAGACCTGAAAAATCTTAAAAGGGATCAGCTTAGTCAATTAAGTAGTGAAATTCGGCAATATATAATAGATATTGTTTCTGAAAAGGGCGGGCATTTTGGGGCGAGTCTTGGTGTGGTAGAGCTTTCTATTGCTATTCACTACGTTTTTAACACCCCTTACGATCAGTTAGTATGGGATGTTGGGCACCAAGCATATGTTCATAAAATTTTAACCGGAAGAAAAAATCAATTTCCTACAAATAGAATAAAAGGCGGTTTAAGTGGATTTCCTAAAAGAAGTGAAAGTGTTTATGACACATTTGGTGTTGGGCACGCCTCCACCTCAATTTCTGCAGCACTAGGTATGGCCATCGCCAACAAGGACGGAAAAGGAAAAAACAAACAGCATATTGCTGTTATTGGAGACGGTTCTATGACGGCGGGTCTTGCTTTTGAAGGGTTAAATCATGCTGGAGCAGAAAAGACTGATCTAATTGTTATTTTAAATGATAATTGTATGTCAATAGACCCTGCTGTTGGGGCACTTAAAGAGTATTTAACAGATATCTCTACATCAAAAACATACAATAAGGCAAAAAACAAAATTTGGAAAATCTTAGGAAGAATAAGCCGGTTTGGACCAAGCGCACAATCTGTTGCAAAAAAAGTAGAGAGCGCTGTAAAATCAACTCTTTTGGGTGAAAGCAACTACTTTGAGTCACTAAATTTTAGGTATTTTGGGCCAATCGACGGGCATAATTGTAAGCACTTAGTAAATGTCTTAAATGATTTGAAAAATATTCCTGGGCCAAAAATTTTACACTGTATAACTAAAAAAGGAAAAGGGTATAGCCCCGCCGAAAAAGGTAATAGCACAACATGGCATGCCCCAGGTGTATTTAATAAAAACACCGGAGAAGCTATTAAGAAAGATGAAGATAAAAAACCCCCAAAATACCAAGATGTTTTTGGCGAAACAATTATCGAGCTTGCTAAAAAAAATAAAAATATTGTTGGTATCACTCCTGCAATGCTTACTGGTAGCTCTTTAAACAAAATGATGAAAGAAATGCCAGACAGAACTTTTGATGTTGGCATAGCAGAACAACACGCTGTTACCTTTTCAGCAGGATTAGCAACTCAGGGTAAGATGCCTTTTTGTAATATCTATTCCTCTTTCATGCAAAGAGCATACGATCAAGTTATTCATGATGTTGCATTACAAAATTTAAATGTTGTTTTTTGCTTAGATAGAGGGGGATTAGTTGGTGCTGACGGAGCAACACATCATGGGGCATACGACATTGCTTACTTTAGGTGCATCCCTAATATGATTGTGTCTGCGCCTATGAACGAGTCTGAACTTAGAAATCTAATGTATACCGCTCAACTTCCTAACCAGGGACCTTTCTCAATAAGATACCCTAGAGGAAATGGAGTGCTCACAGAATGGAGAACTCCACTTGAAGAAATAAATATTGGTACTGGAAGAAAAATTAGTGATGGTGAAAATATAGCTGTTTTGTCTATTGGTCATCCAGGAAACTTTGTGCAAGAGGCTCAAAAGCAGTTTAAAAAAGAGGGTTTATCTATAGCTCACTATGATATGAGGTTTGTCAAACCATTAGATGCAGATTTATTACATACTGTCTTTAAAAAGTTTACAAACATTATAACTATTGAGGACGGCTGCATTTTAGGTGGTTTTGGTTCTGCAATACTTGAGTTTATGTCAAATAATAATTATAACTCACGTGTAATTAGGCTTGGTATACCTGATGAATTTATTCACCATGGAACACAAAATGAGCTACATATAGAGTGTAACTACGATACCAAAGCGCTTGTAAACACCGTACACAAAATATTAGAAAAAAGCCTAGTTTCTCAAATAGGCTAAAATAAGTGCATAGAAATATATTTTATTGAAATGAATATAAAAAACATCTTAAATGGTCTTATAGAAAATAGCACCGTAAGCGTAAAAGGCTGGGTTAGAAACAAAAGAGGGAGCAAACAAACCTCATTTATTTCTATAAATGATGGTTCAACAATAAACAGTTTGCAGGTTGTTGCTGAAGAAATAGTAATTACTGAAGAAACAATAAAAAATATAACCACCGGATCAAGTATTTGTGTAGAAGGTAAAATTGTAAAATCTATCGGTTCGGAGCAAAGTTTTGAAATATTAGCAAATAAAATTGATGTATTGGGTCCAGCTGATCCAAAAGAATACCCGTTACAACCAAAAAAACATTCATTAGAATTTCTGAGAGAAAAGGCTCATCTTAGGTTTAGAACCAACACGTTTTCTGCTGTTTTTAGACTTAGGCACGCGCTAACATATGCTATACATAACTTCTTTAACGAAAGAGGTTTTGTAAGTATTCACACGCCTATCATAACAAGTACTGATGCGGAAGGGGCTGGTGAAATGTTTCAAGTGACTAACCTTAACTGGTCAGAGGTAAACACAAAAAATATTGACTATTCAAAGGATTTTTTCGGTAAAAAAACACACCTGACAGTCTCAGGGCAATTAGAAGCAGAACTTGCTGCGCTTGGTCTTGGTAAAGTTTACACTTTTGGCCCA
>CACOJQ010000005.1 GCA_902627575.1 uncultured Bacteroidota bacterium
GAAATAAATATTAATTCAATTTCTGACAGTGTATTTACTTTAACTTCTTGGATTAAAACTGATAATCAAGATAACGGTTACATATTTATGAATGGAGTAAATGGTTGGACAAATGATTTTAACTTTGCTATTCAATATAATAGTGGTTTAATTGAATTAAATGTTATAACATCTAGTGGGTTTCATTTTGCAAATTCTACTACTAATATTTCTGATAATGAATGGTATTTTATAACTTTCGTATATGAAAATAATACAGCAAAGTTATTTGTAAATGGTAATGAAGAAATTAGTATTAATAATTTACCTTCAATTAACAACGACTTATACCCTCTAATAATTGGTTCAAAAACCTCTTCTCAGTGTTCTAATGACGATGGATCTGGATCTGTTTTTAATGGATTAGTAGATGATGTTGCAATTTGGAATACATCTCTTGATCAAACACAAATACAATTTTATATGACCTGCCCTCCAAATGGTAATGAAATAGACCTATTAGGCTATTGGAATTTTGAGGAGGGTACTGGTAATATAGTATATGATTTAACATCAAATGGAAATGACGGTACAATAAATGGGGCCATTTATAGCACTGATGCCCCTTTATATACATGTGCTTTAACAAATCAGTTAGGTTGTGACTCTCTAGCTGTACTTAATTTGACAATAAATAATACAGATACATCAATTATTGATATTACAGCATGTGATAGTTACACATGGAACGATAGTACGTATACTGAAAGTGGAACTTACTACTCTAATACAGTAGATATTAATAATAATTATTCTATGTTATTTGATGGTTCAAATGACTATGCACAAATATCTAATTTAACTCATTATAATTCATTTTCCTCAATGTGTTGGTTCAATTTTAATTCCTTAAGCCAATATGATGCAATTATGCAACATAAAGGAACTTGTAATAACGCTTCAGGTTGGTATATTGGTGTTCATAATGGCTTCTTAAGAGTTTTTAAACATATTGGTAATTGTACAAATAACTGTCCAAATTATCCTAATTCAAGTTGCAATTTTAATATCCTTACTAATATAGCTATTAACACATCTCAGTGGTATCATATTGCATTGGTTTCAGATGGGAGTAATAATATAATTTACTTAGATGGAGATTCAATATTAAATATATATGAGAGCACTCCTTATCCAACTCAAAATAATCCTTTTACAATTGGAGCTCATTCTGAAGGTAATTGGTTTTATTCAGATATAAATATTGATGATGTTACTTACTTCAATTCAGTCTTATCTCAATCAGATATTCAAAGTTACATGAACTGTTCCCCTAACGGAAATGAACAAAATTTAATTTTATATTGGAATTTTGAGGAGGGTACTGGTAATACAGTATATGATCAAACATCAAATGGAAATGATGGTACAACAAATGGGGCCATTTATAGCACTAATGCACCTTTATACACATGTGCTTTAACCAATGCAGTAGGTTGTGATAGTACAGCAGTACTTAATTTAACTATTAATCAAGCAGATACTTCATACACTAGTGTCACAGTCTGTGATAGTTATACTTGGAACGATAGTACATATACTCAAAGTGGAATTTATTCGTATAATGGTCAGAATAATTTTTCTAATGATTATTCTATGTCTTTTGATGGAACTGCTAATAAATATATTACATTGTCAAACCCCATAAATTTTGGTTATAACTCATTTACTGTTAGTATAGATTGTTACTTAAATGCTTTTGAAGGAAATGATCCTGAAAATTATTCCTATATCGTTGGTGTTCCACTAGTTGGGGCAACAAATGATCATGGATTTAAAATACAAACTTTATCGTCAAATGTTAATAATGGTGGTTTTTCAGCTCATATTAATGATGCTGGTAATCAATACTTTAATTTAATAGAAATTGACAATTCGGATTCAATTAATGTTATTCTTAATAAGTGGTATAATCTAACTATTGTTGTTGATAGAGATAATGATATTTTTAAGTTTTATGTTGATGGTAATTTAATTGGTTCCGAAGTTATCTCAATATATTTTGGTGATGTGGATTCTGGTGTTCCAATTTCAATTGGACATATGAGTGCTAATAATACAAGTAGATTAAATGGACAGACAGATAATTTACATATATGGGATAAAGCTCTTTCAATTCAAGAAATTCAACAATACATGAACTGTCCTCCAGTAGGATCAGAGTCAGGTTTAGTAGGTTATTGGAATTTTGAAGAGGGTAGTGGTAATACTGTATTAGATTTAACATTAAATGGTAATAACGGAGCAATAAATGGAGCAACTTATGATACAAATGTTCCAGCACAATCTTGTGCTTTAACAAATGCTAATGGCTGTGATTCTGTAGCTGTAATTAATCTGACAATAAACAATACAGATACATCAAATACTAGTGTGACAGCATGTGATAGTGTAGTTTGGAATGGAACAACATATACTCAAAGTGGAACTTATTCTTATAGCGGAACTAGTAATAATTACTCTATGAGTTTTGATAATAATGGTGAATATTTAAATTCCAATGTAAATACAACATCATCTCAAGATGCAACATGGATGGGGTGGTTCTATTTTGATGACTTGGTACAGAATGGTATGATTGCACAGAATAATGGATATAATACAAATGGATATTATATCAATACATCAAATATACCAGGATCTCAAAATGTTCCACAAACTAGTGTCTATTTGTCTACTGCAATAGGTAATACTAATCAGCTTGCGCAAACATGGACTAATGCAAATGCAATTACATCTAATAAGTGGCATCATGTTGCTATCTCTTTATCAAATGGTATTGCATCTATTTATATAGATGGTCTTTATAATGTTGCTGGTAATAATTTTAATCATCAAATTCAAGCATCAAGTGCAGATTTCTTAATAGGGGCAGGAACAGATCTAGTTGGTTCATTGACACAAGTAATGAATGGTGATATTGATGATATATCAGTATGGAACACAGCTCTTTCTCAAGCCGAAATTCAACAGTATATGAATTGTCCTCCAACTGGTAATGAAACAGGCTTAGTCGGTTATTGGAATTTTGAGGAAGGAAGTGGTTCGACAACTTATGACCAAACGTCTAATGGAAATAATGTAACTATTAATGGAGCAACTTATGATACAAATGTTCCAGCACAATATTGTGCTTTAACAAATGCTAATGGCTGTGATTCTATAGCAGTACTTAGTCTAACGATTAACAATTCAGTTACTACTACAAATACTGTTTCAATTTGTTCAGGTGATAGTTTTTCAGTAGGAACTAGTACATATAATAATGCTGGCACATATATAGATACATTAACAACAACTGATGGTTGTGATAGTACAGTAACTACTACATTAACTGTAGATCCATTAGGTTGTACTGATGCAAGTGCATTTAATTATGATGCAAACGCTATTTGTGATGATGGTAGTTGTATAGCTATTGTAAATGGTTGTATGGACTCTACTGCTTGTAATTATGATTCTTCAGCAAATACTGATGATGGTAGTTGTAATTATGCGACATCAAGTACGACAGATATAACAGCATGTGATAGTTATTCTTGGAATGGTACTACTTATTCAAGTTCTGGTCAGTATACATGGTTAGGAGTTAACTCAAATGGTTGTGATTCTGTAGCTACGCTTAACTTAACGATTAATAATTCAAGTACATCAACGACAGATGTAACGGAGTGTGATAGCTACACGTGGAATGGAACGACATACACCACAAGTGGATCATATACATATGCTACTACCAACGCAGTAGGATGTGATAGTACAGCTACGCTTAACTTAACACTTTACGAATCTATAATAGTTGATACTGTTTTTAGTATTTGTAAAGGAGATTCAGTATCAATTAATAATATTTGGTATACTCAAGCTGATACTGTAACAAACTACTTGTATACAGCACATAATTGTGATAGTGTTGTTACTTCTACAATAGAAGTTACAGATTCCTTAAAATGTAATATAACACGTACTGATGATTATCTACTTGCTGAGACTATGGGAGGTACTCCTCCTTATTATTACTTATGGAGTACAGGAGATACAACACAAAACTTATTTCCAACTGTAAATGGCACCTATTGGGTAGTAATTTCTGACAGTTATGGTTGTTCTTCTGATACATGTTTCTTTAATATTGACTGGATTCCATCATTTACGTCTGATTACAGTATTAAAAATTTATATATTTATCCAAATCCAACTAGGAATATTTTTAACATTGAGTTTTCTAGCTTATTAGCTCAAGATTTAGAAATAAAAGTACGTAATTCTATTGGTGAAATAATTTTTTATCAAAGTTTGCACGATTTTAACACTAAGTATAAAAAGAAGATAAGCTTAAAAAATAGATCAAAAGGAATATATTTTATAGAAATTCACACAAATAATGGTATAATTCATAATAAAATAATACTACAATAGTTAATTTGTGATTTAAATAAAATAGCCCACTAAAAAAGTGGGCTATTTTTATTTGTGGTGCTACCAAGATTCGAACTAGGGACACATGGATTTTCAGTCCATTGCTCTACCACCTGAGCTATAGCACCAACAAAATTTTAGCTGCAAATTTAATTGTTTTTTTGATTTGAAAGAAAATTTTAACTAAATCCTTTTTACGATATCAATTTTTATAATTTTGAAAAAATTTCGTTTTGAAACTAATTATAGACATAGGAAATACAAAAACAAAACTTGCTTTGATTAGTGAAAAAAAAATTATTTCTAAAAAAATTTTAGATAAATGTTCCTTTAAATTAGTTAAAGACTTTGTTTCAGACACAGAAATAACATCATCAATTATAAGTTCTGTAAAAGATTTTGATAATGATGTGACATATATATCTAATTATTATAATTCAATTATATTAACTCATACTACAAATATTCCAATAAACAATCTATATAAAACTCCTAAAACTTTAGGCAATGACAGAATAGCGTTGGTAGTGGGGGCAAATTTTTTGTATCCAAAACAAGATGTTATAATAATTGATGCTGGTACATGTATAACAATTGATTTTTTAAATAAAAGTGCAGAGTATTTGGGTGGTAGAATTTCTCCAGGAATAGATATGAGATTTAAATCATTAAATACTTTTACTGATAAATTGCCGTTAAATAAATTGAAAAAAAATACTAAGTTTTATGGAAACGATACATTATCAGCTATAAATTCAGGTGTTCAACGAGGTGTTTTAAGTGAGTTAAATCAAATTATCTCAGAGTATAGTGACCAAAATCCTAATCTAATTGTAGTTCTATGTGGAGGAGATGCTTTATACTTGCAAAACGAATTAAAAAGACCCATATTTGTAAATCAAAATTTAGTGCTGGTTGGATTAAATGAAATATTGGATTATAATGAGTAAAATATTACTTTTCATCTTCTTTTTTTGCAGTAGTTTAATAGCTAGTGCCCAAATTTCTACATCTTCTCCATATTCAAGATTTGGATTAGGAGATCTTAATCATGGTTCACTAGCTGAATTTAATTCACTAGGGGGAGCCGTAGTTGCATATAGTGATCCTTTTAGTGTTAATCCTTCAAACCCTGCATCCTATACAAGATTTGGCCCAAATTCATTTTTACTTTCAACTGGAGGTTGGCATCAAACAACCAAAATAATGAATACTTCTAACAGTCAAATTGCAAATAATAATGGCTTTAGTCACTTTGTGTTAGGATTTCCTCTAAATAAAAATATGGCAGCAAGTGTAGGGATGCTTCCATATAGTAGTATAGGATATTCAATGAATGAAGATATTGTTGATGAAAACGACATTTCACATAATGCAATTGCCAATTATTATGGTGATGGTGGCATCAGTAAGATTTATTTTGGAGGAGCTTACAAATTATCTGATGATCTTTCGCTAGGTGTAAATTCTTCATTTTTGTTTGGAGGTTTAAATAGAAGAAAAAGTTTAGTTTACAATAGTGATGATTTTTTTAATAGTCGTTCAAATAGTAAAATTAATGTAAAAGGGTACTATTATGAGTTTGGACTTCTTTATTCTAAAAAACTTTCAAAAGGAAACTTCTCTGTAGGAATTACTACAAATAACAACTCTACAATAAGAGCCAAAAAGACTGAATTAATTGAATCTTTTGAGTTTTCCGGTATTTTAGAAGTTCCTAAAGATACTTTTGTTAATTCTGTTGAATGGGGAGATGTTATTTTACCTCAAAATTTGAAAACAGGTATAGAATACAGAAACAGTAAATGGATAATTTTAGCTGAGTATAGTTTGCAAAATTGGGCTGAATATAGAATGTTTGATGATTCAGATAATCTTGAAAATACTGAAGGATACTCTGCAGGCCTCAGATATACTCCTGATTATAATTCTATTAATAATTATTTCAAAAGATTAGACTATAATATAGGTGTATCATTTAAAAATATCCCTCTGCAATTTGAAAACAATCAACTAGAAGAACTTATGTTAACTTTTGGCTTAGGTATACCAGTCAAAAAATCTAGAACAAAATATAATTTATTTTGTATTGTCGGTCAAAGAGGAACTACAGAAAATAATTTGTTAAAAGAACAGTTTATCAAATTAGGATTAACTGTAAGTTATGATGGTATATGGTTTGTTAAACGTAAATACGATTAAAAAATGAAAATAAAAACACTCCTTTTTCTAATATCAATTATTATCAATATTGATTTATATTCATTAAACTTTAATATGAACGGTACTAGTGCAGAAGATTGCAAAGAAATGGATAGTATAAATGTTCAAAAATGTAAAGAAAAGTTATCTGTTTTTAGAGAGTATTACAAACAAAAAGATTATCTCACCGCATATAATTCATGGTCTTGGGTATTTAAAAATTGTCCAAGTCTCTCGATAAATACATTCAAAAATGGACCGAAAATTATTAAAGAAAAAATAAAAGTAGACAAAGAAAATAAATCTGCATATATTGATACATTACTTACAGTATTTGATAAACGTATAAAATGCTTTGGTTCTCGCGGATACGTGTTAGGATTAAAGGGCTACGAATTATTGGCTGTTGATAAGTCACGAGCAGAAGAAGCATATGGTTATCTACAAGAATCAATTAACTTAGATCAAAACAATTCATCTGTTCAAGCTGTTTATGGATACATGCGCTCTATTGTAATTTTAGAAAAAGCAGGAAAAAAAACTAAGTTAGATGTAATTGAAGGTTATGCTAAAGTTTCTGAAATTATTGATTATAATATCACTAATCAAACTAAAACCGCTAAAAATTTTATTAAATTTTCAGAAAAAATAGAAGATTTATTTACCCCATATGCTAATTGTGATGATTTAGTTCAACTGTTTTCTGCTAAATTTGATACTAAAAGTGATGACATAGATTTTTTAAGAAAAATTTCTAATCTTTTAAAAGCCAAGAAATGTATGGATTCAGAATTATTTTTTAATATTTCTTTAAAATTATATGAATTAGATCCATCATCATCAAGTGCTAACTTGATGGCTAATATGTGTATTTCTAAAAGGAATTTTTCATCTGCTATAACATATTCTAAAGAGGCTATAGATTTAGAAAATGACGATTTTAAAAAAGCAGATTATTATTTAACATTGGCTGATTCATATAGATATTCTGGCGCTTACACTTCTGCAAGATCAGCAATTTACAATGCACTTAAAATAAGAAATAATTGGGGTAAAGCATACATAAGTTTAGGTAATATTTATGTTGCTGGTAGTAAAGAATGTGCAGGCGATGATTTTCAAAGGAAGACTGTTTATTGGGTTGCGGTAGATGCTTTTCAGCAGGCCTTATCAGATCCAGAATCTAAAAAAAATGCCGCAAAACAAATAAATACCTATTCTAAGTATTTCCCAACTATTAAAGAATGTTTTTTCTACGATTTAAGTCCAAAAAGTGAGTATAGTGTTGGCTGTTGGATAAATAAAAAAACAATTATTCGCACTAGTGATTAACTTAATACCATTTTTTATTATTATACTTTTTAGTGCTTGTACAAACGATCCTAATGTTGTACAGGAATTTGTAGCAAATAAAGAGCTACCTGCTGAAGAAACAGAAAATGCTGAAATTTTAATTACGACAGATGGCAAGTTAAGAGTTAAGATATATTCAGAATCTATTAAGCGATTTGAAAATACTGAGCCGGAATTAATTTTAAATGGAAATGTTAAAATCACTTTTTACGACAATTCAAAAGCTCCAACCTCAATGTTAAACTCAAATTATGTAGAGGTTTATGAAAAAGAGAATATCATGATAGCAAGAGATGATGTAGTTTTAATTTCAAATGAATCAGATAAACTCGAAACAGAAAAATTAGTTTTAAATGAGCAAAAAGAAAAAGTTTATACAAATGAAAAAGTAATCATAACAACAAAAAATGAAGTTATTAAAGGTGTGGGTTTTGAATCAAATCTTGACTTCTCTGATTACAAGCTGTCAAAAATTACTGGAGTTATTGATCTTAGTTTCAATAGTGATTAAATTTTTATTATATTTATAAATGCTTTATACAACAGCAATATTATCATTACTTTTTTCAGCTTTTTTTTCAGGTGTTGAAATAGCTTTTGTTTCTGCCAATAAACTACAACTTGAATTAGAAAAAAGTAAGACCAAAATTTCTTCTAAAATGAAATCTTTCTTTTGTAGAAATGAATCAGATTTTATAACTACCATGCTAGTAGGCAATAATATTTCATTAGTAGTTTATGGAATTGCTATGACGCAAATACTAACTTCAAAACTTGAACTATTTATTAGTTCTGATTTATTACTATTATTGCTTCAGACTTTTATTGCTACAATTATTGTGTTAGTAACAGCAGAATTTTTACCCAAAGCAATATTTAGAATTTCCCCTAATTATATTTTAAATATTTTTACTATTCCAATTTGGTTACTATTTGTAACCTTAAGACCTGCAGCTGTAGTAATTTTTAAAATTTCAAATTTTTTACTTAAGTATGTACTAAATCAAAAGACAAATGATAGTCATTCAACATTTGGAAAGAATGATTTAGATGATTTATTGAGTAATGTAAAGTCTGCTGATGGTCAGCAAGATCAAAGAGTAGAAGTTGAGATGTTACAAAATGCTTTGGATCTTTCAGAAAAAAGAGTCAGAGAGTGCATGATCCCAAGAACTGAGATTATAGCGACAGATTTTAATACTCCTTTACATGAGGTAAAGTCTAAATTTATTCAAACAAAATTATCTAAGATTTTAGTTTATAAAAATAATATCGATAATATAGTTGGATACATACATTCGTTTGATTTATTTAAAAATCCCAAGAATATTAAATCAATTCTTTTACCACTTTCATTTGTTCCTGAGAGTATGAAAGCCATGGAGTTACTAAATGAATTTATTGAAAATAATAAAGGTATAGCTGTTGTTGTGGATGAGTTTGGTGGTACTGCTGGAATGATTACTATTGAGGATGTTACAGAAGAAATTGTTGGAGAAATCATGGACGAACATGATCATGAAGAGGTAAATGATCAAAAGATCAATGATAGAAATTATATATTACTTGGAAGAAGTTATGTAGAGGAAATAAATAAAAAATATAATTTATCGTTACCAGAATCTGGTGAATACGATACAGTGGCAGGATTGTTACTAGATCATTTAGAGGATATACCTAAAAAAGATGATTTAGTTAAGATAGCGAATTTTACTTTTACTATTAGAGACGTAAATAAGACAAAAATTCAAGAAGTTGAATTAATTATCGATTCCTTGGATTGATCATCTCGGATATTTTCATATTTTAGATAACAATTGTATATTCGCAAACTTTAAATATAAATATGGCAACATTACAAAAGATTAGAGATAAGTCATGGTTATTAGTTACTGTGATAGGTGTAGCATTACTTGCGTTTGTTTTTATGGATGGCGCTAGTTCTTTGTCCGGTGGAGGTTGTAATTCTACTCCTGTTGAAAATGTTGGAGTTGTCTCTGGAGTGGATATTTCACTTGAAGATTTTGAGAATAAAATTCAACAACAAGAAGGTATTATTAATTTTGTTTATAGACAAAATGTAGTTGATGATGCCATGTTAAGAGATCAAGTTTGGGATTACTATGTTAAAAAAATTATTACAGAAAAAGAATTTGAAAAAATAGGACTTGACATCTCTGACGAAGAATGGGTATTAAAAATTAAGGATCAAAATAATACCCACGAAATATTAAAAAAACTATTTACTGATTCTTCTGGAATCTATAATGGAGAGCTAGCTTGGAATCAGATTCAACAAATTAGTCAACTACCTGATGGAGATCCAAATAAAAAACTATGGAAGGATTGTGAAGAAAGTATTTTATTTGATTATAAATTTCAAAAATATCAAACATTAATTGGTCAGTCAATGTATGCTACTTCACATGAAGCAAAAGATAATATATTATTCGACAAACAAAATGCAAGATTTGATTATGTGGCTATACCTTATACTAATATCAATAACGAAGACGTAGCCATCACAGATAATGATATTGAAAGTTATTATTCAAAAAATAAAATGAATTATAAAAGGCAAGCTTCTAATGACGTTGAACTTATATTTTTCACTCCAGAACCTTCAGTAAAGGATGAAAATGATGCTAAATCATTTATTTCTTCAGCAATTACTAATCTTGAAGGGGCCCAAGAATATAATTCTTTTAGATCTAGTCCTTATGACAATTTTTATAATTATGTTTATAATAATGCTAATATTTCCTCTGTTAATTGGGAAAATATAATACAAAAAGAAGCTTCTAGACAATTACAAATGCTTATAGATGCATATGGTTCACAACAGGATTTGGAAAAAGCAGCTGGAAGTAAAATATTTGAAATAAGATCCCAACTTATAACAGATTATAAATTAACTTTTGAAAACATTAAAAGCCAAAAAAATGAGGCTCGAAATGGATTAACCCAAGAACAATGGTTAGAATTATTTAACTCTGAACAAGGTAAAGTTATAGGGCCTTATTTAGTACGTGAAGGAGTATACAGAATTGCAAAAAATTCATCAGTTGAACTTCGTCCTGATTCAGTAGAAGTACGACATATAATGATATCCATTCCTCCTGTTCAACAAGCTGGTGATCAATACGCCGTATTAGTTGAAGAGGCTAAAAAAGATATTGACAGCATAAAATTATTAATAGAGTCCGGAGCTAATTTCGATAATTTTGTATCTCTATCGGATGATATAATGACCAAAAATAGAGGAGGAAATTTAGGCTGGATTGTAGAAAATACTACTATGCTTACAGGCTTTGGTGAAAAATCACAGTTATTTAATGATTTATGTTTTGAAAAAGAGGTCGGATCTTTATCAGTAATTAGGTCTGATTATGGGTATCATTTAGTTCAAGTAACTAAAAGAGGGCCTTTAGTACGAAAAGTTAAAATTGTTTACGCTGATAAAGAGGTTGTAATATCAGATGAGACAAAAGATAACTATTTACTTCAAGCAGCAAAATTTAAACAAGATTTTTCTAAAAATAAAGCTGATTTAGATAAACTAGTCACAAAATATAATGGTTTGTTGAGATCTGCAAAAGAAGTTAAATACACGGATCAAAATATTTTAAATATTGATAAATCTAGAGAGATAATTAAATGGCTTTATAAAAATGATGAAGGTTCTATCTCTGATGTTAAGGAACTATATAACTCGAAAAGTGATATTGTTGTAGCTTATGCTCTAAAAAAGTACGAGGAAGGCGTAATTCCATTAAATGATGTTAAGGAACAAATAAAATCAATTGTGATTAATGAGAAAAAAGCAACAAAAATTAAAGAAGATATAAGTAATTTATCAGATTTAAATGACATTGCTAATATGTATTCAACAAATGTTGTTTTAGATAAATCAATTAAATTTTTTGATACTTTAACAAATCTTGGTTTTGGAAGAGAATTATCCTTGTTAGGACATATTTTTGGTAGTAAACCTAACATAATGTCTAAGCCAATAGTTGGAAACAACGCTATCTATATAGTGAATGTAAAATCGTTTGATGATATAACTATAGATGATGAGGAAATCCTAAGTAGAAAAGCTAGTATTAGAAAAAGAAGCTCATTTTCAGCTGATTTTTCATATAAAGCTTTAAAAGATGCTACTGAGACCTCAGACCAAAGAATTCTCTTTTACTAGTTCTTAATTATAATTTTATCTTAAAATTTGTAAACGATAAGAGTCAAGATTTAAGAATATAAAAAGAAGTATTGTAAAAGCTAACAGTGAAGATCCCCCATAACTTATAAAGGGGAGAGGAATTCCAATAATAGGAACAAGTCCTATAGTCATGCCAATATTTATAGTAAAATGTATAAATAATATTATTGCCACACTATAACCGTAAATTCTACTAAAGTTTGATCTTTGTCTTTCAGCTAGAAACAGAATTCTTAATAATAAACAGGTGTAGACAGATAAAAATAAAGTTATGCCTAGAAACCCCCATTCTTCTCCAATAGTACAAAAAATAAAGTCAGTACTTTGTTCAGGGACAAAGTCAAATCGAGTTTGGGTTCCATTTAAAAAGCCTTTACCCGTAAGTCCTCCACTTCCAATTGCAATTTTTGATTGTATTAAATTGTAGCTAGCTCCTTGAGGATCAATTTCTTTTCCAAGTAATACATTTATTCTTGTTTGTTGATATTCGGATAAAATTTCATTAAAAATATAATTAACACTAGAAATAAAAATAGAAGAAGTAACAAATACTGTTATTAGTATTCTTGATATTTTTTTTCTTTTTATTGATATAAAAGTCATAAACATAAAAAATAGTAAAGTATAAATAATTAAGAAATTTTTAATAATTAGTGTTAATACAAATAATATGGTTAATAATAAACCAAAAATTAAAATATATATAGATAGTCCTTCTCTATACAAAACAATCATAAAAGCTGAAAAAACTAGTGCACTTCCAATATCATTTTGAATTATAATAAGTACACATGGAACTATAAAAATTGCAAAGGTCTTTAACTTATTTATAAAAGAAATTTTTCTAATATGTATTGTATTATAGTATTTTGCTAATGCAAGAGCTGTTGCGAATTTAGCAAATTCTGAAGGTTGAAATTTGAAGTTCCCAATTTCAAACCAAGAGCGGGCCCCATTAGTAACTACTCCATTAATCAAAACGAAGACCAATAATAAAATTATAATAAAAAAAAATGGATATGCTACTGAATAAAAAAATTTCCAATCAATGATCAATATTAAAAAAGCAATAAGTATGGCAATACCAATAAAGTATGCTTGTTTGCCAAATCTTGAATTCAAATCAATTGTAAAGCTTATTTCACTACTAAATTGGGAGGCGTATATATTTATCCATCCAAATACCACCAAAAAAACGTACAGTAAAATACTTGTTTTATCAATATTAGCGAACAGATCTTTAGCAACTCTCATTTAATTATTTATTTTGTTGTTTAAAATAAAATTTTCCAGCGAAGTATTTGAGATATTATTTTTAAGAAATTTTTCTATCATCAATGTTCCAATTGGGACAGCCCATGTAGATCCCCATCCACCATTTTCTACATATACGGCAATGGCAATTTTAGGATCATCTTTTGGAGCAAAAGCTATATATATTGAGTGATCATCACCATGAGGGTTTTGTGCAGTACCTGTTTTTCCACAGATTTCAACTCCTTTTATACGACCGTGTTTTGCTGTTCCTTCTTCCCCTTCAGTAACCTGCTTCATTCCTTCAATAATGGTTGAGAAAAATTTTGTATCGATACTTGAGAATTTTTTGGTTGTAAAGTTTATATCAATTTCAACTTCTCCCTCAATTTTTTTGATAATATGAGGTGTATAGTAAAAGCCTCTGTTAGCAATGATAGCTGTTAAATTTGCCATTTGAATAGGTGTTAATAATAATTCTCCTTGACCAATAGCCATGGAAATTATAGTATTTGAATTCCAGCTTCCATCATATAATTTATTGAAATATGATATTTTGGGTAGTTTTCCAGGTGATCCGGAAATAAAATCATTATTTAGGTAATCTCCAATACCAAAACTTTTCACATGTTTATACCAATTCTCGTATGCAATTTTTGATGAATTAAATTTTTTGAAGTACTTATTATATGTGTTACAAAAATACGTATTACAAGAAATTTCAATACTTTTTGATAAGTTTATAATAGATTTATGTGGATGACATCCAACATATTTATTTTTTGAATATTCGTATCCAATTCCATTTTTACAAGAAAACATACTGTTTTCATTTATAATTCCCTCTTGTAAGGCGATTAAGCCATTTATAAGTTTAAAAATTGACCCAGGAGGATATTCTGCTTGGATTGCTCGATTAAAAAGAGGTTTGTTAGAGTTTTTAGCTAACATTCTATAATTCTTGGATCTATCTCGACCAATAAGTAAATTAGGATTATAACTAGGAGATGATATTAAACTAAGGATTTCTCCTGATTTTGGCTCTATTGCCACTATAGCACCAACTTTATTTTTCATCAACTTTTCTCCATAATCTTGTAATTTAATATCCAGAGTAGTGAAAATAGATTTACCATTTTTCGCAAGTATATCAAATTTACCATCTTTAAATTTCCCTTGATCACGATTATGTACATCTACTAGTTTGATAGCCATTCCTTTAGATCCTCTTAATTTTTTTTCGTAGGCTCCTTCAACACCCGAAACACCAAATAAATCTCCATTATTATAGTATTTGTCGTTTTTAATTTGTTTTGTGCCAACTTCACCAAGATATCCGATGACATGAGTTGCCGAGCTGGAGGGATATTGTCTCATCGTAATTTTTTTTAAATAAAGACCAGGGAAATTATATAATTGTTCTCCAATTTTACTTGCGCTTTCAATACCTAGGTGTTTAATGAAAATACTTTCCTTAAATACTGAGAATTCTATTGCTTTAGTATATTTTTCAACAAATGATTTCTTTGATAAGTTTAAAACAGCACATAATTTCGCAGTATCAATTGGTTTTGCTTGAAATTCCACTGGAACGATAACTAAATCGTAAGCTGGTACATTTGCTACAATTAAATTTTGATTTCTATCAAATATCAAACCCCTGACAGCATCTTGTACTTCATATCTAAGTACATTATTATTAGCAGAAAATTTATAATTTTTACTAATAACTTGGATATAAAAAATCTTTGATAAAAAAATTATTGAAATCAGTATAAATGAACTTAAAATCACTTTATATCTTAATGATTCTTTATTCATTTTTTGATGATTTTATAATTTCTAATATTAAAATTAGTACTAAAGTAACTAGAGTACTAAGCAGCACTTTTAATAATATTTCTAAATTAATTTTAAGATTTTCTAAAAGGAATAGAATTAAATGATGTAGAAAAATTATGAAAAAACTAAATGAAATAAATGATTTTTTTCCAATTTTGGCCTGAGATATTTCATCATTTTCAGTCAAAAGATTATTGGCTATTATTATTTTTATAAAACTTTTTCTGATAAATGCAACAAATACTGTTGCAGTTGAGTGAAAGCCTAGAGTTCCAGTAAATAAATCAATAAAAAAACCTAAAATAAATGCATACACTAGAAGAATCCATTCTTCGTTTTTAATTGGCCAACAAATTATAAGAGCAACATAAATGTAAGGATTTATATAATTAAAAAACAAAATATCGTTTAATATAAGAACTTGAATTAGAATATAAACAGGTAATAACTTAAGATATTTGATATAGATTTTATTCATATATTTCTCCTTCAAGTATTTTTTGCTCTTTTGTTCCATTTTTATTAACTACATATACATATTTTAAATTATTAAAATCTTCAAATAATTTTATGTTAATTTTATAGAACCCACTCTCAAGTATCTTTTCAAAATTTTTAATTTTACCTATAGAAATACCTTCAGGAAAAATATTACTATAACTGTTTGTAATAATTGTATCTCCAATTTCTATCGGAATATGTATTGGTAAATTGTCAATATATGCTGTTTGATAGTCAAAACCTTCCCATTTTAAAATACCTGTTTGCATATTTTTTTTTAAGAATATGCCAACTGCAGATTTACTATGCAAGAGCGACAGAACCAAGGCATAATTTTCACTGACCGAATATATTACACCAATAACTCCTTTTTCTGTAATTACACCCATGCCCTCAAAAACACCATCCTTGGTTCCCTTGTTTACAGTTAAAAAATTATTTCTTTTAAAAATAGATTTATTAATTATTTTCGCTGGAAAATAGTTGAAATTATTAGACGCAACTAAATCTTTTTTGGGATAGTACTCTTGTTTTTCAATAATTGAAAGTAGTTTGGCATTTTCTTCAATTAGAAACTCATTTGTTTTTTTTAGCCCTATATAATCAGATATTGAATTTTTATAATCAAAAATCACTCCTGTGTATTCAGTTGTCAAATCAATTACTTTATTGGACTGATATTTATTGTTTTTTAATAATAACGAAATAGAGATGGTTTCTATCAAAATAAATATTAATAGAAAGTGATTTATTTTTATAAATCTTAATAGATTATGCATTTATATTGTTCACTATCTCATTAAGAAGGTATAACTATCTGTATTTTTTAAAGAAATTCCGGTTCCTCTAGCTACCGCTCTTAGTGGGTCCTCAGCAACATATACTGGAAGTTTTGTTTTTTTCTCAATTCTTTTATCTAACCCTCTTAACATGGACCCTCCACCAGTTAAGTATAATCCTTCATTATATATGTCTGCTGACAAAGCTGGAGGAGTATTAAATAGCGCATTCATTATAGCCTCTTCAATTTGTTCAATAGAGTTATTTAATGCTCCTGCAATTTCTTTATATGTTACAATTACTTCTTTGGGGATTCCACTCATAAGATCTCTTCCATGAACAGCATAGTTGGCTGGAGGGTCTTCTAATTCTGTTAGGGCAGATCCACAATGAATTTTGATATTTTCAGCCATAATATCACCAATTGCAATATTGTGTCTTGTTTTCATGTATGTTTGAATATTGTTTGTAAATTCATCTCCAGCAACTCTAATCGATTTGTCACAAACAATTCCTCCAAGAGATATAACAGCAATTTCTGTAGTACCACCACCAATATCAATTACCATATTTCCTTTTGGTTCTAGAACATCGATACCAATTCCAATTGCAGCAGCCATTGGCTCGTGTATTAGCCAAACATCTTTAGCTCCTGCATGTTCTGCTGAATCAATAACGGCTCTCTTTTCTACTTCAGTCACTCCTGATGGAATACATACAACCATTTTTAAAGCAGGAGAAAAAATACCACCTTTCATTTTTAGCATTTTAATAAATCCTCGAATCATTTGTTCTGATGCTTGAAAGTCTGCAATTACTCCGTCTTTTAAAGGTCTAAGTGTTTCTATTTCTTTATGTGTCTTTCCATGCATTTGTTGTGCTCTTTTGCCTATTGCTACAACTTCACCAGTTCTAATATTTTTAGCTACAATAGAAGGCTCATCGACCACTACTTTATCGTTGTGAATAATCAAAGTGTTTGCGGTTCCTAGGTCTATTGCAAGTGCTTCTTGCATGAAATCAAAAATTCCCATATTTAATTAATTTTAATGTTTAAAATGTCTTGTTCCCGTCATTACCATAGCAATTTCATTTTCATTACAATAATCAATAGATAATTGATCTTTTATTGATCCTCCAGGCTGAATTACAGCAGAAATGCCTGCTTTATGAGCAAGTTCTACACAGTCCGGAAACGGAAAGAATGCATCAGAGGCCATAGCACTTCCTTTCAGATCAAATCCAAATTTATTTGCTTTTTCAATAGCTTGGTTTAGTGCATCAATTCTAGATGTTTGACCAGTGCCACTAGCCAATAATTGTTTATTTTTAGATAACACAATAGTATTTGACTTTGTGTGTTTACAAATTTTAGATGCAAATTCTAGATCTTCTATTTCTTTATTAGTTGGCTGCTTTATAGTTACGCTTTTCATAGAGGAAATTGAATCAGTTTTTAAATCTTTTTGTTGCATTAATATGCCATTTAATGCAGACCTAAATTGAATTTCCGGTAAATCAATTGGATTTTGTATCAGTATAATTCTATTTTTTTTCTCTTTGAGTAGTGTAAAAGCATCATTTTCAAATGACGGAGCAATCAAAACTTCATAAAAAAGATTATTTATTTCTTTCGCTGTTTCAAAATCAATCTCTTTATTTGTAATTAAAACACCTCCAAAAGCAGAACTAGGATCTCCTGCTAATGCTTCTTTCCACGCCTCCAAAAGGTGAGGATTTGATGATACACCGCAGGCATTATTGTGTTTTAAGATTGCAAATGTTGTTTCTTTAAATTCTTTAATAAGATTGATAGCTGAATCTATGTCAAGTAAATTATTATATGATAATTCTTTACCATTTATTTTAGAAACCAATTTCTCAAGATTACCAAAAAAATAGCCCGATTGATGAGGGTTTTCACCGTACCTTAAAGCTTTATTTTCACGTACACTTAGCTTTAACGTATCGCATTTGTTTTTATTAAAATAGTTAAAGATATGTGAGTCATAATGTGATGATACATTAAACGCAATTTTTGCAAACTCTTTTCTTTGAGATAAATCAGAATATGGTCCTTCATTTAAAATACTTAAAAGTTCATCATAAAGTTTCATTTCTGAAACAACCAAAACATCGTTATAATTCTTTGCAGCTGCTCGAATTAACGATATACCTCCGATATCAATCTTTTCAATTATTTCAGCTTCATTAGCTCCTGACTCTACTGTTTTTTCAAACGGATAAAGATCCACAATAATCAAGTCAAATTTTATTATGTCAAATTTCTGTAATTCTTGTTCATCACTTGTAACATCTCTTCGTGATAAAATCCCTCCAAAAATCTTAGGATGTAATGTTTTTACTCTTCCCCCTAAAATAGAGGGAAATGTAGTAAGATTTTCCACAGCGGTAACATTAACTCCTTTATTTTCAATAAATTCTTTTGTACCACCTGTTGAAAATATATTAACAGAAAATTCACTTAGTTTGTGAATAATAGGGGACAGTCCGTCTTTGTTAAAAACAGATATCAGTACGTTTTTTATTTCTTTCTTGTTTGGCATTAATTACTTTATTGCAATTTTAACTAAATCCTAGAGGATTATCAGAAGAATAACTACTAAAAAAAAGGATTGTTGATAAATTTTTTTTTTTGTTGATTAAAATTAATTATCGTAAATATTTTGACAGGTTTTTAAAGCAACAAGTGCAGAATCAATAAATAAAATTTTTAGACATAGTTTTTCTTTTATTTCTTTTATCTCGCAGTGATTATTATTCAGCTTTAAATAATTTAAAACTTTTTGAAATTCATTAGAATTGTAATAACTAAGTTGTGATTTTATTGGTAAAAAAGCTCGCATAGCATTTTCTTTTAATATAATTCTTTCAAATCCAATTTTTTTTGCAATCCATTTCAATCTTAAAATATTAAATAAGTTTTCGACTTCTTCAGGTATTTTGCCAAATCTGTCTTTAATTTTTATAGAAAAGTTATTAATATCTTTTTCATTTTCTGTGTTATTAATTTCTTTGTATAAGCTGAGTCTCTCATTTACATTCCCCACATAATTATCAGGTATTAAAATTTGTAAATCAGTGTCAATTTGACAATCTTTAACATAAAATTTTTCATTTTTATCACTAAGTAAACTGTCAAATTTTTCTTGTTTTAATTCTTCAACAGCTTCATTTAAAATTTTTTGATAAGTATCAAACCCAATATCATTTATAAAACCACTTTGGTCGGCTCCAAGCAAATCTCCTGCTCCTCTTATATCTAGATCTCTCATAGCAATTTTAAATCCACTTCCAAGTGTTGAAAATTGTTCTAGTGCATTTAGTCTTTTTCTACTTTCTTCGGAAATAATATTAGTTGGAGGACTAATTAAATAACAAAAAGCTTTTTTGTTTGATCTTCCAACACGCCCTCTCATTTGGTGTAAGTCACTTAGACCAAAGTTTTGGGCATTATTAATTATTATTGTATTAGCATTAGGAATATCAACGCCATTTTCAATAATTGTTGTAGATACTAAAACATCAAATTCCCCTTCAATAAATTCAATAATTAATTCTTCTAGTTTAGCCCCTTCCATTTGCCCATGCCCAATTTTAATTTTTGCTTCTGGGCATAAACTTTTGATTAAATTGCCCACCTCATTTATGTTTTCAATTCTATTGTGTATAAAATAAATTTGACCATTTCTTTGCATTTCATACATGATAGCATCTCTTATTTTTTCATGACTCATATTGATTATGTTAGTCTCTACTGATTGTCTGTTTGGCGGAGGTGTATTTATTATCGATAGATCTCTTGCTCCAAGTAATGAGAACTGTAGAGTTCTTGGAATAGGAGTCGCGCTTAATGTCAGGGTATCAATATTTTCTTTAATTAGTTTAATTTTATCTTTAATATTTACACCAAATTTTTGTTCCTCGTCAATGATTAATAAACCTAAATCTTTAAATAATATATCTTTACTCACTAATCGATGTGTTCCAATTATGATATCAATTTGTCCATTTGAAATTTTTTCAATAGTATTTTTTTGTTGTTTTTTTGATTTAAATCGACTTATATAGTCAACAGAGCAGGGGAATTCTTTAAGTCTTTTTTTTATAGTTTTAAAATGTTGCAAAGCAAGAATTGTTGTAGGTACTAATATAGCTACTTGCTTGTTATCACAAACTGCTTTAAATGCCGCTCTTATAGCTACTTCTGTTTTACCAAACCCTACATCTCCACATACAAGTCGATCCATAGGATTATGATTTTCCATATCCTTTTTTATATCATTTGTAGCTTTAATCTGATCAGGGGTATCTTCAAAAATAAAAGACGACTCTAATTCATGTTGTAAGTATGTGTCTGATGAAAAAGTAAAACCTTTTTTTATTTTTCTTTTTGCGTAAAGTTTAATAAGATTAAATGCAATTTGTTTTACTTTAGATTTTGTCTTTTCTTTTTTCTTCTTCCAAACATTTGAGCCTAACTGATTAATTTTTGGTGTAATTCCTTCTTTACCTGAGTATTTTGCAATTTTATGTAATGCATGTATGCTTGTGTAAAGAATATCACCATTTTGATATGTTAATTTTAAAACTTCCTGTTTTTTGTCATTAACTTTAATTTTATGTAAACCTTCGTATTTACCTATTCCATGATCTATATGAATGACAAAGTCACCAATCGATAAGTTGGTTAATTGTTGGATAGTAATAGCTTTTTCTTTATTAAACTTTGCTTTAACTTTTAATTTATAGTGCCTTTCAAAAATTTCATGATCTGTATATATTGCTTGATTATTTGTGTAATCAATATAGCCTTGATGAAGAGTATGATGTATGCATTCATATTTTATTTTTTCATTTTGTTCAAATATTGCATTGAATCTTTTTTCTTGTTCTTTAGAAGAACATAAAATAATATTCTGAATTCCTTGATCTGTGTGTTTCTGCATTTCGTCTTTTAATAAATTAAATTGTTTATTAAATCTAGTAAGCAGATCAGTATTTATTTCAATTTTTTCTTGCGGAGCAAAAAATGGACGATTATTATTTTCAATAACAGTAAATTGCTCTAATGTTTTAATTAATTCTTCATCATTTATTAATGAATTATCATCTTTTAAATGTTTGTTTGATTTATCAAAATGATTTTTTATTACATTTTTAGAGTAGTTAATATCTTCTGTCCATACTATACTGTTTTTTGGAAGATATTGCATAAAACATATTTTTTCTTGCTTTGTTTTTAGTAATTCAGTGTTTGGAATAATTTTAAGTTTAGTTTCATTTTTTATTGATAATTGATTATTTATATTAAACGTTCTAACACTTTCAATAACAGTATCAAAAAATTCTATTCTGTATGGGTTGTCATTTGAATACGAGTAAATATCTACAATTCCCCCTCTTACTGCGTATTGTCCTGGCTCAAAAATAAAATCAACTTTAACAAAATTCATGTCTTCTAAACTATTTACAAGTTTCTGAATATGTAAGTCATCATTTACTTTTAAAACTATACTTTTATTTTGCAGTTCTTTTTGGTTTATAACCTTTTCTGCTATTGCTTCAGTATATGTTATTATTATTGGTTTTTCAGTATTATTAATTTTGCTTAGTAATTCAATTCTTAAGAGAATATTTTCTGTATTGCTTTTTTTAATTTGATTTTTTTTTTTGTGAGAGCTTGGAAAAAAAAAGATATTTTTTTTAAGTAAATTTTCAAGATCATTTGCAAAGTATGATGCACTTTCTTTATCTTTCAAAATAAAAACATGAGGTTGTTTATTTTTTAAAATTAATGCACTTGCAGATAATGCTAGAGAAGATCCAATAAAACCAATAAGATTTATTTTATTGATTTTTTTGTCAAGTGCAGATTGAATATTACTGACTTGCTTTTGTTTGTTGACAATATTTATAAGGTGATTGTCTGCTATCAATTATATTGTTTTGATTTCATTTAACATATTTTGATACCAAGTACTTGAAATATCAAATGGTTTTCCTCCTTTGATTCTATTAAAATTAATACAACTTAATTTATTGCTATTTTCTTCATCATGACCTATAACACCATTGTGTCCTTTTAAAGCACTTTTTATTGCAAAATCAGCCATTTCAAATATTAAATTTAGATCCTGTTGATTTGCTTTTGAAGACCTTGCGAAATAACCGCTTTTTTGTACTAAAATTTTATTAGCTTTTAATTTTTTGCCAAACTCTTTTGCGAACCAAATACCAGGGTTCAGTTCATCTAAAAAAACATGGCCAAATGCATCTCTATTAATTTTAACGCCAGCTTTTTCTGTTTCTTTAATAATTATATCTACACCAGCTCCTTCACTCAAGAATATATTTACACAATCATTTTTTTTCATAATTTTATTTAGCCTTTTAATTTCTTCATTGAAATTTATTTTATCTTCAGGTAATAAAATAGCATGAATATCCCATTTTTCTTTTGTTATTCCTAATTCTTTTACAAACTTTTTTTTACTTAATCTTTCTCTGTATTTTAAAGCTGTTGCAGCTGTAAGCCAACCACAATTACGACCCATAATTTCATGTATAATCAATTGCTTATCAGAAGTAGTATTTTCATTAATAATATTTTCAAAGAATATTGCACCTTGTTCAGCGGCGGTCCATCCTCCTAATGTTTGTTTAATTGGATATACATCATTATCAATTGTCTTAGGTAGTCCAACTACTGTAAGTGGGTATTTATTTTTTTTCAAATAAAAAGATAAATCTGCAGCGGCTGAATTGGTATCATCGCCACCTATCGTATGTAATATTTTTATATTATCTTTTTTTAATTGATTAGCTGCTACCTCCAGCGGATTTTGCCCTTTTTTGATATATCCTTTTTTTACACAATCATCTATATTAGTAAGTTTGACTCTGCTGTTTCCCAAAGGAGATCCACCAAATTGGTAAGTATTATCAATATTATGAATTATTGATTTTGGTATACTTATAGATTTACCAAGCAATAATCCTTTATAGCCATATAAATATCCTATTATTTGAATATCGTTATAATTTTCAAAATAATTTTTAGTTAGTCTAGCTATTGTTGCAGATAAGCATGGGGCTAGACCACCTGCGGTTAAAAAGGCAATTTTCATAATCTAATTTTGTATTACAAATATCGAAAAATTAAAGTAATACCTGTCAAAATAATCTTTACTTTGCATAATTAAATAATTTAATGTACAGAGTTTTTAAATTTGGAGGTGCATCAATTAAAGATGCCTCGAGTATTGTAAATGTTTGTGAAATTATAAATTCATACAAAAGAGAAAACTTAGTTATTGTTTTTTCTGCTATTGGAAAAGTAACAAACCAACTAGAAAAAATTGTTAATGCATATTTTTATAAGGAAGATAATCCCATTATACTTTTAGATGATTTAAAAAATTTTCATTTTAAAATCGTTGATGAATTGTTCAAGAAAAAAGACTTAATTTATGAAGATATAAATAATTTAGTTGTTGAAATTGAACAGATAATTGAAGAAAAAAAAGTCACAAAGGATTATTCTTACATTTATGATCAAATTGTTTCTATTGGAGAGTTCTTATCTACCAAAATATTAAGTGCTTATCTTAATCAGTGTAATTATGAAAATACTCTAATTGATATAAGAGATTTAATTCGCACAGACAATACACATAGAAATGCTAAGGTAGATTGGCACACAACAACCAGTCTTATTAATGATAATATTGTATCTAAATGCTATGTTACTCAAGGTTTTATTGGATGTACATCAGAAAATTTTACAACTACTTTGGGGAGAGAAGGTAGTGATTTTACAGCAGCAATCTTAGCCTTCGCCTTACAAGCAAAAGATGTCGTAATTTGGAAGGATGTTCCTGGAATGATGAATGCTGACCCTAATTTTTTTAATGATTCAAAGTTAATTGATGAGTTGTCTTTTGATGAGGCGATTGAACTAGCATATTATGGAGCTAAAGTAATCCATCCAAAAACAATTCAACCACTAAAAAAGAAAGGGATTATACTACAGATTAAATCATTTAAAGAACCTTTGAAAAAAGGAACTGTAATTTCTAATAATGTAAAAGTTTTAAGTAAGCAATCATTTTATATTAATAAGCAAAATCAAATTTTGATATCAATATCAGACTCTTTACTTTCATTTATTGTTGAAGAACACATAAGCAAAATATTTAACATTCTTGAAAAACATTCAGTAGCAGTAAATATGATGCAAAATTCCGCAATCTCTTTTTCTATATGTGTTGATAATGATCGGCATACTATTCCTCATTTGTTGAAGGATTTGCAATCATCATTTAAAATTTACTATAATAAAGATGTGTCTCTTTTTACAATTAGAAATTACAACAAAGAGTCTATAAAAAATATAATTCAAAAGAAGAAATTGTTGTTAGAACAAAGATCTAGAAATACCATACAATTAGTATTAAAAGATTAATTAAATGATAAAATTTTATTAAGTAATGTTTTAGCAATTTTTATGTTGCTTTCTTTTGTCCATCCTGCAATATGAGGTGAAAGAATTATGTTTTTATTTTTGATAAGATTATTAAAACTTTTTTGTGTTTTTATTTGTTCAAATGATACATTTTCATTTTCCAATACATCAAGACAAGCTCCAATAACTTTGCCGCTATTTAAATTTTTAACTAAATCAATAGTTTTCACACACTTTCCTCTTGATGTATTGATAATATAAATTTGTTTTTTAAATTTATTTATGTACGAATTGTCAACCAAGTAATGTGTTTCTTCTGTCAAAGGGACGTGTAAACTAAGTATATCTACGTTGTCAAAAATATTCTGCATATTGCTTTTGTAATTGTAAGTTTTAAGATATTTATCATATGCTAAAATATTTACTCTAAATCCTTTTAGTATATTTGCTAAAGCAGAACCATTGTTTCCATATCCAATAATACCAATAGTTTTACCGCTTATTTCAATTCCTCTATTTTTCTCACGATTCCAAACACCCCTACGAACTTCTTGATTTGCAATATTTAGATTATTAAATAATGATAAAATCATTGCCAATGCATGTTCAGCTACAGCTTGTCTATTACCTTCTGCAGCATTATAGCATTTTATATTTTTTTCTTCTGCATACTTTGTGTCAATATTTTCTAATCCACTACCTGCTCTTGCTATAAACTTTAAATTAATTGCTTTGTTAATTAATTCCTTATCAATTTTTATTCTACTTCTTAATACAATACCGTCATATTTATGTATTTTTTTTTCGATCTCAACTTTACTTAATTCATAACAAGTTTCACATTTATGATTTAATTTTTCTAATTCATTTTTGAGATAAGTATGTATTTTGTCAATAAATAGAATTCTCATTACAGTATTATTTGTCCAATCCAGAAATAAATAAATAAACCAAATACATCATTTATTGTTGTGATAAATGGCCCTGTGGCTAGTGCCGGGTCTATGTTATATCGATTTAAAGTTAATGGAATAAAAGCCCCAAATATAGCAGCAAAAATAATAACAGCTAGTAGAGAAATACTTACAGTCATACAAAGAGATAAATTATATCCAAGTAATAGTGAGCAGCACAAAATAATAATTGAGCATATTAGCCCATTAAATAAACCAACGCCTAATTCTTTAATTACTTTAACACCTATGTTCTCTACTTTAATCTTTTTATTAGCAATGCCTTGCACAACAATTGCGGCAGATTGTACGCCAACATTACCCCCCATTGCGGCGATTAATGGGATGAAAAAGGCAAGTTCAAAATTTGTTTTTAAATCAAACAAACCTATTATTTGAGCCCCAATAATTCCACCAATCATTCCAATAATTAACCATGGGATTCTAGCTTTTGTCAAGTTCCAAATAGAATCATTGCTTTCTATATCTTCACTAATACCACTTGCAAGTTGATAATCTTTTTCTGCTTCCTCTTTTACAAAATCCATAATGTCATCAATGGTAATTCTTCCAATAAGTTTTCCAAAATTATCAACTACTGGCATTGTTACTAAATCATACTTTCTCATGAGAATTGCTACATTTTCATTCTTTTCTGATGCTTGGACAGAGATAATATTTTTATTTATTATTTTTTTTATCTCTGTTTTTTTTTCCGCAAGTAATAATTTTCTCAAAGACATTAATCCAAGTAAATTATTTTGGTCATCAACTACATAAATAGTATGCACTGTTTTAATATTTTCTGCTTGTTTGCGCATTTCTTTTAGGCATTTAATAGTATTCCAATTCTCATTAACTTTTATTAACTCTTTAGCCATTAAGCTACCTGCTGTGTCTTCATTATAATCTAGCAGATCGCTAATATTGTTTGCATGTTGTGTGTTTTCAATATGTGATAATACTGCCTCCTTTTTTTGTTTAGGTAATTCTAAAATAACATCTGCAGCATCATCTGTTTCTAAATTTTCTATTAAATCTTCTGCAATTTCTTTTGGAGTTAGATCAACTAAAAGTTTTTCTCTAATATCATCATCAAGCTCAATAAGTACAGCTGCTGCTTGTTCTTCATTAGAAATTGAATTATAAAGAAATTTTGCTTCTTTAGGTGTTATATTTTTAATTATTTCAGCAATATCGGCTGCGTGGATTTTTTTAATAATTTTAGATAATTTATCTATATTTCTACTATTAATATAATCAACTAAATTTTGAAGATAATCTTTATTTATATTTATTTTTTGAGGCATTTTTTGTGATTAATATAAAGTCATCAGTTGTAAGTTGTTCTGCTCGTAAATTTAGTAAATCTTCTATTTTTTTATTTTTCTCTAAACTTAAAGATTTTAAAGAGTTTTTTACGGTTTTTCGTTTTTGGTTAAAAGCCATTTTAACAATCTGTTTAAATTTTTTATTTATGGTTTTTAAATCTTTTCTTTTATTTCTTATTAATTTAATAACTCCAGAATTTACTTTTGGAGGAGGGTTAAACATCTGGGGTTCTACAGAAAAACAATATTCTACATTATAATATGTTTGAATGAGGACAGATAAAATACCCCTCTTTTTCCCATTTTTACATGCAATTCTCTCAGCCACCTCTTTTTGAAACATACCCACTACTTCAGTTATCTGATCCTTATTTTCAAATATTTGAAACAATATTTGAGATGAAATATTATAAGGAAAATTTCCAATCATTGAAAATTTAAAGGAAAATTTTTGCGCGATATTTATTTTGAGAAAATCATCATTAATAATTGATAAATTTTTGTGTTTTGATTTTAGATAATCAACACTTTCTTTATCAATTTCAATAGTTTGAATTTCGTAATTATTTTTTATTAAATACTCTGTTAATATACCCATTCCAGGACCAATCTCAACAACATGTTCTGTTGTTTTTGATAATAAATTAACTATTTTTAAAGCAATCTTTTCATTATTTAAAAAATGTTGACCAAGATATTTTTTTGCTCTAACATCTTGCATTATGATGTTCTTAATCTATTAAAAAGATCTGAGGCAAAAACAAAGTTTGTTAACTCGTCATTTTTTGATTTAATAATTTCTTCTTTTCTTCCTTCCCACCATAATTCACCTTTATGAATAAATGCAATTTTTTCTCCTATTTGCATTACAGAATTCATATCATGTGTATTTATTATTGTTGTTATATTATATTCTTCAGTAATTTCTTTAATTAAATTATCGATTACTATGGCTGTTTTAGGATCTAGTCCAGAATTTGGTTCATCACAAAAAAGATATTTAGGTTGCATTACAATCGCTCTTGCAATTGCAACTCTTTTTTTCATTCCACCACTAAGTTCTGAAGGCATTAGCTCATTTTTATTTTCAAGATTAACTCTTTTTAAACAAAAATTCACTCTGTCTATCATTTCTTGTTCATTTTTACTTGTGAACATGGTTAAGGGAAACATTATATTTTCTTCAACTGTCATGTAGTCGTATAGAGCCCCACCTTGAAATAACATACCAATTTCTTGACGTAACTTTCTAGTTTGTTTTGTTTTCATTTTACCTACGTCTTGTCCATGAAAAAGAACTGAGCCGTAATCATGTTTGTATAGTCCAACTAAAATTTTTATTAATGTTGTTTTACCAGATCCGCTCTCTCCAATTATTAGATTTGTTTGTCCTTCATTAAATATACATGATATGTTTTTAAGAACTTTATTATTGTCAAATCTTTTATGAATATTCTGTATTTCAATCATGCTAATATAATTTTAGTAAGTATAAAATTAAAAACAAGTATAAATATACTACTATAAACAACTGCTTCTGTACTTGATTTTCCAACGGAGATGGCTCCCCCTTTAGAATGATATCCAAAATAAGATGATATAGATGATACAAGAAAAGCAAAAAATAAGGTTTTTATTATAGCATATGTTACGTAGAATGGAACAAATTCATATTGTAAGCCATAAAGAAAATCAGATGTTGTCACATCCACTGATAATCCACCAACCCATGCCCCAATCATCCCAATTGCCATACTTAAAATAACTAAGCACGGAAAAAAAAACATTGAAGCTATAATTTTAGGTAGGATAAGAAAAGATGCAGAATTTACACCCATAATTTCTAAAGCATCTATTTGTTCACTTACTCTCATACTACCTATTTCTGATGCAATACTGGAGCCTACTTTACCTGCAAGTATTAAAGATATCATTGTTGGAGAAAACTCAAGAATTAATGAGTCTCTACTTGCTAGACCAATTAAGTACGTCGGTAATAATGGGTTTTGTAAATTTAAAGCAGTTTGAATACTTACAACACCACCAACAAAAAATGAAATAAAAAGTACAATACCAATAGATTGTAGTCCTATTTTTTCTAATTCTAAAACGAATTGTTTCTTAAATGCTTTTGGTTTTTCAGGAACACTAATGACTTTTTTCATCATTATAAAATATAGTCCAATATGTTTTAATAATTTTAACATTTAATAATATAATTGATAAATTTGTATCATTATGAATTTACAAAAGTACCATCTTTTATTAATAATTATTTTATTTGCATTAAGTTCTTGTTCAATTTCCAAGAAAAAGCCATGTAATTCATGTCCTAATTTTTCTGTAAACAAGTAATTTATTTATGTAAAGATAATTTTCATGGTCATATATATTCAATAAATGGAATTTATTTTTTTTATTATAGAAAACCTTGAGCCTGCAGGAAATATAGGTGCATATGTTGCAATATCAATTTTTGGTTTTGCTATTTCAAGTTTTTATATTAAACAAAAATATCAAAAGGTTACAACAGAAATTGGTCCTAAATGGCTTCATCCAGTTGTGGGCTCTTTGTTTGGTTCCATTCCCGGATGTGGTGCAACAATCGTAGTTGCTTCACTTTACAAAAATCAAAATATTTCTTTTGGAGGTTTATTTGCTGCATTTATAAGTACTTTAGGTGAAGGTTCATTTGTGTTATTGGGAGTTTCTGATGAAGCGGAAAATGTTTTCGGAAATTTGGAAGTATATGCTATAATTACTGTTTTTGGATTTTTAGCAGGTAGTATTAGTGGCTATTTGGTTGATATTTTTAAATGGAGAACTACTACAAATATTATTATAGAAAATACTGATAATGCAAAAATTTGGAGACCATTTTTTATTGAAAAATTTATCTTTTATTCAATAATAATAATTTCAATTTTTCTTGCACCTGGATCAATTATGGCGTTTTGGAACGCTGAAATAACACTTATACAGGAACTAACTAAATATGCAATGATTTTGCTTACTATACTATCTCTGTTATATTACTTTTTAAGTACTTTTATATATAAAAGACATAATTGTCATTGCGACCATAATAATTTAAAATCAGTTATTTCACATGCAATTTTAGACGTGTCCATGGTTATCTCATATGTATTTATTGGTTTAGTTTTATCTAATTACGTAATTGATGTAATCATTGGAGTTGAAAAATTTGAATTATGGATGCAATCCTCTGCTATGTTCATTGTAGTTCTGATTGCGGCATTAGTAGGTCTTGCCCCAGGATGTGGGGGAATGATTATTGTTGCTACAGCATATCTAAATAACATTGATTACTTTCCACTTGCAGCATTAATTGCAGCGGCTATTGCTACTAGTGGTGACGGAATTTTCCCTTTATTAGCCCAAAACAAAAAAGATGGTTTAACTATTTCTCTAGCTGGATTTACTGTTGCTCTAATTGTTGGATATATTGCTTTACTTATGCAAGTTTCAATTACCAATTAGTTTTAATACTATGTCTGAATTTATAAATTATGTCCCAAAAAATAGTGTTAAAATTCTCAAATCATGGATTAATGAATTAGAAATAGATATCATAATTACAAATGCAAGAAAAACAAAATTAGGAGACTTTAGATTTAAAAATGGCTCATCAAAAATTACAATTAATAATAACTTAAATAAGTATTCATTTCTAATAACATTAACTCACGAACTAGCACACGCATTTATATTTAAGGAATTTAAAAATAATGTTCTGCCTCATGGTGATAAATGGAAGCATAAATATAGGTCAATGTTATTGTCTTTTCTCAGTACCGATAACTTTCCAGAGGATATTTTAAAAGAACTTAGTCGATTTATGATTAACCCTAGAGCATCTACATATTCAGATCATAAACTAACAATGGTTTTGAAGAAGTATGATAAATCATGCTGTAAATATATTTTAGATGTAAAAGAAGGTGATACTTTTCAATTATCTAATGGTCGCCTTTTTGTTAAAGGAAAATTACTAAGAAAAAGATTTAAATGTATTGAACTAAAGACAAATAAAATTTATCTGTTTCATCCATATGCTGAAGTCCAAAAAACACAATTTAAGAAATAATGTAATTTTGCAATTATTTTTTTAATTAAGCTAAAATGAATAAAGACAATTATGCTGTAATAATGGCTGGAGGAATTGGTTCAAGATTTTGGCCCATGAGTAGAGAGAATTTTCCCAAACAATTTTTAGATATACTTGGTACTGGAAAAACTTTAATTCAACAAACTTTTAATAGACTTGAAAAGATAATTCCTAAGCAAAATATATTAGTTTTAACGAATGCAAAGTATAAGGATTTGTGCTTGAATCAACTACCTGAAATACATTCAGATAATATTCTTTGTGAACCCGCAATGAGAAATACTGCAGCATGTATTGCCTATGCATCTTTTAAAATATATAACTTAAACCAAAAAGCTAATATAATTGTTGCTCCTTCAGATCATTTGATTTTGCATGAAGAAAGTTTTTTAGATATAGCAAATAGTTGTTTAGATGTTGTGTGTAAACATGATGTTTTGTTAACTTTAGGTATAAATCCTTCAAAACCTGAAACAGGTTACGGATATATACAATACACTTCTGAGAATTTACAATCGTCTAATGACATTTTTAAAGTTAAAACATTTACAGAAAAACCAAATCAAGAACTAGCTCTCAATTTTTTAAATAGTGGTGATTTTCTTTGGAACTCTGGAATGTTTATTTGGAGTGTAAAAAGTATAATATTAGCTTTTAGAAAACATTTAAGAGATATATTTGATATTTTTGAAGATGGAAAGGATTTTTATAATACTTCTAAAGAAGAGGAGTTTATAAATAGAGTTTATCATGGATGTAAAAATATTTCAATCGACTATGGTATTATGGAAAAATCTAATAATGTCTATGTTTTCCCATCTGATTTTGGATGGAGTGATCTTGGAACATGGGGTGCGTTATCAAAGCATATAAAACTTGATAAACAAAGAAATGCAGTTCAGGGGGATAATACAATGTTATATAATTCATCAGATAATATAGTAAAAGTTCCAGATAAAAAATTAGTTATATTACATGGCCTAAATGGTTTTATTGTCGTAGAAAATAAAGGAGATTTATTAATATGTAAAAGAGATGACGAACAGGAGATAAAAAATATTGTTGCGCAACTCAAAAAGTAGTTCTAAAAACAAATAAATTAAAAAATTTAAATAATTAATTTTTTTTTTATATTAGCGGCCCTTAATTTAAAAAGTTAATTATGAAAAAAGTTTTACAAATATTTTTGGTTGCTTTGATTTTTAGCTCATGCAGTAATGTCATAGTTCCTTACTACACTACTGTTGATAAAATTACTAAAGTCAATCCGGGAATGACAAAAGATCAAGTTGTAGAAACACTTGAAATAGCTCCTTATGAAATTTTTCATGGTATAGAAGGAGGTTGTGAGATACATCAATTTAAATACAAGTATAAAGAAATTAGTCACGGAACATTAAATTCGTATGCTAGTAATAATAAAGGTGCTGAGCGTTTTGTAGACCCTTCAAACGTTTATGTTTATTACAGAGACGGTAAAGTTGAATCTTTAGTTACTGACGCAGGTAAAAGTGGGGGTTCAACAGTATTGTCATTTGCAAAGCAGTTAGAAAGCGCATGTGAAGGTCCAGAACCTGAAGTTGTTATATATGGTTGTATGGATAAAAAATCACTTAATTATGACAAAAATGCTACTGAGCAAAGAAACACCCCAATAGTTGAATCGGGTACTGTTTTAACAATCGGTGATTGTGAATATTGTATTTGTGATTACAAGCCAAATAAAAAATACGATCCTGTAAAAAATTGTGGTGAAAGATGTATTCCTATTAATAAGCCTAAGAAAGAGAAGAAAAAGAAGGAAAAGAGACAGGTTGAATTAATAGGCTCTGAATGTACGTTATGTGATTTAGCAGAAAAGAATAATGCACAAATTAATATAGATTTGACACATAAAAGTGGAAGACTATGGAACAGAAATTTTAAATTAAATGAATATATTTCAAAGGTTCTTAATGGCTTAAAGTTAAAAGAGGTGAAGTCTAATAATAAAAACAATTAATTATGAAAAATATAATAACATTATTAATAATAGCTTTTGCCTTCACTTTAACAGCGCAAGAGTCTATTCCAGAATATACAACTATTGACAAATTGTACAAAGTTAGTCCAGGTATGACAGAAAATCAAGTAACTACTATTTTAGGTATACCTCCTTATGATGTGTATCATGATGTAGCTAATAATTGCAAAGTTTTGGTTTGGTATTACAGGCATAAGCATCATGCAATACCTTCTCAACAACAAAACACAAAAGCATCATTAGCCGGAGGTAAGACTACTTACATCAATGCAGAGAAAGTATATATGACTTTTTCAGAAAATGATAAGAAGTTAATAAATTATTTTACAGATCAAGGTAAGAAAAGAAGTATTGATTTAATTAATGCTGGAAGACAATTACAAGAGGTATGTAATGATCAAGGAAATATCAGTATTAAAGGAAAATCTAATGATAAAACAATCATAAGGTCTTTAAATCACCATAGATATGGTGCTTTTTTAAAGCTTGGTCTTGACAAGAATCCAGATAACAAAACAGATGTGTTAGTTGGAGGGCAATATAGATTTATTTTTAAACCATATACAAATCAAAAAAGTCTTTCTGCTGAAGCTAAGTTACTTTTTAATTTTACTGGTAAAGATGTTAAAAAACAAGATTACTTTAATAATGATAATGGTAACCTTGAACAGGTAGATGTATGGAGTGATCATTTAATAATTTCTGTTCCAGTTTATGTAAGTTACAACTATAAGAGCTGGTCAGTTGGAGCTGGATTTCATTTAAATATAGGAAATGAAGGCACTTCTGAAGAGGCAGACATTGATAAACAAGGCGAAAAAGAGGGGTATGATAATGCTTTTGCTGTTCCAGTCATTAAATTAGCTTATAATTTATTCGATAAGTTTAATATTGAGTATAATTATGATTTATCAGGTAGCTCCCAGCAATCATTGGGTGTAGGTTACTACTGGAATTTTTAGATTTCCAAATATATGATTATAAAAAAGCCGAGATTATCTCGGCTTTTTTATTTTTTATATATCTCCGCACATTTTTTCAGGATTTACCCACTTATCAAATTCCTCTTCTGATAGGTATCCAGATTTAATACTTTCCTCTCTTAATGTAGTATCATTTTTATAAGCTGATTTTGCAATTTCTGCGGCTTTTTCATATCCGATTTTTGTATTTAATGCTGTAACCAACATTAGAGAGTTGTCAAGATTTTTTGTGATATTTTTTTGATTTACTTGAACACCTCTTACACAATTTTTATCAAAAGAAAAGCATGCATCACCTATTAATCTTGCAGATTGCAATATGTTAGCGGCAATCATTGGTTTAAAAACATTCAACTCAAAATGCCCCTGCATTCCACCAGTAGATATTGCTGTGTCATTTCCTATGACTTGTGCGCACACCATTGTTAAAGCTTCACATTGTGTTGGATTAACTTTTCCTGGCATAATAGAGGAACCGGGTTCATTAGATGGTATTATTATTTCCCCAATACCACTTCTTGGACCTGATGCCAAAAGCCTAATATCATTTGCTATTTTATTTAAAGATACAGCCGTTTGTTTTAAAGCTCCATGGCTTTCTACAATTGCATCTTGTGAAGCTAAAGCTTCAAACTTATTTTTTGCGGTTTTAAATGGAAGACCCGTGAATTTCTTTATGTAATCTGCTACTTTTTCAGCATATCCTTCTGGGGTATTGATACCGGTTCCTACAGCGGTACCTCCAAGAGCTATTTCTGATAAATGTGGTAATGTGTTTTGAAGAGCTTTTAAAGCATAAGTTAATTGCGAATAGTATCCGGAGAAAACTTGTCCTAAAGATAAAGGAGTAGCATCCATCAGATGAGTTCTACCAATCTTAACTATTTTTTTAAATTCAGTTGCTTTATTTTCTAAACTATTTTTTAGTGAAGTGATTCCTGGTATTGTAATTTCTTCTATACATTTAAATGATGCAATATGTATTGCTGTTGGAAATGTATCGTTTGAACTTTGAGACTTGTTTACATCATCATTTGGGTGAATAATTCTATTAGAATCATTAAGTTTTCCACCGTTAATTACATGTGCTCTATTAGCAATAACTTCATTAACATTCATATTTGTTTGAGTACCGCTTCCCGTTTGCCAGATGACTAATGGGAATTGTTCATTATGTTTACCATCTATTATTTCGTTGCATACGGTAGATATAAGTTTGCATTTATCTTTTGAAAGAACACCTAATTCTGTATTTGCATGCGCTGCAGCTTTCTTTAAGTATGCAAAACCGTATATAATCTCAATAGGCATGCTTCCTTTTTGTCCAATTTTAAAGTTGTTTATACTTCTTTGAGTCTGTGCACCCCAATATTTATCATGTGGTACTTTTACTTCACCCATAGTGTCTTTTTCTATTCTGTATTTCATCTTAAAATATTTTGATATTTTTTTTTCTTATTGTTACTTTGTAGCAAAATTAACATTATGAAATTTATTGGCTTTTTAATTTTTGTTTTTATTTTTTTGATGGCCTTTTGGTGTTTGCTTTTTCTTGCAAGTATCGTGCCATATTTCATATATGTTTGGTTTAAAGAAGGGAAAATGGATAACGAAAATATTCCCTCTTAATTAAATAAATCTTTAACTTTTTCTATATTTCTTGCTATAACAGCTCTATCATCAATAACAACAATTGGTCTTTGAATTAATTTAGGATTGTCCTGCATTATTTTAATTATTTCATTATCTGATAGTTTTTTATCTTTATAATTTTGTTTCCATAAATCCTCATTTTTTCTTATTAAACTTATTGGATCTAATTTTAGTTTTTTTATTATTGATGAAATTTCTTCTAAGGATAATCTATCTTTCATATATTCAATTATCTCATATTCTTGCGTATGATTTTGTATTGTTTTTAAAGCTTCTCTACTTTTTCGACATCTACTGTTATGATATATTTTCATTACTTAGTTTCTTAAATTTTATTTTTGTCCAAATTCCATTAAATACGATTTGATAAATGGATTAATATCTCCATCTAATACAGCTTCAGGATTTGTAGTTTCATAATTTGTTCTTATATCTTTAACTAATTTATAGGGGTGAAGAACATAATTTCGTATTTGTGAGCCCCATTCTATTTTTTTCTTTGAATTATTTAATTTTTCTTTCTCGACTTGTAATTTTCTTATTTCGAGCTCATAAAGTTGAGATTTTAATAATTGCAATGCTTTGTTTTTATTTTCTAACTGTGATCTTGACTCTGAATTTTCAATTGTTATACCTGTTGGCTGATGTTTTAGTCTAACAGCAGATTCTGTTTTATTTACCCCTTGTCCTCCAGCTCCGCTTGCTCTAAAAGTATCCCAACTTATATCAGAAGGGTCTACATCTATGCTAATACTTTCATCAGCTAATGGATAAACAAAAACTGAGGCAAAAGAAGTATGTCTTTTGGCATTAGAATCAAATGGTGATATTCTCACCAATCTATGAACACCATTTTCTCCCTTCAGATGACCAAAAGCAAAATCTCCTTCAAATTCCAAAGTTACAGATTTAATTCCAGCAGGTTCAGCTTTTTGAAAATCAATTGTTTTAACTTTGTAATTATTTTTATCTCCCCACATCATATACATACGCATAATCATTTCTGCCCAATCTTGACTTTCTGTACCTCCAGCCCCAGGTGTAACTAACATTATAGCTGTTAAATTATCCTCATCAGCACTTAACATATTTTTGAATTCTAATTCCTCAATATACTGTGTTGTTGCTTTTATTTGTGTATCTACTTCATTTTCATCTGCTCCGAGCTCTAACAAAACCTCGACATCTTCAATACTCTTTTTTACTAAGTTATAGAGATCAATCCATATTTTTAATTTATTTATTTCTTTTAGAATTTTTTTTGCTTTATTGCTATTATTCCAAAATTTTTCTGTTTGAGTTTCATCTTCTAAACTCTGTATTTTTTTTTGTTTATTTTTTATATCCAGTACTCTCCAAAGTTCATTTTTTCTTGAGGTAAGTTGGGATATATTTTCTTTATAGCTATTCATCATTTTAGTTCTAATAATTTTTCTCTTTAATTACCTCCCAAACCAAGTTTCTTTCAAATCCTTTGCTTATTAGAAATGCAGCTATTTTATTATTTTTAATTATAATATTTTTTTCTGATGTATTTTCTTTTTTCTTATTATAAATTTTTTCCAATATATTTAAATATGAACAATCATCAATTTCATTTAAGCCTTCTGAAATACAATTTTTTGAAATGTTCTTTTTTTTTAACTCGTATTTTATCTTGTTCTTACCCCATTTTTTGATATTAAATTTTCCTCTGCAAAATGATTTAGCATATCTCATTTCATCTATATAGCTTTCATTAATTAAAATTTCAAGAATATGATCTTGGCTGTTTTGTGTGAGGCCCCAATTTCTTAATTTGTTAATCACATCTTGCTGACACCTGTCTTGAATACTACAAAATTTTTTTAATCTTTCAATAGCAACTTTAATATTGTAAATTCTATTATTTGTCATAAATCAAAAATACAATTAATCATTTTAAATACTAATTTTGCAATATGAAAAATAAAAAGGCAATCTATCTTCTTTTTTTAGCAAATATTATTTCTGGAATAGCTCAAGGAATAAGTATGTTGGCAATACCATGGTATTTTGCTGAAGTTTCAAGAACTGATTTTTTTTGGAATTTTTATTTAATAATTACTTTTTTAACTCTTTTTTGGGGTGTTTATGCTGGTACTCTAGTAGATAGATATTGTAGAAAAAAATTATTTATAATAGTTAATTGCATATGTGGGCTATTAATTGGTAGTATTGCTTTAACAGGCTTATATTCAAATTTAGAAATTAATTACTCTGATTTTTTGGTTGTTTCAGTTTTTGCTGTCACCATATTCAATTATAATGTTCACTACCCAAATTTATATGCATTTGGTCAAGAAATTACAGAGAAAAAATATTATGGAAACTTAAATTCTTATATTGAAGTTCAGGGGCAAGTAACATCAGTACTTGCTGGTGCATTTGCAGCTATTCTGTTGACAGGTACTGAAAATCAAATTTTAGAAATTGGAGGTATAAAATTTAATTTACCTTTAGATATACAAAAATGGAACATATATGAGATTTTTTTGTTAGATGCAATAACATATCTATTTGTAATTTTAATATTCTCATTAATTAGATATACTTCGATTTCAACAGATAAAAAGCATAAAGAGGGTATTATAAATAGGTTGAAAGGAGGTTTCTTATTTCTTAAAGGAGAACCTGTTATTTTTGTTTTTGGTTTAGCATCTTATATGTTGTTTGCATTTACTCTTGTTGAAATCCATGTTTTATTGCCAGATTATGTAAAAAAGTTTTTGTTGTCAGAAGGTAATGTATTTGCTTCTGCCGAAATATATTATTCTTTTGGAGCTATATTTTCTGGCCTAATGATTATAAGACTATTTAAAAATATCAAAACAGTATTTGCTGTTATTATTCTTATGTCTACAGCAACGTTATCATATTATTTTCTAACGTATATTGACATTTTATGGTATTTCTTTTTAGCGAATTTTGTAATTGGAATTACAAATGCGGGTGTTAGAATTTTAAGAACAACTTATATTTTTCATCATGTTCCAAATAACTTAATTGGAAGAACTAATTCTGTATTTGGAACTTTAAATATTGTGGTTCGGATGTTACTTATTGGTATTTTATCTTTTTCATTTTTTCAAACTTCTGACAACATAAGGTATGGTTTTATAGTAGGTTTAGGCCTAATGTTAGTATCCATAAGTGTTTTAATTATTTGGTCTAAAAGGATAGTTGGTTCTGAAAATATTGCTAATTAATGATTGTGTATTGCAAAAGGTGTAGTCTATCGTCAGGACTAACTTTAATTTTACGATTGTATTTTTTACTCCATTTTGTACTAATTGATGATGAAAACCAACTTTTTCTTTGATTAATGTATGAGGCTGCAAATGGGTGTGTTGATATATGAATAGGTCCTTTTTGAGTTGAGGTCAACTTGTGAATTTTAGCTTCTATTTTATCAACTAAAAGTAAGCTTGAATCAATTTTACCATTTCCAGAGCACATTGGGCAGTTTTCATCAGTATCTATATTCATTACTGGTTTTACTCTTTGTCTAGTTATTTGGATTAATCCAAATTTTGTTGGAGGAAGAACATTGTGTTTAGCTTTATCATTCTTCATAAACTCTTTAAGCTTTTCAGTAAGTAATTGCCTGTTTTTTTCTTCTTTCATATCAATAAAATCAACAACAATTATTCCACCCATATCTCTTAGACGTAATTGTCTGGCAACTTCTTGAGCAGCTTCTAAATTGACAATAAGGGCATTTTCTTCTTGATCTTTTTTTGAATCAACTTTTTTGCCACTATTTACGTCAATTACGTGTAGAGCCTCAGTATGTTCAATTACAAGATACACCCCTTTTTTCATAGTTACATTTTTACCAAATGAACCTTTAATCTGCTTTGTTACATTAAATTCTTGAAAAATAGGAGTAGTTTTATTATATAGCTTGATATTCTTTTCTTTTTCTGGAGCAATCCTTGACAAGTATTCTTGAAGTTCAGTTTTTAATTGTTGATTATTAACATGAATTTTATTAAATTTTTCTCCAAGTAAGTCTCTTAAGATAGTTGATGCTTTGTTTAGTTCACCATGAATTTTAATTTTTGGCTTTGCATTTTTTAAATTTTTAGTAATTAATTGCCATTTTTTGTATAAATTTTTTAAATCTCTATCAAGCTCTGCAACTTTTTTATCCTTTGCAACTGTCCTGATTATAACACCAAAACCGTGAGGTTTTATACTTCTAATTAATTTTTTTAATCTTGTCTGTTCTTTAGCATCATCTATTTTTTGAGATATAGATACTTTATCAGAAAATGGAAGTAGGACCATATATCTTCCAGCTAAAGAGATTTCTGTTGTAAGTCTTGGCCCTTTAGTAGATATAGGTTCTTTAGAAATTTGTGTTAGTAATTGATCACCACTTTTTAATACGGCGCTTATAGAGCCCTCTTTGTCTATAGTTTTTTCTTTTTTAAAATTTTTTAATGATGCTGTATTTAGTTTTTGATTTATCCCTTGATGTGTAAATTTTTTGTAAGAGTTATAGTGTGGTCCTAAGTCTAAATAGTGTAAGAATCCATCTCTTTCATATCCAACATTTACAAATGCAGCATTTAAACCAGGCACAGTTTTTCTGACTTTAGCTAGATAAATATCACCTACAGAAAAATCATTATCGTGTTTTTCTTTGTGAAATTCAATAAGAAGACCATCACGCAAAAGAGCTAACGCTACTTCAGTTGGCCTTGAATCGATAATTAAATCATATTTCATGCCTTTCTAAATTTTTTTGGAGCTTTTAGAAACTAAATTTATTTAGATTTATGTCTATTTTTTCTAGAACGTTTTTTGCGTTTGTGAACAGCTATTTTGAGTCTTTTCTTTTTTTTCGCTCCTGCCATATAATTTATATTTTTTTACAAAAAAAACAGAAATTTATTTAACATTTTCTTTGACTTTTTTAACGAAAGTCCTTGAGGGCTTAAATGCTGGTATGTGATGTTCAGGGATTATAATTGTTGTGTTTTTTTTGATATTTCTTCCTGTTTTTTCAGCTCTTTTTTTTGCTTTAAAAGTTCCGAAACCTCTAAGAAACACTGATTCATTTATTGAAATAGAGTGTTTAATTTCTTTCATCATAGATTCAATTACCGCTAATGTGGTAAGTTTTTCAATGCCTGTAACTTCTGATATTCTACTAGCAAGCTCTGCTTTAGTCATTTCTATTTTTTTGTTTTAGTTTTCTTCATTAATTTTGAGGCGCAAATATATTTAAAATAATTTGCTGGACTATTTATATAGTCAATTTTTTTAACTGTTTCATTTCTCATTAATTTAAATTACATGGTTTTTTGTAACACACTATTAAAATGGTACGATTTAAATAAAAGAGAATTGCCATGGAGAAAAACAAGAGACCCTTATGTAATTTGGATTTCAGAAATAATATTACAACAAACAAGAGTCAGTCAAGGACTTCCTTACTTTTCTAAATTTATCGAATCATTTCCCTCCTTGTTAGATCTAGCTAATGCACAAGAAGAAGAAGTATTAAAATTATGGCAAGGATTAGGTTATTATTCAAGAGCTAGAAATTTACATTATACAGCAAAATGTATTGCTGAAAAGTATGATGGGATTTTTCCTTCAAACTATGAAGATATTCTATCACTAAAGGGCGTAGGTAATTATACTGCAGCAGCAATATCTTCCTTTGCATTTGATCTTTCATTACCAGTAGTTGATGGAAATGTTGTCAGAGTTTTAAGTAGAATATTTGGAGTTGAGACACCTTTTGAATCATTTTCTGGTAAAAAAAAGTTTTATGATCTTGCTGCTAAATTATTGGATAACAAAAGACACTCAGAATATAATCAGGCTATAATGGATTTTGGTGCACTATGTTGTACTCCAAAAATTCCTAAATGTGAAAGTTGCCCCTTTGTCTCAATGTGTATAGCTTATAATACTAACAACATAAATAAGCTTCCAGTTAAGTTAAAGAAAATTAAAATAACAAATAGATTTTTAAATTATTTAATTATTAATCATGAAGAACAATTTATTTTTTCAAAAATTAATAAAGGTATTTGGAAAGGAATGTATCAGTTCCCTTATATTGAGGTAGAAAAAAAAATAAATAAAAATGAACTATTTGAAGAAGAAAATTGGAAAATTTTTTTTTGTGATTATAAATATAAAGTTATAGCCTCATCTAAAGTTTATTTACATAAATTATCACATCAAAATATTTATGCTACATTTTGGTTTATTAATGTTCAAAATCTTAATAAAAAAAATTTTAAATGTGTAAGTAAACAAGAGTTGATGCAGCTTCCTGTTCCGAGATTGATTGAGAAATTTATTAACGACTATAAATTGATATAGAAATTATGTATATTTGTTAAAGTAAATAATAATTTAGAAATATATGTCGGGAGTTAATAAAGTTATTTTATTAGGCAATTTAGGAAAAGATCCTGAAGTTAGATATTTAGACAGTGGAGTTGCTGTAGCAAATTTTTCATTAGCTACAACTGAAAACTATAGGAACAAACAAGGAGAGCGTGTCAGTCAAACAGAATGGCACAATGTTGTTTTTTGGAGAGGATTAGCAGAAGTTGCAGAAAAATATTTAAAAAAAGGTGATAGCATTTATCTTGAAGGAAAAATTAGAACAAGAAAATGGGAAGATAAAGATGGTAATACTAGATACAGTACGGAGGTTTTGGCTGATAATATGACTATGTTGGGTAAAAAGAATTCACAAGATTCTGCTAGCCAAGAATTAACAACAAATGAAAAATCAGTTTCCAATGATGAAGATGATTTACCATTTTAATTTAAATTTTATTTAATTGGAAGATGTAGTCCCCATCAACTTTCTGCTTTCAGTATTTAGTGGTATTGAAATTAATTTATTTAGTTTTGATAGTATTATATGTATAACAATAATTTGTTTACTTTTAGTTTCATCTGCATTCATATCTGCATCAGAAGTAGCTTTTTTTTCTCTTTCATATTCTGATAGACAGAAGATAAATAATGAAAACGTCCATAATTTACTTAAAAACCCAAATAGATTGTTAGCAACAATTTTGATTATTAATAATTTTATAAATGTTGCAATTGTTGTAGTGACATCATACCTTACTTCTGTTGCAATTAAATTCCCAAAAGATTCTGCATTGGAATTAATTTTTCAGTTTGTTATTATTACTTTTTTACTTTTATTATTTGGAGAAATTTTACCAAAAGTTTATGCAAATAGTAATGCCGTTTCATTCTCAAATCGCATGAGTAAATTGCTTGTTTTTTTAAATAAGTTAGTATATCCAATTAGTTTTTTGTTATTGAATATTACTAAATTTGTAGATGCGCAGTTAAAGGCTAGGCAAAAGAAAATTTCTGTTGAGGATATATCAAAAGCACTTGATATTACTGAACACGAAAGCAAAGAAAGTGAAAGAAGAATTCTTAGATCAATAGTTGAATTTGGAAATATTGATGTGAAAGAAATTATGAAATCAAGAGTTGATATTGCAGCTATTGACAAATCTTTCGATTTTAAATCAGTATTAGAAATTATTTTGCGATCAGGTTTTTCTAGAATTCCAGTTTTCGACCAACAAATAGATAAGGTAGTTGGTATATTATATATCAAAGATTTATTACCTCATTTAGATGAGCATGCAAATTTTTCTTGGTATAAATTATGTAGACCTGCCTACTTTGTTCCTGAAACTAAAATGATCAATGATTTGTTAAAAGAATTTCAATCAAAAAAAAATCATCTAGCTATAGTAGTTGATGAATATGGCGGGACATCTGGGTTAGTGACATTAGAAGATGTACTTGAAGAAATAGTAGGTGAAATTAACGACGAATTTGATATTGAAGAAAATATATATTCTGTACTGGATGAATCCAATTATATATTTGATGGAAAGATTTCTTTAAATGATTTTTCAAAGATTGTTAGAGTTGATTCAGATTTTTTTGATAATATTTCAGGAGAATTTGATACTTTAGCTGGCTTAGTTCTAGAGCTTCACGGTAGTATGCCCAAATTAGGCGCTGTTTGTCAATTTGCTTCATTCACATTTAAAGTTGAATCTGCTGATTTACGTAGAATAAAAAGATTAAAGGTAACTATTGATGCAAAATAAAGCAGTTTTTATATTAGTTGTACTAGCTTTTTTAATTGCATGTTCTAATAACAGATATACACCTGTTCCTAAAGCTTATCATAAAATTCATTTACCAAAAAAACAATATGAAAAAGTAAGTTTTAACAATTTTTTTTTATTTCAAAAGCCAGCGTATAGTCAATTCAATTATTTAGATAAGCAGAGTTTTAATATTGAATTTAAAGATTTAAATGCCACACTTCATTTTTCGTATTACATTTTGCAAAATGATTTATTAGAACATGTAAAATACTGTAATTATTTAGCTTACAAGCATGATTTTATGGCTGAATCCATTTCTGAAAATACATTTATAAATAAAAAAGAAAATGTTTTTGGCTTATTATATGATTATGACGGAGCAACAGCAACATCAACACAGTTTTATCTTACTGACAGTATAAATCATTTTGTGAGAGGAGCCTTATATTTTAATTTTGAAGTTACAGATTCTATTTCTCCAATAAACAGCTTTTTAAAAGAAGATGTTCGTTATATGATTGAATCATTAGTTTGGCAGTAAATATTATTTTAAAATAATTTTTTTTTCTGCACTTCCATCATTATAAATATAAATACAGTTTTTGTTTGATGTATTCATATTTAGTTCTTTTCCCAAGAAATCAATAATTTTTATTAACTTTTTTTCATTAATTAAAATTTCTGAAACATTTGTATGTGAATTACATAAATTATGATTAAGCATGTTAGGTCTGTATTGTGTGATTGCTGCTAACATTCTTTCTTTTTGTCCCTCGGTAAATAAATTCATACATGCATCATTGGTGTAATCCATATAATTCATAAACATATCACCATAGCTAGTATTGCATGCTGCAGCATTGTGAGGGAAGCCTGGACAATTATAGTTTTCTTCTTCTTGATTGGGTGTGTCTGAAACATTATCATCTGCATTACATCCGTTGCTCCCCCATGAGTCACCCCACACATGATTAAGGTTAAGCCAATGTCCAATTTCGTGAGTTGTTGTTCTTCCCTTGTTATATGGTGCTTGTACAGTTCCTATTGTCCCAAAATATTTGTATCCAATTACTACTCCGTCACCATCTCCAATCCAATTGCTTGGAGGTGTTGCATATCCTAATAATCCAGGTTCTAAATCACATACCCAAATATTAAGATAATTTTCATTGGGCCAATCATCAGCTCCACCCAATGAACTTGTGTGAATATCATTGTCCATCCCAAAAGAACCATGATTAGTTTGTACTCTATTTATACCAGTTGATTCTTGACCATTTGGGTCTATTTTTGCTAAACAAAATTCAATTTCACAATCAGCAGCTATTGACTGCCAAACACCTGGTGTGTTGATTTGGTCAATATTATTTCTTCTGTAATCTTGATTAAGTACATTTATTTGTGTTTCAATTTGAGCGTCAGAAATGTTTTGATTACTGTTACTCCAAACGACATGAACTACTACTGGTATAGTTATTATTGATTTATTAATATAATTTTTTTTAATCCATATATTTGTTTCTTTATTTACATTTTTTCTTTTTTTCTTGTATTTTGGGTATTGGATTTCTCTATCTTTTGTAACTTGAACAGTACCACAACGTTCTTGTGAAATAAGTTCTATGTCTGTAAATAGAATAAAAAACAATAAGAAAAAAATATTTTTTAGAATTGATAAAATCATGTCACAAATTTAATATTATTTACGTTATAACTGTTAAAATTGTTTTCTTCAAGATAAATCCATATCAAAAAAAAAGATTTAATTTTTGTTCATTTGAACAGATTTTATAATTTTGCAATCCATTTTTTGAAAACATTATAACATGTATGCAATAGTTGAAATAGCAGGTCAGCAATTTAAGGTTGAAAAGGGTCAACAGATATATTCAAACAGATTAGAAGAAAAAGAGGGTACTAAAATTTTTTTGGATAAAGTATTACTTTTTGAGGAATCAGGAAAAGTTAGTATTGGTTCTCCATTAATTCAAGGAGCACAAGTTACTGCAAAAGTACTTGAACACCTCAAAGCTGACAAAGTGGTTGTTTTTAAAAAGAAAAGAAGAAAAGGTTATAAAGTAAAAAATGGTCATAGACACTATTTAACAAAACTTGAAGTTTTAAGTATTGATGAAAAGGCTACTGAAAAGAAAGCTTCTAAATCATCAGCTAAAAAAGCTGCTGCAAAGACTACAGTTAAAAAAGCTGCTGCAAAGACTACAGTTAAAAAAGTTTCTGCAAAGACTACAGCAAAGAAAGCTTCTGCAAAGATTACTCCAAAGAAAGCTTCTACAAAGGCTACAGCAAAGAAAGCTTCTGATAAAAGTACAACTAAAAACAAAAACGTATAGTAATTTAATTAATTAAAAGATGGCACATAAAAAAGGGGCTGGAAGTTCTAAAAACGGAAGAGAATCGCATAGTAAAAGATTAGGAGTCAAAATTTTTGGTGGACAAAATGTAAATGCAGGAAATATTATTGTAAGACAAAGAGGGACCGTCCATAATGCAGGAAATAATGTTGGTATGGGTAGAGACCATACTTTATTTGCTTTAGTTGATGGAAGGGTGAAGTTTACTAAGAAAAGAAATAATAAGTCCTATATCTCCGTAGAGAACTAAGTTTTTTTAAGATAATGATATTTAGAAAAGCTCTTGAAAAAATCAAGAGTTTTTTTATTTAAATTTGTTTGCGAAATAACCATAAATAATTTATGCTAACTATTAATAATATTAAAGAAAATAAAAATCAATATGTCAAATTGTTGAAAATAAAAAAATTTGACGCAGAACATTTATTTGACAAATTAATTGATCTTGATGATCAAAGAAAGGTAATTCAAAAATCAAAAGAGGACTTACAATCTCAATCAAAAAAAATTTCCGAAAAGATAGGGTCAATTTATAAATCTGGAAATATAGATAAAGCAGAATTTTTTAAAAATGAATCAATTAACATAAAAGAAAAAACAAAAAAATTACAAAAAAAATCTCTATCCATAGAAAAAGAAATTTTTGATATTTTAATTCAAATTCCGAATGTTCCGCATAATTCCGTTCCATTTGGAGATTCAGATAAAGAAAATGTAATTATCAAAGATGTAGCACAAATGCCTGAAACTTCTGAAAATCTTAAGGCACATTGGGATTTGGCTAAAATTTATAATTTAATTGATTTTGAAATTGGAAATAAAATAGCAGGTACAGGCTTTCCTTTGTACGTAAATAAAGGAGCTAAGCTACAAAGAGCTTTGATTTCTTATTTTATAGATAAAAATATAGAAGCGGGTTATACAGAATATTTACCACCTTATCTTGTTAATGAAGAATCTGCATTTGGTACTGGTAATTTTCCCGACAAAGAAGGGCAAATGTATCATGTTAACAAAGATGATTTATTTTTAATTCCCACCGCTGAGGTTCCCATTACCAATATTTTTAGAAATAAAATTGTAAAAAATTTACCAATTAAGTGTACAGCATATTCTCCATGCTTTAGAAGAGAAGCAGGTTCATATGGAAAAAATGTTAGAGGTTTAAATAGATTACATCAATTTGAAAAAGTTGAAATTGTTCAAATACAGTACCCTGAAAAATCATATGAAACGCTTCATGAAATGGTTAATCATGTTTCAAGTATTTTGGACGATTTAAAACTACCCTACAGGGTTATTCAGTTATGTGGAGGAGATTTAAGTTTTACTTCTGCTCTCACATATGATTTTGAAGTTTTTTCAGTAGCGCAAAATAAGTGGTTAGAAGTTAGCTCCGTGTCTAACTTTGAAGCGTATCAATCTAATCGCTTAAAACTAAGATATAAAGATATAAATGAAAAAAATAAGTTATGTCATACTTTAAACGGAAGCGCTTTAGCTCTACCGAGAGTATATGCCGCTATTTTAGAAATTAATCAAACTAAAAATGGTATTAAAGTTCCAAAAGTATTACAAAAGTATACTGGATTTGACATGATTAGTTAGATGCGAGTATTATTGGGTTTTTTATTATTATCTAATCTGGCTATTTGTCAGAACAGCAATCAACAAGTTGCTTATAATTATTATTTAAATGGAGAGTACGAAAAAGCTATCTTATTGTATGAAGAACAATTAAAAAATAAGTTTACTCCATCACTTTATACTCCACTTTACTCGTCTTTAATAAAGATTGGGGATTTTAAAAAAGCAGAAAAAATATCAAAAGATTTTTTAAAAAAATATCCTAATTCATTACAGTTTGAATTGGGGATAATTGTTTCAAAATTTAAGCAATTAAATAAAAAAAACAAACAAGAAATACTGTTTAATAGATTTTTAAAAAAAATTAATGGTAGTAGATCTCAAGCAATAAATCTGTCTAGTTTTTTATCAAGATATGGCTACTATCAAAAAGCAATTGATATCTATATTTTAAGTGAAAAAATAAATGCATCAAATGATTTTTCTATTCAAAAAGCACAAATTTATTCTAAAATGGATAATTCTGAGCTTATGCTAAAAGAGTATCTAAACGCTATGCAGAAAGATCCTTTAAGAAAAGATTATGTTTTTGCACAAATTCAAAAATTTTTAGACAATAATGGTATTGTAAATGAAAGTAACTATAATCAACTTAAGAAGATTTTATTACCCATAGTACTCAAGCAAGAAAATAGAGTTGATTTTTCTGAACTTCTAATATGGTTTTATTTGCAATCCAAGCAATATGATATGGCCCTAAGACAAGCTATATCTTTAGACAGAAGAATGAATCTAGATGGTAGTATTGTATTTGATTTAGCAGAAAATTTTTTAGATGAAGACAATTTTGATTTAGCTGAAAAGGCCTATAATTATATAATTAGTAAGGGAGAAAGTACATATTACTATGTAGATGCAAATATTAATATGCTTTTTGCATTAAACAAAAAATCTTCTAAAGATATAAATTCACTAAAAGAATTAGATTTAAAATATGCTCAAACTATGTCATTATTAGGTCAAAATAAACATACTATTAAATTAATGACAAACTATGCGCATTTCAAAGCTTTTTATTTAGATAACTTGATTGATGCAGAAGAGTTATTATTAAAAGCCATGTCTATTAATAACATTGATAAGTTTGAATTAGCTGAGTGCAAAATGGAATATGCAGATATTTTAATGCTACAAGGCAAACAATGGCAATCTATGCTTTATTATGCTCAATTAGAAAAAGATTTTAAAGAGCATCCAATAGGTCATGAAGCAAAATTAAGAGTAGCAAAAATATCATACTATCAATGTGACTTCCAATGGGCTCAAGCTCAGCTAGAAACTCTAAGAGCATCCACATCAAAGTTAATAGCAAATAATGCAATGGAATTATCTTTATTGATAACTGATAATTTTAATTTGGACACTACAGAGGAGTGTATGTGTAAGTTTGCCAATGCAGATTTATTACTGTATCAAAAAAAAATTAATGCGGCATTTGAACAATATGACTTTATTTTAAATAATTTTCCCGGACATACTTTATCAGATGAAATATATATGAGAAAAGCACAAGTTTATATAAGTAGCAATAATTTTGAAAAGGCTTTATATAATCTTGAAATAATAAATTCTGATTGGAATTATGATATTTTGTCAGACGATGCTCTTTTTAAAAGAGCAAAAATATATGACGATTTTTTAAAAAACTCAGAAAAAGCTTTAAGTTTATACGAACAAATATTAATTGAGCATCCAGATAGTATTTATGTTTCAGAGTCACGAAAAAGATATCGATTTTTAAGAGGAGATAATTTATAAAATTTAAAATGATTGTATATAATGTTACTGTAACTGTTGATACAAGTATTCAATCTGAGTGGTTGAGTTGGATACAACAAAAGCATATTCCTGAAGTTTTAAGTACAGGTTTATTTATCGAAGCACAATTAAAAAAGGTAATCAAAGATAATGGCAATACATTTGCAATATCATACACTTGTGCTACAATGCAAGACTTACATAAATATCAAGTTAACTTTGCATCTCAAATTCAAAAAAAACATATTAATAAATTTGGAGATAAGGCAGTAGCTTTTCGTACTATTTTGGAAATTTTAAATAATTTTGATAAAGATATTTTGTGAAAGCTCTGCTAAAAGATTATTTAAAATTAGAAAAAAATGTGTTGTTAATGATTAAAGCTGAATTCTTTATTCAATTAATCGGTGCTGCTTTTTTCTTGATATTAAATATTTATTTAGCTAAAAATAGTTTTAGTGATTCTGAGATTGCAAATTTTATTTCATATAGATTTTTAGCTGTTATTGTTTTAGCCTTTCCTTTAGGTATTTTTATTAAAGGAAGACCACTTAAGCCTTTTTTTATGATTGGAAGTGTTGGCATTCCAATTGTTGCAATTATGTTAATATTATCTATTGAAATGTCATATGATAATGTTATTCCATTCTTATTTATATTATGGGGGATTGTATTTACATTATTTAGTGTAAGTTCATTGCCATTTATAATGCGTAATAGTAAAATTTCTAATCAATCTCATGCAATATCGTTGAATTATGCAACACATAGCTTTGGAACTATTTTAAGTAGCTTATTTATTTATTTTTCATCAGAGTTAATTGAAGGGATTAATGAAGGACAGATATTAACAATTATATCAGTGATAGGATTTATTGGAATATATTTCATTTTAAAACTTAAAAATGAAAGTATTATCTATCCAAAAAAAGATTTTAATATAACTAATTATGATTGGAGATTAGTTTTAAAAGCAACAATTCCTACATTCGTAATTGCAGTCGGTGCTGGGCTGACTATTCCTTTTATAAATTTATTTTTTTTTCACAGTTTTGATGTAGATTCTCAGGTTTTTGCTTTAATTGGAGGTTTTGCCAGTTTATTAGTTGCTATTTGTTCCTTACTTGTACCAAATATTAAAAATAGACTTGGTTTCAAAAAAGGCATTCTTTCTACACAATTATTGTCTGTTATAGCACTAATAGCACTTGCGACAACTGAATTTTTTAGTTCATACTATTGGGCTTTGCCAATAGCGATACTATGCTACTGGATCAGAACTCCATTAATGAATATGGCAGCACCTATGACATCAGAGCTTACTATGAACTATGTGGGAAAAAATAATCAAGAAATCTTAAGTGCAGTTATGGCTGCTATTTGGAGTGGAAGTTGGTTCTTTAGTTCACAAATTGTAAGTATTTTAAAAGCAAAAAATATGACCTATGCTTGTATTTTTTATATAACTGCTGCATTATATTTGTTAGGAATTTTCATGTATTATCTTTTGATTTTAGACTACAATAAAAATAAATCTAAAATAGAAATTCCTAAGATATGAAAGGATTATGTTTTTTTTCTTCAGATAATGATGTAGGTTTTCCGTGCCCTGGATAAATCTGTGTTTCATTTGGTAAGGATAAAATTTCTTTATTAATACTTTTAATAAGAGTTTCATAATCTCCACCAGGTAAATCTGTTCTTCCAATACTTCCTTTAAAAATTATATCTCCTCCAATTAATAAGTTATTTTTTTTGGAATAAAAACAAATATGACCTGGGGAGTGACCTGGACAAAATAAAATGTCTAAACTCACATAACCAAATTTTATTGTTTGTCCAGCATTTAGATAATCATGGGGCATAGGTGATAACTTATAATCATCAAATCCGTACATTTTGCTGATCTGTTTTGAAGCTTGTAGTAATGATAGTTCTTTTTTGTGGGCAAACAAATTTATATTCCACTTATTACAAACAAATTTATTTCCTAATATATGATCAATGTGACAATGTGTATTTAATATTTTAGTTGGGATTAAATTTTTTTGATGTATAAAGCTAGTTAAAATATTTTGTTCTTCAATAGTATAACAGCCTGGATCAATTATAATACACTCTTTTGTTTCATCATATAAAATGTATGTGTTTTCTGCAAAGTCATTGAATGTAAAAGTTTGTATTTTCACCTGCGTAATTCTTTGTTGCAAATGTATGTTAATTAGTATTTAAAAACTATTTTTTTGCTTTGCATTATAATTATATTTCGTTCATACTTTTGTCAAATGTCATTATCTATAATTTTATTGTTAATTTTAATTGGATTGCTTTCTGGTTTTTTGAGTGGTTTAGTAGGTGTAGGAGGGGGGATTATTATGGTCCCTCTTTTAATAATGGTTCTAGGGTTAACACAATTTCAAGCTCAGGGGACCGCTATTTTTACAATGTTGCCACCAATTGGGATCCTTGCAGCTATGAATTATTATAAAGCAGGTCATGTTAAATGGGAATATGCGATTTTAATAGCAGCTACTTTTGTGGTTGGGGGCTACCTTGGATCAAAATTGTCTTTGAGTCTTTCCCCATCTCTAGTTAGACGAATTTTTGGTATAGTCATGTTGATTACAGCTTTTAAGTTACTTTTTACAAAATGATAAATAGTATTCAAAATCTTGTAATACAAAATTTTGATGAAATTGTTAGTATTAGAAGGCATTTACATATGTATCCAGAGCTTTCTTTTAATGAGCACAATACATCTAAATTTATAAAATCGACATTAAAAAAGTGGGGAGTAAAATATGAAAGTATTGGAGATACTGCAGTAGTGGTGCTAATTGAAGGTCGTAAACCATCATCTAAAACAATTGCATTTAGAGCAGATTTTGATGCGTTACCAATTCTCGAAGAAAATGAATTTGATTATTGTTCAAAAAATCAAGGGGTTATGCATGCATGTGGACATGACGCACATACTGCATCATTACTTGGAGTTATTAAAGTATTAATTGCTTTTAAAAAAGATCTTAAAGGTACCATTAAATTTATTTTTCAGCCAGCAGAAGAAGTTTTTCCTGGAGGAGCAAAAACAATGATAGAAAAGGGGGTATTGGTAAATCCTAATGTTGATAAAATATTTGCTCAACATGTGTTCCCAGAATTAGAAGTGGGAAAGGTAGGATTTGCAACAGGTACTTATATGGCTTCTGCAGATGAAATATATGTGGATATTATTGGAAAGGGGGGGCACGCAGCATTACCACATACGTATAATAATCCCATTGTAGCTGCTGCAGATTTAATTTCAAATTTAGAAGATTATTTTTATAACTATAGAGATACACCAGCTGTATTTGCAATAGGATTTATTAACGGAGATGGATATACGAACGTAATACCGGAAAAAGTAAGTATTAAAGGGACTTTTCGCACACTAGATGAAGAATTTAGAAGTTTTGCACATCAAAAGATGCAAGAAATTTCTAAAAAAATTTCTAAGAAATTTTCATTAAAAATAGACTTTTTAATTAAGGTTGGATATCCAGTATTAAAAAATGATATTGACTTAACATTATCAGCTATTAAGCTCGCTAAGGATTTTTTAGGTGAAAAAAATGTAGTAGAACTTTCATATAGAATGACTGCTGAAGATTTCGCATATTATGGACAAATAGTGCCAAGTTGTTTTTACAGGTTAGGTGTTGCAAATAAAAAATTAGGTATTACACATGGTCTTCATACTTCTAGATTTAACATTGATGAAGAAGCATTAAAAGTAGGTGTTGGTTTAATGACTTATCTTGCTCTTAAGTATTAGACTTTAGCTTTATCTTTTTTATCGTAAATATTCTTTGCGTTAATTAGCTACTTGAGAAATGAAATCTATTCTTAAAAGTCTTATTTCATCGTCAGAAAAAATATCTTCGTCATATTCAATCCTTGCCTCGTCAAATGAGAAATTTTCAGTAGATCTAAAGAAAGAGTGAACATCTTCTCTTTCTTCTTCATCAATCATATCATAGATTATGTGGGATAGATTAAGTCGAGTGCCTCCTTCAACAATGCTTTCCATCTCTTCAAGCAATTCGTTTTTTAATAAACCTTTACCATTTGCAATATCGTTAATTGATAATTTTTTGTCAAGTGACTGTATAATATAGATTTTATTAGAAGATTTATTTGCTACTGTCCTGACTGTAAAATCTTCTGGACGAATCACATCATTCTCTTTGACATAAAGACTAATTTCATCTAGAAAAGGTTGTCCGTATTTTTTTGCTTTTCCAAGACCTACTCCTTGTATTTTGGACATTTCTTCAAAATCTATTGGGTATTGATTAGCCATATCTACTAAAGATATTTCACTAAAAATAATCGCTGGTGGTAGATTAATTTGTTTAGCAAGTTTTTTCCTTGTCTCCTTAAGTATTTTAAATAAATTTTCATCAGCAGCATGTCCTTTTTGCGTTACTGTAGCAATATTAGTATCATCATCATAAACGTGATCTTCAGTTATTTTAAAACTATAAGGTTTATTCATAAACTTTCTGCCTTCGCTAGCTATTTTAAGTACGCCATAACTTTCAATTTCTTTTGTAAGTAGTTTTTTTACGTAAGCTTGTCTAATAACAGAATGCCAAAAGTTAAGAGATTTGTCTTTTCCAATTCCAAAAACATTTTGCAATTGGGACATATTTTGTTTAATTATAGAGTCAGATTCTCCACACATAATTTTAGCCATTTCTTTAGATTTAAATCTTTCTCTTGA